>DATKOE010000017.1:0-26540 GCA_035524815.1 Rhizomicrobium sp.
CAACACCAGCCCGAAGCCCGCGCACGCCGCGATCAGCGTCAGAATGGCGCCTACCAGAACCGGCAGCGCCCGCGCCGCGCTCCCCAGCATCTGCCGCGTGAAGCGCAGGCCGATGGTCCAGCCCAGAAGCGCGTAGCCGACGGCGAGGAACCACGGCGGCAGTTCGATCGTCATCCATCCCGCGTTCATCACCACGCCCGTCAGCACCAGCGGCACGATGAGGCCGCCCGCACGCAGCTTGAACAGCTTGACGGTGGCGAAACCCGTGGCGGCGATGGCCGCGGTGCCTGCAAAGGCGGCCCAGTCGACCGGCGGCAGCCACACCATGGCGGCCAGCGGATGGCCGCGGCCGGCGATGCTCGCCACCACCGAGGCGATGCCCGCCACGCATAGCACGCGCAGGTACAGCATGAAGCCGACCAGCGGCATGTCGGCGCCGAATTCTCCGGCCATCACCGTCATCGCGCTGGCCGCGCCCGGCGCCGAGCCCCAGATCGCAGTGGTGCCCGGCAGCACGCGCCGGCGCGTCAGAAGCCATCCCATCAGCGCGGCGAAGAACACGGTCGAACCGACGCCCAGCACGAACACCGGCCACTGCCGCAACGCGCCGGAGAGGACGGAGAGCGGCATGGCGTGCGCGATCATGCATCCGACGATTCCCTGCGCGATCAGGAAGCCGGTATCGCCCATGCGGATCGTGCCGCCGCCCGCGGCCACGAGCAATCCCGCGATCATCGGCCCCAAGAGCAGCGCCGCGGGCAGATGCATCGCCTCCATCGCCGCCACGAACACCGTGGAAAGGGCGAGCACGCACGCCCACTGCGCGCCCGCGCTGGCGCGAAGCATGGCGAAGGTGCGTGTCGGGGAATGGGACATGGCCGGGCGCCTGTCCTGACCGAAACGCGGGTGCGATGCAAGGCGGCACGAACGCTGCGCCGCCCCGCCGGGACATGATCGCCATTGATCTTTGGCGCGGCTTGACCCCTTTCTCCCGCCATGCAGGCCTTTCTGGTCACGTTTTCGGCCGTGGCGCTCGCCGAGATGGGCGACCGCACCCAGCTTCTGGCGCTGGTGCTGGCGGCGCGCTACCGCAAGCCCTGGCCGATCATCGCGGGCATCGTCGTCGCCACGCTGTTCAATCATCTGGCGGCGGGCGCGCTCGGCATCGTTGTCGCCGGCTGGCTCAACCCGCGCCTGCTCTATTCCATCGTCGCGGTCGGGCTCATGGCGATGGCGGGCTGGACGCTGGTGCCCGACGATCCCTGCGAGCCGCCGCAGATGACCGACCGCAGCGCGTTCCTTTCCACGCTGGCGCTCTTCTTCGTCGTCGAGATCGGCGACAAGACCCAGATCGCCACCGCGACGCTGGCGGCGGCCTACAAGGACCTGATCGGCGTGGTGGCGGGATCGACGCTGGGCATGCTCGCCGCCGACGTTCCGGTCGTGTTCGTCGGCAATGCGTTCGCTGCGCGCCTGCCGCTCAAGGCCATCCGCTTCGCGGCCGCCGTCCTGTTCGGCGTGCTCGCGGCGTTCTTCGCGGCCCGCGCGATCACGGGATAGGAGTGCAGACGCGGATCGAAGAACCGGCTGTCGTCCCCGGCCGGGATGGCACCGGGTGTGAGCCGCGCCCCTATTTCCCCAGCGCCGGCATCAGCACCAGATTGAACCGCGACAGGTCGATGGAAAGCTGCTCGCGCGTGGCGTCGGACAGGCGCACGAACACGCGGTCGCCGTACTTCGAAAGCCTCCGCAGGAGCTTCTCCACGTCCGGAACGTAGTCGTCGGGAATGTTTTCGATCGCCAGGATGAGCCGCGTGCGCGATTTCCGCATCAGGCGCTTCATCTCGGGAACGGCTTTGCGGGCGAAGCGCAGCGAAAGCTCGTTGCCGATGTGGATGTTGAGGCTGGGAAGCTCGGCGGTCTGGCGGCCGATCCACACTTCGCTCTGCGCGATCATGCGCGCGATGGCGGCGCGTGCGGCCTCCAGCCTGCGGGTATCGGGCGCAAGCGCGGCCCACAGATGGTCGCGCGCGAACGCCCGCATCGAAAGTCCGGCGATCCAGTCGGCGACCACGGTCGGCGCCAGCCACGGCTTGCCCGCCGGGAACGAGCGCGCGAAATGCCAGATGCGCGAAGGCCCGCCGGGGAGAATTCCCTTCGTCAGCAGCCGCCACAGCAGTCCCGCCGTCTCGTTGGCGGTGTAGCCGCCGCGATAGCCGGTCCTGCCCATCTCGCGCACCTTGTTCCTGATGCGCGCGGCGATGCCCTCGTCGGAGAGCAGGCGGCGGTAGACGTCGGCGTAGCGCCGGCTCATCAGATCGTCGCTCATCGTCTTGTGGACGACGTTGGAGCGTGCCCGCGTGTTGTCGGACTCGTCGTCGATCTCGCGGATGCGCCCTTCGCGTTCGAGCCGCTCGTAGAGCGGGGTCTTGGGCAGGGCGAACAGCTGGCCGATCATTGCGGTCTGGATGCCGGAATCGCGGATGAAGCGGTATTGCGCCTCGAACGTGGCGGGCGTGTCGTTGTCGAAGCCGATGATGAATCCGGCCAGAATCTCCATGCCCTTAGAATAGATGCGCTTGATGCTGACCAGCATGTCCTCGCGCAGGTTCTGGGTCTTGCCGGTTTCGGCCAGACTCGCCGGATCGGGCGATTCGATACCGATGAACACCCAGTTGAAGTTCGCCGCCCGCATCAGCGCCATCAGCTCCTCGTCCTGGGCGAGGTTGATGGAGACCTCGGTGCCGAACGAGAACGGCCGGCCGTGGCGGTCCTGGTATTGGGCGATGAAGGCGAACAGCTCCTTGGCCTTCTTCTTGTTGCCGATCATGTTGTCGTCGACGAAGAAGATGCTGCTCACGCCCGCCTCGCGCAGCGCGTCCAGTTCGCACCCGATCTGGGCGGGGCTCTTCATGCGCGGCTTGCGGCCGAACATCACGATGATGTCGCAGAACTCGCAGGTGTAGGGGCAGCCGCGCGAGTACTGCAACGTGGCGTTGGCATAGCGCTTCAGCTTCAACAGGTCGAAGCGCGGTACCGGCGAGTCCTTCAGATCCACCGTGCCCGTCTCCTTGTAGAGCGCCTTCGCGCATCCCGCCTCGAAGTCGCGGCAGAACTGCGGCCAGATGTATTCGGCTTCGCCCGAGACGACGGTGTCGGCCAGCCCTTCGTATTTTTCCGGCGTCAGCGACGCCGAGGCGCCGCCCACCACCACGCGATATCCGCGCTCGCGATAGTAGCGGATCAGTTCGCGCTGGCGCGGCGCCTGCACCGCCATGCCGCCGATGCCGACCAGGTCGGCCTCGGGGTCGAGCGGCACGCTTTCCACGTTCTCGTCGACGATGGTCACGTCCCAGTGCGGGGGCGTGAGCGCGGCCAAGGTGGCGAGCCCCAGCGGCGGATTGAGCGCGCGCTTGCCCGGCAGGATCTGGTTCACCGCCCATTTGAAGCTCCAGAAGCTTTCGGGCGTGCGCGGATTGATCAGCGTGAGTTTCATGTCGTCCTCTTCGCGGGCACCGAAGGCTTAGATGACGATGGTGTCAAGTTCTTTGCGCCGGATCGAAACGGGATTTTCGCTTTCGGCCGGCCTTGCCCTGCAGGTTACGCGCACCTGCGATTTGGCTTTTCGTGAAAGGCCTTGGCTGTCTCTTCGGGGCCCCGGCTGCATCTGAGACGCCACTTTAACTGGAAAAATTCTATTCGGCGGCCGCGAAAGTGGCTATCGTTAACACCCGGATGGGGTCTCTGGGAGGAAAATCATGAAATGGATCGCGTTCTGCCTCGCGCTTGCGGGGCTGTGTACGGCCGCACAGGCATCCGCGCCTGCGATGTCGACGATCAACGAGTCGAGATACGTCGCGCTCGAGAGCGATCTCGTTCAGGTCGCGCAAGCGCAGTGCCGGCCGCCGATGATGCTCGATCCGGCGACCGGCGCGTGCATCTGTCCTGCGGGCGCGGTGTGCAATCCGCCGCCCAATCAGTGTCCGCCGCCCAAAGTAATGAACGCGGCCGGGCAATGCGTGTGTCCGCCGGGAACGGTGATGAGTCCGGCGAGCGGCCAGTGCATCAAGTGCCCGCCGGCGACCAATGCCGTCGGCTGTCAGCCGCCGCCAAACCAGTGTCCGCCGCCCAAGGTGATGAATGCGGCCGGCCAATGCGTGTGCCCGCCCGGAACGGTGATGAGTCCGGCGAGCGGCCAGTGCATCAAATGCCCGCCCGCCACGACGGCAGCAGGCTGCATGCCGCCGCCAAACCAGTGTCCGCCGCCCAAGGTGATGGGCCCCAACGGCCAGTGCGTCTGCCCACCCGGCACGGCGGTAAATCCGCTGAACGGCGAATGCATGCGCTGCCCGCCGCCCAGGATGATCAACTCCGATGGGCGCTGCGTCTGTCCGCCGGGAACATCCGCCACGCCGAACGGCGAATGCATGCGTTGCCCGCCGCCGAAGGTGATGAACTCCGACGGACGTTGCGTCTGTCCGCCGGGATCGGCGACGAATCCGCTCGGCGAATGCGTGCGTCCGTGCCCGCAGGGCGAGACGATGGGAGCGAACGGCCAGTGCGAGCATCCCTGTCCTCCGGGATCGGTGATGGATGCCAACGGCAGTTGCATCCGCAAGCCGTGTCCTCCGGGCGAGATGCGCAACTCCGACGGCGTCTGCGTCGGTCAGCGTCCGTGCCCCGGCGGCACGCATCGCAATCCCTTCACGGGACAGTGCGTGCGCGGGTGACGCCAAGTGAGTAGGTGATGGGGCTGCGCTCGTTTGCGGGCGCAGCCCCTTTTTTTCCGCTAATGGGCTCCGCGCGCCTGCGCATACACCTGGTCGAACACCTGCAACGCGTCGAGATGCGGCGTCGGTGCGGCGGTGATGGGATCGTCGAGCATCAGCACGCGCCCGTCGTCCTTGGTGAATCGCGGCCATGCCGGCAGGCCGGGCCCGTTGGGATCGCCGTTCGCGGCAAAGTTGACCCAGTATCGCGCCATCGCATCCGAAAGGCGCCGGTCGTCCGCTGTCCACGCCCACGGCTCCTGATCGAGATGGGCGAACACGTACCAGAGTTCGGCGAAATGGCTCGCGCCCCAGCCGGCATAGGGAGAATCCGGCGGAAACGGCGGCTTGTGCGCGAAGCGATAGCCGTAAGCGGCATTGTGTCCGGTGGAAGACTCCAGCTTCACCCAGGTCCAGTCGTCCCAGGCAAAACGCAGATCGCGTTCGAAATTGAGCCGGGCCTGCCTGGCCTGCGCATCCGTGGCGTGCGGATACTGGTCGTAAAGCGGCGCCGGCAGCGGGCCCCAGTGCTTCACGATCTCCGCGTCGTAGGTCGCGGCGGTGACGGCGTCGAGGTCCTTGACCAGGGCGCGCGCCTCCTCTTCGTTCGCTCCGGCCAGCACCGGAACGTCGTTCTGTTTGCCGGCCGCGAACACGTCGTAGGGCGATTGCGGCAGCACCGCGGGCTCGATCACCGGATGCGACACGGCATCGACGTTCGCCTTGAACAGGTCGCGCGCGGGAAGCGCCCGCAACGCCGCAAGCGATGGCGCACCGAGCGCGGCGGCATAGGCCTGCCCGTCCTTTTCCGCATTGTTGAGGAAGTAGCCCGGCGCCAGCGCCATCGGCTCGAACATGCCGCCGCTTTCGCCGATGGCGCGCTGGAACAGGCCCTTCGCTGCGGGCGAGGCCATCAGGATCGAGACGCACGCCGCCCCCGCCGATTGCCCCGCGATGGTGACGCGCTGCGGATCGCCGCCGAACGCCGCGATGTTCTTCTGCACCCATTTGAGCGCCGCGATCTCATCCATCAGTCCGTAATTGCCGGACGTATGCTCCGGCGATTCGCGCGTCAGCTCTTCCAGCGCCAGGAATCCCAGCGGCCCCACGCGATAGCCGAACGTCACGACGATCGCGCCCTTGCGTGCCAGTCCGTCGCCGCGATAGAGCGGCATCGCCGCCGAGCCGTTGGTGAAACCGCCGCCGTAGATCCACACGATGACGGGAAGCTTCTTCGCGCCGGACGGCGCCCAGATGTTGAGGTAAAGGCAATCCTCGCTCGTTTGCGGCGGCGCTTCGCCGGGCATCGAGACGCCCGTCTGCATGCAGGCGGGCGCGAAGCGGTCGGCCTTGCGCACGCCGTTCCAGGGATGCACCGGCTGCGGCGCCCGCCAGCGCAGCTCGCCCAGCGGCGGCGCCGCGAACGGAATGCCTTTGTAGACGGTCAAGCCGTCCTCGCCGACGCCTTCCACCGCCCCGCCGGTGACGACGGCCGCTGCCTGCGCTCCAATCGCGCATGCCGCTGCAAGCACCATGGCCCATACGAAACGCATCGCGTCATCCCTTCCTGCCGCCGCGTCGGCAGCTTGGCAGTTGCGGCTCCCCAAGGGAAGGAGGATGCGTCCGCCGGAGATATTCGATTCACACGTCGTGCGGCCTCTTGACGGATCGCATCGGAGCGGCTTTATTTAACCTGTACGTTAAATACATCTTTAAGCCATGACCGACGCCCTTTCCGCCACTTTCGCCGCGCTCGCCGATCCGACGCGCCGGGCGATCCTTGCCAGTCTTGCCCGTCGCGAGGCGACGGTGGGCGAACTCGCGCAGCCCTTCGACATCAGCCTGCCGGCGGTCTCGCGCCACTTGAAGGTGCTTGAGCGCGCCGGCCTGATCGCGCGCGGACGCGAAGCGCAGTGGCGGCCGTGCAGGCTGGAGCTGGCGGCGCTGAAAAGCGTGGATGCGTGGCTCGACGATTATCGCGTGCTGTGGGAACGGCGCTTCGACCGCCTCGAGGATTACCTGCAAGTACTGAAGGCCAAGGAGAAAAAGCATGGACGCAAACCCAGGGCACGCTGAATCCGCCGGATTGAAAGAGCGCACCATCGTGACGAGCCGCATCATCGACGCTCCGCGCGAACTGGTGTTCGACGCTTTCACCCGTCCCGACCATCTGGCACGCTGGTGGGGCCCCGACGGCTTCACAACGACGACTTCGGCCTTCGACATGCGGCCGGGCGGGGCTTGGCGCTTCGTCATGCACGGGCCCGACGGGCGTGATTACCAGAACCGCATCACCTATGACGAGGTGAAGCGGCCTGAGCGGATCGCCTACCGTCACGCTGGCGAGGATGAAGTCGTACCGGTTCAGTTCAGCGTGGTGATCACCTTCGAGGACCTCGCGGGCAAGACGCGCCTGACTTTGGCGGCGGAATTCGCAAGCGCGGCGGAACGCGATCGCCAGATCCGCGAGCACAAGGCGGACGAGGGCGGCCGGCAGACACTGGGACGCCTGGCGCAGACGATCGCGGAAGACACCTTCACTTTCAGCCGCACGCTCGATGCGCCGCGCGATCTCGTCTGGCGGATGTGGACCGAGGAGAAGCACCTGGCGAAGTGGTGGGGGCCCAAGGGCTTTGCCTGGCTCACCGGCAGGTTGGACCTGCGGCCCGGCGGATCGTTCCATTACGGCATGAAAGCGCCGAACGGCACCGAGATGTGGGGCAAGTTCGTGTTCCACGAGATTGCGGCGCCCGAGCGTCTGGTCTTCGCCAATTCGTTCGCCGACAGCCGGGGCAACATCGTGCATTCGCGGCACATCGAGACCTGGCCGCTCGAAGTGCTGAACACGCTGACGCTGGCCGGACAGGGCGGCCGCACCGTGCTTGTCCTGCGCGGCGCGCCGATCAACGCTTCCGAGGAAGAACGCGCCAAGTTCCGCTCCTTCACCGCCTCCATGAACATGGGCTTCAACGGCACCTTCGACCAGCTCGAGGCCTATCTGGCGGAGCAGAAGTAGATCGCCTGTCGCATGAATGTGTGGCAGGCGCGGTTGACTCGCGCTATATACGTTGATACCAACCTATCAGCAGCCCGGACCGACCCGTTGCCCCAGGAAAGAAGGACATCATGGCCCTGACGCTCTACTATCACCCGCTGTCGAGCTACTGCATGAAGGTGCTGATCGCGCTTTACGAGAACGACACGCCGTTCACGCCCGAGTTCGTCAGGCTGAACGAGCCGGAACCGCGCGCCGCGTTCCTCAAGATCTGGCCCCTCGGCAAGCTGCCGGTGCTGAAGGACGGCGACCGGCTGGTGCCGGAATCCACTATCATCATCGAATACCTCGACCAGAAATATCCCGGCAGGACCCGATTCATTCCCGTCGATCCGGATGCGGCGCGCCAGATGCGCATGCGCGAGCGCTTCTTCGATTGCTACGTCATGGAGCCCATGTTCAGGATCGTCGCCGATCGCCTGCGTCCCGAAGGCAAGCACGATCCCCACGGTGTGGAGGAGATGCGCGGCCGTCTTGCCACCGCGCTCGGCATGGTCGACACCGCGATGGAGGGTGCGGGCTTCGCCTTCGGCGACGGTTTCACCATGGCGGATTGCGCCGCCGCGCCGTCGCTGTTCTATGCGGCGAAGGTCACGCCCGGCTTCGGGTCTTCGTTTCCGAACGCAGCGGGCTATCTCGACCGGCTGACGAAGCGCCCGTCCTTCGCGCGCTGCCTCAGGGAAGCCGAGCCGTTCATGAACCTGTTCCCGGAACAATGACCTGCCCGCAAGGGAAAGGTCACTTCGCGTTCAGCGCCTTCAGGTCTTCGCGCAGGGCGGCGCCGGTGCGCGGCAGGAGGTTCTCGACCTCGGCGTGCGTCTTCTTCCAGACGGGAACCGCAGCGGAAAGCAGCGCGCGGCCCTCCTTGGTCAAGCCGAGCCTGCGGCTGCGCCGATCGTGCTTGTCGACTGCGACGGTGACGAGCCTGCGCCGGACGAGCGGTTTCAGCGCCGCGGTCAGCGTGGTGCGGTCCATGGCGAGCAGTTCCGCCACGTCGCCCATCGAAGGCGGCTGCGGCCGGTTGAGGCTCATCATCAGCGAGAACTGGCCGCTGGTCAGTTCCAGCGGGCGGAAGGCTTCGTCGAAGCGGCGGGCGAGCACGCGGGCGGCGCGCTGGACGTGCAGGCAGAGACAACTGTCGCGTACCGCAAGGGTGGTCTCAAGGGATGGAACCGCTTTCGGGGTTGACATGCTCCGATATCAGTTGATATCAACCTAAAAATCAAGTACGACGCTTGCGACATATGGTCCACCCCCTGGAGACGCGGCATGAACACCACCCCCTACATCTTCTTCAACGGCAACTGCGCCGAGGCGCTCGCGTTCTACGAGAAGGTTCTCGGCGCCAGGGTCGAGGCCAGGATGACCTACGGCGAAAGTCCCGCCGCATCCCACGTGCCCACCGCGATGCACGGCCACATCATCCACGCGCGCTTGCGGATCGGCGATTCCGTCGTGCTCGCCTCCGACAGTGGCGAGCCGGGTGCGGTTCCGGACAAGGCGGCGCGCTTCTCGCTCACCGTCCACACCGCGAAGACGGCGGAGGCCGAGCGCATCTTCAACGGTCTGTCCGAAGGCGGTGTGGTGAGGATGAAGATGGACAAGACCTTCTTCGCCGAGCGGTTCGGTACGGCTTTCGACAGGTTCGGCATCCCCTCGATGGTGATCTGCGAAAAGGAAAGCTGATGAGGCCGGTTTCGATGATCGCGGGTTTCCTGATCGCGGTGGTTCTGGTCGCGGCAGGTCTTGATGGAGTCTGGAGATGAGCGGCATCACTCCCTTCCTGTGGTTCGATTCCAATGCCGAGGAGGCGGCGAATTTCTACGTCTCCGTGTTCAAGAACGCGCGCCTCGGCAAGATCTACCGCTACGGCGATGCCGGGCCGGGCCCCAAGGGCTCGGTGATGACCGTCGAGTTCGAACTCGACGGCCAGCGCTTCGTGGCGCTGAACGGCGGGCCGCACTACAAGTTCACGCCGGCGGTTTCATTCGCGGTCAACTGCAAGACCCAGGCCGAGGTCGACGAGCTGTGGCAAAAGCTCACCGCCGACGGCGGCCAGGAGGTGCAGTGCGGCTGGCTCACCGACAAGTTCGGCCTGTCCTGGCAGATCGTGCCCGAAGGCATGGTCGAGCTGTTCGGCGGCGGCGACCCGAAGAAATCGCAGGCCGCGATGCAGGCGATGTTCGCCATGAAGAAGCTCGACATCGCCCGCTTGCGCCAGGCTTACGACGAGGCCTGACGCCGCCGGCCTTGGAGCGGCGTGCGCAAGAGTGTGTGCGGTTTTGCGCAAAGAACGCCGCGATAATCAAGGAACTAGAACTAAGCGCCGATTCCGTTTGAAGGCGCTTTGCTCTAAAGCAACGGACTTTAAATTCGCCTCATGCTGATGGCAGGCACCGAGCGAATTCAAAGTCCAAAGTTGCTTTGGCATCGTATTGAATCCTAAAGCGTCTTTGGACCTTAAATGCGACGCTGAATCTGATCCCAGCACTGGGTCGCATTTAAGGTCCGACGCTCCAGGGCGAAAAAAGGGCGGACCTTGCGGTCCGCCCCCGAAGTTTGCCGTTGATGGGTTTCAGCTTCCCAGATCGATCACCGCGCGGCGGTTCTGCGGCTCGCGCACGCCCGGTCCGGTCGGGACCAGCAGGTCGTGGAAGCCCTTGCCTTCGATGGCGATCGTCGAGCCGTCCATGCCTTCGCGGACCATCTCGTCCTTCACCGTTTCGGCGCGGGCGACCGACAGTTTCATGTTGTACTTGTCGGAGCCGACCGTATCGGTGTGGCCGGTGATCTGCACTTTGACGAAGCCGTTCGTCTTCGCCGTCTTCACGGCCTCGGCGACCACGGCCTGGGCGGCTTCGGTCAGGTTCGACTTGTTGAAGTCGAAGAAGACGATGAACGTCTTGACCGGCGGCGGAGGCGGCGGAGGAGGAGGCGGAGGCGGCGGCGGAGGAGGCGGCGGCGGAGGAGGAGGCGGCGGCGGCTGGTCGAAGTACCAGCGCAACGTCACCATGAAGTTGTGCGACAGGGTGTCGACCTTCACGCCACCGAAGTCGGCGTCCTGAATGCCGATCAGGCGATAGTCGAATTGCAGATCGGTATCTTCCGACAGCCTGTAGGTGAGGCCGGCGATGCCCTGCCAGGTGAAGCCGCTGCCGTTCGAGCTTCCCAGACCGGAAACGTTGGCCGACAGCCACGAATAGCCCGCGCCGGCGCCGAGCGTGAAGTACCACCTCTCCGCCAGCGGAACGTCATAAAGGACGTTGCCCATCAGGCTGATCTGCTGGATGTCCAGCCCGGGCTCCTGGGCCTGGGCCGGCGTGATGCAGGAACTGCCGATGCATATCTTCGAGATGCTGGGGTCGGTGTAGCCGAATTCGCCTTCGAGGCGCCAGTGGCTGTCCCAGGCGTATCCGAGCGTGGCGATGCCCCGCCAGGTGGGATCGAACTTGGCTTTGATATGGTCGACCAGCGTGTCGTTGATCACCACCGCATCGGGCAGCGTGTAGCCCACGTCCTGCTGGACGTTCAAACCGGCGCCGATGCCGACATACCAGCCGGTGTCGACGGCCTGCGCCGAGCCCGTCAGCGCGAAAATGGCGGCGCCTGCAAGCGCCAGATTGCGGATTTTCATGCGATGCCCCCGGAGATCGTTGCGACGCATACGGAGCGTCATCGCCATTAGCTTCCGCCATCGCGGCGTCGAAATCCATAGGAATCGTGAGGTGCATGCCCCACGGGAAACAATGTCAGACAAACATACAATGCGACCCAACTGCGGCGCCGGTCCGTCCGTGCCGGCTTTGCGCATTCGCGGAACCGGCGTTTCTACCGCCGTAAGAAGGCCGCATGCGATTGCGAAGCGTCAGCTTCTGGGCCTGGCCGTGGACGTGCGGATGACGAGTTCGTGCTGCTGCGGGCGCTTGCGTCCTTCGGCCGAGGTCGGCGGGTTGATGATGAAATCGACCGCCTGATAGCCGGTCAGTTCCATCTTCTGGCGGCAGGTCGTCAGTCCCGGCCACACCGAGCGCGCGACGGGAGCGTCGTCGAATCCGGCCACCGACAGATCGCCCGGCACGTCGAGGCCCCGCTTGTGGGCCACCGCCAGCACGGCGGCGGCGATCTCGTCGTTGCAGGCGAACACGGCCGTCGGCAGCGACGGCCTGGCCAGCAGTTCCTCGGCGGCGGCAAGTCCGTCGGGGTAGTCGAAGCTGCTGCTCTGCACGCACAGATTCTCGTCCACCCCAAGGCCGGCGTGCTCCATGGCGTCGCGGAAGCCCGCGAACCGCACATTGGCGTCGCCGTGGTCGGCCGGCCCCTTGATGAAAGCGATGCGCTTGTGTCCCAGCCCGATCAGGTAGGCCGCCATGTCGTAGGCGGCGCGCTGGTTGTCGATGCAGATGTCGAGGGTGGGCCCGTTATGTGCGTGGGGCGCGATGCGCACCACCGGAAGTCCGGCTTCGAACAGAATGTCGAGCACCTCCGGCATGTCGCACATCGGTTCGGGCAGCACCACGCCCTTCAGAGGCGATCTCGTCACCACCGCCTTCACCTGCCGGGCGAAGTCGTGATCCTGGAAGTCGAACGACTTGATGAGCAGCGCGGTTTCATACTTGCGGCAGCCGGCCATCAGCCCGATCTGCAGCATGGCCATGTATCCCGAGCCGACCATCGGCGTGTCGCAGAAGAATCCCACCAGGTTTGCAGTTTCGGGCATGGTCGCCTCGTTCGCGATCCCGGCCTGGGACCGCCCGTTAGTACCTGCGTCTCATACTGACCAACGCATGGTAACCACCGCGTAAACGGTGCCGGCGCGCAGCCATCATCCCGTTCCGGCTCGCAAATTCGCAGCAGGACGGGGACCGGGCAGTCGCACTTGCGGCCTTGGCCGGCGTTCTCGGCGGGACGGCGCCAGCCCCAAAAAAATTTTCGGACGGGCGACGCTACTTGCGAGTCGGTCTGAGGCGATTTTTCCCGAAACTGCGACATCGCCGTCCGGCAGCGAACGGAAAGCTCACGCGAATTCGCGCCGGTGACGCAGGCGCGGCGTTTTGGTGGATGGCCGGGATCACGACCTTGATCAGCCCATACGCCAGCAGACATATCTTCGCGCTCTGGCCACGCTCGGCAGGGTGCACGTAGAGTACGGCACGTTCCTGGGCAGCGTCGTGCGGCGGCCGCTCGTCGAATCCGACCCGGACCGTCCGAAACGTCATATGGAAAAGGACGGCAATCCGGTTCTGGCACGGAACCCGGATGGTTCGCCCAAGCTGGTTCATGTCCTGAAGTCGGAGGAGAAGGGCTCGGATGTCAATCTGGCCGCTTTTCTGTTGAGAGATGCCTTCACCCGGGCGTGCCCGTGCGCCGTGATCATATCGAACGATTCCGATCTTCTGGCGCCTCTGAGAATCGCGAAGCAGGAATGCGGAATGGTTCTGGGCCTCGCGCCGCCGAGAAGGCGCGGAAGCATCGAGCTGAAGAGACTCGCCGATTTTGTCGTCGAGCCGAGGATGCATCACCTCGAACGCTCGCAATTTCCTGCGGCATTGAAAGACGCTACCGGCGAATTTCACAAACCGCCTGCGTGGTAGCCGCTCGTCGGCATATTGTCCTATTGCTGTGGAAAGACAGCATGCATATTATTTCTCCAGAATGATCGCACCGATGCCCGCTCCGCGCTCCAGGCCCGCCCCCGATCCCGCCGCCGTGGTGACCAGGGCGGTGCTCAGGGCCGCCGCCAATCTCGAACTGTCCAGCAAGGTTGTGGCGCACACCCTCGGCGTGTCGGAGGCCACGGTTTCGCGCCTCAAGTCCGGCCGGCGCCGGATCGAGCCCGCCGAGAAGGCGTTCGAACTGGCGGCGCTGTTCGTGCGGCTCTACCGCTCGCTCGACGCGCTCACCGGCGGCGACGACGCCGTCTCCGCGCGCTGGATGGCGAATGCCAACACCGCGCTCGCCGGCACGCCCGTCACCCTCATCCAGTCGGTGGAAGGACTGATGCGTGTCATCCAATATCTGGACGCCCGCCGCGCTGTCGTCTAGCAGCGCAAGCCGGAAAAGTGGGAACCGGTTTTCCGCAGCTTGCGCGACAAGTGAGTGAGGCGCATGGCTGAATTCTCCACCGGCGCGATAAAGTCCGGCGCCCATCCCTTCAAGGCCGAAGCCTGGCGCGTGGTGGAGGCGCAGCATCGCATCTCCACCATGAAGCTCGCCGACACGCCTGAGGAGCAGGCGCTGCTCGAACAGTTGATCGAGAGCACCAAGCCGCCGGTGCCGGAGGATGCGCGCGGCCTCCACTATCTTCTCTACACCCCGTTCCGCTACGCGCCTTACCCCAAGGGTTCGCGCTTCCGGCGTGCCGGCCTCGGCGAAGGCGTGTTCTATGCGGCCTCGGTGGTCGACGTCGCCGTCGCCGAAACCGTGTTCCATCGCCTCTTGTTCTTCGCCGAATCCCCCGGCCTGCCGTTTCCCAGGAATCCCGGCGAGTTCACGGCGTTCTCGGTGCGGCTTGCGGCCCGGCGCGCCGTCGATCTCACGCGCCCGCCCTTCACTTCCGATGCGCGCGTCTGGATGCACGTGCAGAACTACGCGCCGTGCCAGTCCTTCGCCGATTCCTGCCGCGAAGCGGGCGTCGAAACCATCGTCTATGCCGCGGTGCGCGACCCCGATCACCGCCCCGCCTATGCCGTGCTGACGCCGCGTGCCTTCGCTGCGCCGAAGCCCGTCCGGTATCAGAGCTGGCACATCCGCATCGGGCCCGAGGGAGGCTTTGCCGGTTGCGAGGCGCCCAAGCGCGGGCTTTCGTTCCCGCTTGAAATCTTCTGCGCCGATCCGCGCCTGGCGATCCTGCGCGGCGCGAAACGCTGACCGCACACAACGCAAGGGCGCGGAGTAGCCTCCGCGCCCCTGCGAGCGTTCGCGCTGCTCTAGAACCGGATCACGCCGATGTAATCGCCCGTGTACGGATCGACTTCGACGAAGATCAGGTTGCCCCAGCGATCGTAGGTCCGGACCACATAGCGGCCCTGGAACCAGTACGGATCGCCGTAGAAGCGGGAATAGCCGCGGCGGCGCAGTCCGAACCAGATGCGGTCGCGGTCGATGTAGTGGCGATGGGACCAGTCGCCATAGTTCGGATGCCAGTAGCGGTCGTAGTCGCTGTGCCAGCCGCCGTGCTCGTCGCGCCAGTGCCAGGCCTCATGCCCGTGCCAGTCGTCGTGATCGTGATGGTCGTGGTCGTGCGGATCGGCAAGCGCACCCGTCGCCAAAGCGCCCGCCGCACCCGCGGCAAACGCGAAGAAATTCCGGCGATGCATGTTCTCCTCCAGAGGACCGGTTGAATCAGGCCTCACGGCCCGCGCGCTCCGGGGCGCAAGCTAGCACCGCGCGACGTGCGGAATTGAGTTTGAGGCGCGGACGCGCCCGATTTCTTCACGCCGGAAAAGCGAAGGCCCGCGCTTTCGCCGCGGGCCTTCGAACGCCGTCTTCGCTAGAACCGGATCACGCCGATGTAATCGCCCGTGTACGGATCGACTTCGACGAAGATAAGGTTGCCCCAGCGATCATAGGTCCTGACCACATAGCGGCCGTGATACCAGTACGGGTTGCCTTCCCAGCGATAGTAGTTGTGGTGGCGCAGGTTGAACCAGATGCGGTCGTAGCCAATATAGTGGCGATGGTTCCAGTCGCCATAGTGCGGATGCCAGTAGCGGTCGTAATCGCTGTGCCAGCCGCCATGATCGTCGCGCCAGTGCCAGGACTCGTGCCCGTGCCAGTCGTCGTGATGGTCCCAATGATCGTGATGGTCCCAGTGATCCGCCCGTGCAGCCGTCGCCAGCGCGGCGGCGGACCCAACGAGCATCGCGAAGAATCTCCTTCGTTCCATGTTGCGCTCCACTGAATTGCCCCTACTCGGGAATCATCTTAGCCCGATAATGGGCGCTGGAATGATTTTAGGGCGCGATCCGATGCATTTTCCCCCTGCAAAGCCAAAGGCCCCGCGAGAGATCTCGCGGGGCCTTCGCTTGATCGTCGTTCGGTTCTACAGGGAGGGGCTGACTGCGAACCGGACGACTCAAGCCTTCAAACTCTCAGAAGCGGAGTACTCCCACGAAACCGCCGGTATAGGGGTTCACCTCGACGAACACGGCGCGCCCGAAGGAATCGTATGTCCTCACGACATAGTGGCCCTGGAACCAGTACGGATCGCCGGCCCAGCGATAGTAGTTGTGGTTCCTTAGTCCGGCGAAGATCACGTCGCGGCCGACATAGCCGCGATAGCCTTCGCGCCAGTAGCGGTCGTGCCCGCGAAGGTCGCGGTATCCGTCGCCGTCGTGGCGGACGGCCATGCTGTAGCCGGGGCGCCCGTCACGATCGAAGTCGCGCGCTGCGGCGCCGGTGGTGACCAGGATGCCTGCCGCGGCGGCCGTTAAAAGCAGCTTCTTGATGTTCATTTTCGTCTCCTTCGGGCCTGCGGCCCCTTGAACTTCTGGCGGGCCAAAAAACTCCGCCGTTTTGATGGAAGGCAGATTAGAATGGGCGGTCTGAATGGGCTGTGGACGCGGCGTTCATAGCGTGTTCATGTGCGTGGCGGTAAAAAGGCGATCATGCGCGCGCGTTTCCTCTTATATGTGCTGGCGTTGTCGGCGCTCGCATCTGCCGGGTTCGCCGAAGAAGGGCGCGGCCCGCCTTCGCTCGATCGCGTTCTTCCCGAGATCCGCCGCACCACGCCCGGAACCTTCTACGATGCGGATGGGCCGTTCCTCGGCCCCAACGGCCAGGCCGCTTATCGCATCAAGTGGATGACGCCCGATGGACGCATCGTGTGGTTCTACGCCGATGCCAGGACCGGCCATGTGATGGGCATGGGCGGTTCGCCGTCGGGACCGTTCCCGCCGCCGCCGGGCCGCGACTATCCTTCGCGCCATTTCCGCGACAACGGCGATTGGCCCCCGGGCAACGGCGGCCACTGGAACCAGGGCGAACACGGCGGCCGCAACTGGAACGGCGGCGGCGGCAACTGGCACGGCCGCGATCGCGATCGCGGACCTCACGGATAGACGGAACGATGCGGATCTTGCTGGTGGAAGACGACGCCGACCTGCAGCGCCTGTTGAAAAAGGCGCTGACCGACGCCGGATACGTGGTCGATTCCGCGATGGACGGCGAGGAAGGCCACTTCCTCGGCGACACCGAACCCTACGATGCGGTGATTCTCGATCTCGGCCTGCCCAAGATGGACGGCGTGCGCGTGCTGCAACAGTGGCGCAAGTCGGCAAAGAACTTCCCCGTCCTCATCCTCACCGCGCGCGACCGCTGGAGCGACAAGGTGGCGGGCTTCGACGCCGGCGCCGACGATTATCTCGCCAAACCGTTCTACACCGAGGAGCTCCTGGCGCGCATCCGCGCGCTTCTGCGCCGCGCCGCGGGCCTTGCCACGGCCGAGATCGAGGTCGGCCCGTTGCGCATCGACACGCGGTCCTCCCGCGTCACGCTCGACGGCAACCCAGTCAAGCTCACCAGCCTCGAATACCGGCTCTTGGCGTATCTTGCCCATCACAAGGGCCGCGTGGTGTCGCGCACCGAGCTGGTCGAGCATCTCTACGATCAGGATTTCGACCGCGACTCGAATACGATAGAAGTGTTCGTCGGCCGTCTCCGCAAGAAGCTGGAGGCGGATCTCATCCAAACGGTGCGCGGCCTTGGTTATTGCCTCGACGATCCGGCAGCTCCTCGCAAGGCTTAAGCCGAACTCGCTGGCGGCGCGTCTCATCCTCGCCGCCGCGGTGTGGACGATGGTCGGCCTGGCGGCGGGCGGCTACCTGCTTTCGAACTCCTTCACTGCGACGGTGAAGGACAATTTCGACACCCAGCTTCAGGTCGATCTCGACGGCATGATCGCCGCCGCCGAGCCCGACGCCAACGGCGCTGTGTCCCTGAACGAACGCTATCTCAACCGACGCTTCGCGCGCGCCTATTCGGGGCTTTACTGGCAGATCGAGCCGGCCGAGGGCGGCCAGCCGAAGATTTCGCATTCGCTGCTCGATCACACGCTGCATCCGCAGGACATGCAGGAGGCGGGCGGGGTGTGGTGGGGCTATGCCGACGGGCCGGAGAACCAGAAGCTGCGCGTGCTGGGCCGGCGCGTGTCGTTCGGAATCTCGGCCACCGCCGATCCGCACGATGCGCGCGTCTACAAGTTCATGGTCGCCGGCGACGTGTCGGCGCTCGACGGCGAAATCGAGGAATTCAACGGCACGCTGTTCTGGGCCTTCGGCGTTCTGTTCGCGGGGTTCGTGCTGGCCGTGTTCCTGCAGGTGCGCATCGGCCTGCATCCGCTGCGCCGCGTGCAGGAATCGCTGGCGCGCATCCGAAGCGGCGCGGCCCAGCGCCTCGAAGGCGATTTCCCGCGCGAGATCGCCCCGCTCGCCGCCGAACTCAACAGCCTGATCGAGCATTCGGCCGAGGTGGTGGGGCGCGCGCGCACCCATGTGTCGAACCTCGCCCATTATCTGAAGACGCCGCTCACCGTGCTGGCCACCGAGGCCGAGGCCAATCCGGGACCGCTGGCCGACTCGGTCCATCGCCAGGTGACCGCCATGCGCCGTCAGGTCGATCACTACTTGACCAGGGCGCGCGCCGCCGGCGCGGTGAACGTGCTCGGCAACCGCACGCCGGTGGCGCCCGTGCTGGACGATCTGGCGCGGGTCCTGCGCCGTATCCATGCCGAGCGCGGCATTACGATCGAAGTCGCGTGCCCGCCCGATCTCTGCTTCCGCGGCGAGCGGCAGGACCTGGAGGAAATGGCGGGCAACCTCATGGACAACGCCTGCAAATGGGCGCGGCGCAGCGTCGCCGTGGCGGCGGCGCGGGAGCCCGGCGCCAGCTTTCGCCTGACGGTGGAGGACGACGGGCCGGGCCTCGACGCCGCCGACCGGGCCCGGGTCATGGAACGGGGCGAACGGCTCGACGAATCCGTGCCCGGCTCGGGCCTTGGCCTGTCCATCGTCAGGGATATTTCCAAGCTTTACGGCGGCGGGATGGAGTTCGGCCGGGCCGGGCTGGGCGGGCTTTCCGCGGTCCTGACCCTGCCGGTGCTGGGCTGAAACCCTCTCAATTTGACGTTAACTGTAGCCTCGTAGGCTGCCCGGGCAGGAGACCGTTCGGCCCGATGCTGACGATTGAGAAGAGTGAAGTTCTGCGCAATTTCCTGGGCACGCTGCCGCGGGAGCTGGCCATGCGCCTGGCCGCGGCGGTGGAGGTCGACCGTCTGGCCGAAGGCTCGGCGCTGCCTCACGACCTCATTCTGGAGGGACTTCGCCCGGTGCTGCAGGCGTCCGAAGCGCACAAGCGCACGCCGACGCCGCTGCGTCTGTTCTGCCGCCCGTTCGAGGATCTTCTGGTCAACACGCCGCGCAAGGAAAAGCAGAAGGGCCGTGTGCTGCGCGCGCATGTGGTGCCGATCTGGCACTGGCTCAGCCACGCGCTTATCCCCGACGCCGCCAGGGCCTACAGCGACGACGTCCGCCGGGCCGTCATGGCGAAACGCTACGACGACGCCGATGCGCGCGCGGAATTGTTCTGGCCGGAAGCCGGCCGGGCCTTGGCCGAAGCGGTCGCGCAGCGCCGCAAGGAGGCGCGCGCCGCCCTCGGCAACGATCTCGCCGTGGCCGACGCCGAAGATGTGGCGACTCTCCTCAAGGTCGGCCCCCTGATGGTGGCGGTCCAGAACCTGCTGCCCAAGCCGACGGCGTCGCTCAACGAGGATCTGTTGTGGGGGCTCAGGCGCATCTACGATCGCGTCTGCGAGCAGCAGGCCGATGCCGCGCCGTTCATTTCGGTCGTGGCGATGCGCCGTCTGGCCAAGCCCTGGGAGGCGCTGAAGCTCGCCCTCCAAGTCGCGCGCCAGACGCAGGATACGCTGATCTCCTCCACCGACATGGGGCTGGCGGGCGACGTCCTGCTCGCCGACATGGAGGACAACCGCGCCGCCATCATGGCCGTGCGCCATCCCGCCTTCGACGTCGACGCGCTCGTTTCCAATCTCGCCAGCTTCACCAACATCTCCAGCGCCATCGTCAAGGAGGTGGAGATTCTGCGTCACGGCCGCTGGGGCCAGCGCCTGTTGAAGGACCGCGCCGCGGTCGGCGCCGTGATGGACGGGTTTATGGAGCGGGCGCCCAAGGAGATCGCCGCCGCGCTGCCCTCGCACAAGTCTGGCTTCACCGGCGGCCCGCGCGTGCCGGATTTTTCCAAGCACGTCGATCCCGAACGCATCGAGCGCGCGCTGCGTTACGCCAGGCTGATTTCCAGCACCAAGCTCCTGGCCGTGCCCGGCTCGTTCGGCGCCAAGCACACCGATGCCCTCGAAGAAGCCGCGCAGGTCCTGCGCAGCTACAACGAAGACCTGCTCAAGGAGATGCGTACGGTCGAAGGGCCCCACCGCGAAGTGGTTGATGCGCAGTATCAGCTCGCGCTCGCGTTGACGATCCTCATCTTCGACGAATCCGAAGCCGAATTCCTGCGCCGCCGGGCCAAGGCCGCCCAGGCGCAATCGCCTTCCGCTTCCACCGCCGCGGCGTGATCGCCCGACTGTAGGGGAAGCGACTCGTTACCGTCCGGTAATGAGGACGCGGCGTTCGCGTCTGCTCGGCAATTCAAGGTGAACGGCGCGCAATTGGCGGTGAAGAGACCGGCCGTCTCATTGCAGGACACGCTGCGGCAGCATAACAATCACGGCGGAGGTTTGTATGACGCCGCAGGCCGCATTCGAGCATCTCAATCGCGTTGCGGGCATCGCTCCGCTCGCCGCGCCGCATTTCGAAGGCGGCGAAGCGGTGGTGCCTTCGCCGTTCCGCGTCGCCACCGCGGCGGCCGCCTCGCTCGGGCTTGCGGCCGCGGCGGCGGGAGAGATCTGGCGCTTCCGCGGTGGCGAAAAGCAGTCGATCGCGGTTGCGCTCGGGGCCGCCGCCGCGTCGCTGGTTTCGCCTGCGCTGGTGCGCCGCAACGGGCAGCCGGTCCCGAGCTTCGAGCACGATCCGCGCACGACGGGCTTCTTCCACAGCGCCGATGCGCGCTGGGTCTATCTGCACGGCGGCTTCCCGCATCTGGCCCGGCGCACGCTCGATCTCCTCAACGCCAAGAACGAGGCGAAGTCCGTGATCGAGGGCGTCGCCAAATGGAACGCGCAGGCGCTCGAGGATGCGATGGCGTTCATGGGTCTCACCGCCGCAGTCGTGCGCAGCGAGGAGGAATGGCGCACGTCGCTGCCGGGGCGCTTCGTCGGCGCGCCCATCGTGCTCAAGAAGGTGGGCAACGCCCCGCCTGCGCGTCTGAAGGACAGCCAGACGCCGCTGTCCAATTTCTGCGTCCTCGATCTGACCCGCGTCGTCGCCGGTCCCGCGTGCTCGCGCATTCTCGCCGGTCACGGCGCCGAAGTGCTCAACGTGCGCGCCGAGCACATGCCGGCGCTGCCCGAGATCGACCTGGGCTGGATGGCCGGCAAGCGCCAGACGTTGCTCGACCTCGAAAAGCCCTCCGACGCCGAAGCGCTGCGCGTTCTGGCCCGCAACGCCGACATCTTCGTCGATTCCTATCGTCCCGGCGCGCTGGCGGGGCTCGGCTTTTCGCCTGCTTCGCTCGCGCACATCGCGCCGGGGATGATCTATGTTTCGATCTCGGCCTACGGCGGTGAAGGCCCGTGGGCGTCGCGCCGCGGCTGGGAGGAAGTGGTGCAGGCGGCCACCGGGCTGGCCCACGAACAGGGCGCCTTCATGTTCGCGCGCCGCCACCGCCGCGAGCCGCTGCCGGAGTTGATCCCGGCCGCCGTTCTCGACACGGTCACCGGCTACCTCGCCGCGGCGGGCGCGCTGGCCGCGGTCTTGAAGCGCATTCGCGAAGGCGGCAGCTGGCTGGTGCAGACCTCGCTGGCCGCGACCGCGGAATGGCTCTCGTCCCTGGGACGGATCGACGCTGGCGCGGTGCCCGAAGGCTGGGACGCGCGCGCCGGACTCGACCAGTATCTGCATTCGTGCGAAACGAGGGACGGCCGGTTCGAACTGCTCGGGCCGGTCGTCCGGATGACGAAGACCCCGCCTTTGAAGTCCTCGCCGCCGGACCATTTCGACCTGCCACGTTGGGCGTCCGTGCACGAGGAAGCCAATGCCGCCGAAATCCAATCCGCTCAAGCTTAATCCGCTGCAACTGCGCACGCTGACCTTGCTTCAGGGGCTGGCGAGTCTTCCCGACTGCGCCGCGCGCGAGGCGAACGGGGAAGTCACGATCACGCGCTTCCCGCAGGCCCACGGCGATCATTTCCATCTCGGCGGCGCGGCGGTGGCGGCGAAGGATGCGACCGGGCTTTACAACGAGGCGGTCTGGCATGCGCTTCAGCGCAAGGGGCTGGCGCGGGCCGATTGGCCGCATCGCATCACGCTGACCCTCGACGGGCTGGCCTACGAGACCAACCTCGCCGGCGAGATCTTCCACCGCTCGCCGCACTAGCAGGCCCCCCGCAAGGGGGAGGTCAGGGCAAGGGGAATAGCCTTCACGCTTGCCGCGTCTCTGTCCTGCGGAGTGCGTAACTCATCCGCGCGCGGCGCCGTGCCCGGCGCCGCCGTCGGGTAGGCCGTGACGCCCCTCTCGGCCTACTCGACCTTTCTGTATTTCTTGTAGAGCGTGAACAGGCCGGCGGCTTCGGGCTTGGCCATGAACGCGTCGAGTTCCGCCGGCTCGGCGGTGATCTCGATGCTGTCGATGATCTCGCTCACCGAGCCGTCGCTGTTGGTGTCCTTGTGCGTTTCGACTTGTCCCTTGAGGGCGCCCGACTCGATGGCCTTGGTGATGCGGGTCTGATCCAGGTAGTAGAGCTTCAGGCTGCGGCCTCCGTTCTTCGTGGTGTAGAACAGCGGCATCCATCCGTCCGCGTCCTGGACGTGCTCGCGCGCCAGGTGCAGTTCCCGCGCGTTGATGAAGTGGTTCTGGCCGGCCATCGCGGTCGTAAACTCGTAGACGGAGAACGAGCCCGCCTCGTCCTTCTTCTGGGGCATGTGGATGCAGAACGCGGTCATGGTTTCAGTGCCGACCGGCGCGACGTGGAAGACTTCGCCTTCGTCAAAGCGGAACTCGTCGTCCCGCCAGGTGCCGATCAGCGCCGCGTCGCGGGTCAGCCCGCTCGTGAGCCCGACCGGATTTCTCGTCGTAGGCGTCACGCATCCTGCTGCGAACAGGATGCAGGCGAGCATCAGGCACGTGCGCGCGAGCGCCATGATCGTTCCCCGGAAAACGGCTAGTCCACCTTCCGCAGCACCATCATCACCTTGAACAGGTCCTTGGCCTCGGGCCTGGCCATGAAGGCGTCGAGTTCGGCCGGTTCGGCGGTGATGACCACGTCGCCCATGTCGCCCGGCTCGACCTCGCCCTTGATCTTGCCGGCCTTGACGGCTTCCTTCGCCTTGTCCTCGTCGATCAGATAGAGCGTCAGCGTGCGTCCCTTGACGACGTAGAGAAGCGGGATGCTGGCGTTCTTGAGATCGCCCTCCGCCGGCGCGTCCTTGTCGAAGGTCTCCACCGCGTTGAGATAGCGGTTGGGGCCCAGCGCGGCGGTGTGCGCGTTGAAGATCGTCCAGCCGTCGTCGTCGCTGCCCTTTGCCATCACCACCGCGACGGTCAGACTGCCGTCCTTGGCCTTCATGAAATGGAAGTACCCGTCGTCCTTGTTGTCGGAGTCGGCGCTGTGCCCCTTCCAGGTGCCGAAGAGCGCGCCGTCGGCGCCGAGGCCCGCCGTCGTTCCGACCGGCGACTTGCTGGTCACGGGCAGGCATCCCGCCAGCATCAGCGCGCACGCCACCGTAACGGCAATGTGAATGAGCTTCATGATGTCCCCTCGCCCCCGCTTTTTGCCGTCGCGCAAAAAACAGGCTCCTCTGTTGCCCGCTGCGAGTATAGTCGCGCCGCTCGAAAGTCCGAACTCTCATGAACGCCAGGAAGCGCCGCCGGCTTTATTTCGTGCTCAGCCTCGTCCTCGGCGGGGCCGGGGCCGCCGGGCTCGCCATCGCCGCGCTCCAGGACAACGTGCTCTATTTCTACAGTCCGACCGACGTTTACGCGAAGCACGTGGCGCCCGGCGTGGCGTTCCGCATCGGCGGAATTGTGGCGAAGAAGTCGGTCCGCAAGGGTCCGGACGCCGAGCTCGATTTCGTGGTGACCGACGGCAGGTCGCAGGTGCCGGTCGCGTTTCGCGGCGACGTTCCGGCGCTGTTCCGCGAGGGGCAGGGGGTTGTGGCGATCGGAAGCCTTGATTCTGCGGGGCGTTTCAAGGCTACCCAGGTGCTTGCCAAGCACGACGAGAAGTACATGCCGCCGGAAGTGGTGGACGCGCTGAAGCGCAGCGGACGCTGGCAGGAAACCGGGTCTTGACCGGGTGGCGGGCGATGCGCATGTGTCTGGCCGACCACACATTCCGCCGGATTTGACGCAACGGCTGACATTGCACCGTGTTAATGTTGAAGAAACAAACAAGTAAGAAGTGGGGCGTATCTCAGGGACAGTGATGGAGATGGGTTCGATGCAGAAAGAGCAGATCGTGAGCTTTGTTAAGCGGAACGGCCGCTGGCTGGCCGGCACCTCTGCCGCCGCCGTGATCCTGGTAAGCTTCGGCGCGTATGCGCTGCTGCCGGACCGCTCGTCCGATCCGGTCACGGCCGACCCGGCGAGCTACACCGCGCCGGCGAGCGCGAACACTCCGGCTCCGCCCCCGCGCATGATGGAGAGCGGAACGCCGTTCAGCTTCGCCGATCTGGTGGAGCGGGTCAGCCCGGCGGTGGTCAGCGTCACCGCCGACGAGATCCAGAAGGTCAACGGCCAGTTCGACATGAACGATCTGCCGGAAGGCTTCCGCGACTTCTTCCGCCAGTTCGGCAACCGCGGTCCGCAGATGCAGGTTCAGCCCCAAACCCGCCGCGCCGTTTCGATGGGCTCGGGCTTCATCATCGACAAGTCGGGCCTGATCGTGACCAACAATCACGTCGTCGACGGCGCCACCAAGATCAAGGTGAAGCTGCCCGACGGCCGCCAGTTCGACGCCAAGCTTGTCGGCACCGATGCGGCCACCGACGTGGCGCTGTTGCGGGTCAAGTCGGACAAGCCCCTGCCGACGGTCGAATTCGGCAACGACCGTGCGCTTCGCGTCGGCGACTGGGTGGTGGCTGTCGGCAATCCGTTCGGCCTGTCGAACACGGTCACGGCCGGCATCGTCTCCTCGATCGGGCGCGACATCGGCAATGCCGACCAGCCCTATACCGACTTCATCCAGATCGACGCGCCGATCAACCGCGGCAACTCCGGCGGGCCCACCTTCGATCTGCGCGGTCAGGTCGTCGGCATGAATTCGATGATCTTCTCGCCGTCGGGCGGATCGATCGGCATCGGCTTCGCCATCCCCGCTTCCACCATCAAGGACGTGGTGGCCCAGCTTGAGGCGCACGGCCGCGTCGCGCGCGGCTGGCTCGGCGTCCAGATACAGAGTCTCACGCCCGAGATGGCGGCCTCGCTGGGGATCGCCGAACCCAAGGGCGCGATCGTCGCCTCCGTGGTGCCGGACAGCCCGGCCGCACGCGCCGGTTTGCGCCAGGGCGATGTGATCGTCGCCGTGAACGGCCATGACATCGCCGACAATCACGAGTTGACCCGCCGGGTCGCCTCGCTGCCGGCGGGCAAGTCGGCGGCTTTCGCGGTTCTGCGCGACGGCCGGCGGGACAGCGTCGACGTCGTCATCGGCGCCAAGAAGGACACCGAGGTTGCAAGTCTCGACCAACAGCAGGAAGGCACGCCCGCCAACGTCGCGCCGACCGGCAAGGCGATGGGCCTGGGGCTCACGGCGGTGACGCCGGAAGTCCGCCGCGCCTACAACCTCGACGATAACGTGCAAGGCGTTCTCATTACAAAAGTCGACCCCGACAGCGACGCGGCCGAGAAGGGCCTGCAGCCGGGCGATGTGGTCCTTTCCGTCAGCAACCGGACCGTCCACACCCCGCAAGACATTGAGAAAAGCGTCGCTGCGGCGCATTCAGCGGGCCGCAAGAGCGTGCTTCTATTGGTTTCCAAGGACGGCTCGTCGCTGTTCGTGGCCCTGGACCTGGACAAGACGTGATCGAATTGAGTACCGGGCGTTACCTTTCGGGGTGACGCTCGGCCCCCGCGCCGGCAGTGGCGGCCCCATCCCCCCGTTGCTGCTGCCGGCGCGGACCCTAATCGGAAGCACAACCGAAAAAGTGTTTTGGGGGTTTTCCGTCAGGTTGTGCGCCAACGGAACGAATGCGGAGGCTGGGCATGCGCATCCTCGTCGTGGAAGACGATCTTGAGGCGCAGCGATATCTTGTTAATGGCCTGAAAGAAGCAGGCCATGTTGTGGATGATGCTGCCGACGGCGACACCGGACTGACGCTTGCGCTTTCACGTCCATACGATTGCGCAATCATTGACCGGATGTTGCCGAAAATGGACGGCCTCAATGTCGTCGCCGAGATGCGGGAACACGGCAACACCATGCCGGTTCTCTTCCTCAGCGCCTTGTCGGAAGTCGATGATCGGGTCAAAGGCCTGAAGGCCGGCGGCGACGACTATCTCACCAAGCCATACGCCTTCGTCGAACTGCTGGCCCGCATCGACGCCCTGATGCGCCGGCGAGCACCGGCCGCCGTGAAGACCAAGCTTTCTGT
>DATKOE010000018.1:0-26844 GCA_035524815.1 Rhizomicrobium sp.
ACCATGCACTGACGGCAAAGGACGCGATCACGCTCTACTACTGGAAAAAGGGGTCATCCAACGTCGTTAGACTGCTGCACGCAGAAGCCATCGACAATGCGCGTCAGATCTCGGCAGATCGCTATCTCGTGACCTTCTACAAGGGGAATGATTTGGTGGCGGCAACCTATACGCTTCCGGAGATGAAGCTGGTAGCCGAAAAGGTCTTGCCCGCAGAGCCGAAGTAAGAGCACTGGCACACCGGTTGTGGACCTGATAGGCCTTGCCACCGGTGCATGCTGCGGAAATTGCGATGCGTATGATTATGGTGGCGGCGCTTGCAGCCGCTCTTGCCGTGCCTTCATCTGCGGGCGACATGCAAAGCGCCGCCGCGCTGCGCGACCGGGCGCTGAACGATCCCACGGCGTGGAACACACTGGAGCAGCTCACCGAAATCGGCCCGCGCATGATCGGCACGCCGCAGTATCTGCGCGCCCGCGACTGGGGCATCGCCAAGCTCAAGGCGCTCGGCTTCGCCAAGGTCCACGCGGAGGCGTTTGCCAAGCCGTCATGGCATCGCGGCGAGGAATGGGCCGAAATCTCGGCTCCCTTCCCGCAGAAGCTGGCGATCATCGGCCTCGGCGGCACGCCGTCCACCCCGCCTCAGGGCATTGAGGCGCCGATTGTGGTCCTCAAATCCTATGCCGAGCTGCTCGCCGCCAAACCCGGCGCCTTCAAGGGCAAAATCGTCGTGGTGGATCAGCCGATGACGCGCACGATGGACGGCTCGGGCTACGGCGCGGCGGTGGAAGCGCGCAACGGCGACGGCGAGGCGGCCCGGCGCGGGGCGGTGGCCTACCTCATCCGTTCGGTTTCGACCGGCACCTCGCGTTCGCCGCACACGGGCGCCATCTGGGGCAAGGACGTGGGCAAAATCCCGTCCGCCGCGCTGGGCGTCCCCGACGCCGACCAGCTTGAGCGCATGGCGGCGAAGGGGCCGGTTCGCGTGCGCCTCAAGCTCGCGTCGTGGAACGATCCCAAGTCGGTGGCATGGGACATCTCGGGCGAGGTCACCGGCAGCGCGCGGCCGAACGAGATCGTCGTCATCGGCGGCCATCTCGACAGCTGGGACCCCGGCACCGGTGCCATCGATGACGCCGCCGGCGTCGCCATCACCACCGCCGCCGCATCGCTCGTCAACCGGCTGCCGCGCCATCCCGCCCGCACCATCCGCGTCGTGATGTTCGGCTCCGAGGAGACCGGCGGTTCGTCGGATGCCTACCTCGCCGCGCACAAATCCGAGCTCAGGAACATGGTCATCGCCTCGGAAAGCGACCTCGGCTCCGACCGCGCCTACGAGGTCAAGGTTCCGGACGCCAAGGCGCCGGCGCTCGCGCCACTTGCGGCGGTGCTGGCGCCGTTGAGGATTTTCGTCTCGGAAGATCCGCCCGCGCACGCCGGTTCCGACGTATCCGGCCTTCAGAAGGCGGGCGTTCCCGTGTTTTCCATCGGCCAGGATGCATCGCGCTACTTCGACATCCACCATTCGGCGGACGACACGCTCGCCGTGGTCGATCGCGCCACGCTCGACCAGAACGTCGCCGCCTGGGCCAGTCTTCTCTACCTGATCGCCGATTCGAACGCGGATTTCCGCGCCAAGCCCGCCGACCGCTAGGCGCGCTCCGCCGGCGGAAGGATCGCCGCGTTGCCGGCGATGGCGGCGCGTTTTCGCTCGTGGATTTCCGGACACTCGCCGGAAAAAACGCTTCCCACATTCCGCCATAGCTGCGATTTGGTATCACGGCTTCGCCCGCGGGTCGGTTGGCCGCTATGCATCGCGCAAGCGCTTGACGGGCCACGTCTCTTCGCGCCGACCCGGATCGCCGCAGGGATTTTGCGCACCCGCGCGTCCCGCCGAGTCCGCAGTTCGGCGACGGAAAGCAACCGCATTCGCTTCGCGCCGCGTTCGGCTATGATCGGGCGGGGGACGGTCGAGGGTATGGCGGGATTCTTCAGGTTCCTGTGGCGGCTCAACGCCCTTCTGGCGTTCGCGGCGCTGGCCGCCGCGATCGTGTTCCTGGTGCTGTTCTCCAAGGAGCGCGTCGACCGCCCGCTGCTCGACTACATCATTCCGCCGCCGCCGGCGCCCGTGGTGAAGGTGCCGCTGACCTATACTTACGTGCTCGAGCCCGATCTCGTGGTCGGCGGCGCCGTCAGCGAGGACGATTTCAAGCTCTACCGCCTGATGCGCTGGGGCAAGACCTCGCGCCATCGCGCCGAAAACGACGGCGCCGCGGCGGTGAACATCCTCATCGTCGACAAGAAGACCAAGACGACGAGCTGGCTGTTCAAGGGCTTCGACCGCCTCATCATCTCGCAGACGCCGATGCTCCTGGGCCGCTGGGCCTATGACGAGTACGAGGCGAACGAGATCGCGCCCGTCCACCAGATCGTGATGCGCGTGGTGGAGGCCGACACCAACGGCGACGGCTACCTCACGCCCGACGACCGCCAGACGCTCTACCTCTGCCATTTCGACGGCAAGGACCCGATCAAGATCATGACCGCGGACCAGATCTGGACCGCGGAGCAGAACGGCAAGACCTACGTCATCACCTATCGCGACGGGGACGCCGCCTGGATCGCGACCTATTCGGTGCCGGACTTCACCCTGATCGAGAAGATCAGGGTCGACGGCATGCCGAAGTGACGGCACACATCCGGCGGCTTACGAATACCTGAGTTGCACGAACGTGCCGCCGTCTTTCGCAGCGAGGGTCACCGACATGCGTTCCGTCGTGCCATCCTTGTGCGCGGCGAAGTTGAACGCGTTCTGCACGCGGCTGTCGTCCTGGGTCTGGAGCCCGGCGGCGGCGGCGTTTTTCCGGTAGAAGTCCAGCACTTCCTCGGGTTGGGCCGGCGCTTCATAGGTGATCACATAGCCGAAACCGGCCGAGCTCAAGTCCACCACGGATTTGACGTCGGCGCCCGCATAGACC
Organism: Rhizomicrobium sp.; assembly: GCA_035524815.1. GTDB lineage: Bacteria > Pseudomonadota > Alphaproteobacteria > Micropepsales > Micropepsaceae > Rhizomicrobium. Next base: position 2,979 of record DATKOE010000018.1, read on the forward strand.
TGCGCGTAAGGCGGCATGTTTCCGGGCAGTTTGACACCCATCGTCACGGAGTGCGTCGCGTCCACCTGGACCTTCATGTTCAAGCCCGGAAGCTTCTGCTCCTGCTGTTTCGGCTTGCCGTCGCAGCCGCCCAACGCCACCGCGGCCGCAAGAAGCGTGATGACCAAATACCGATTGTCCACCTGGTTTTCCCCCGAATTTCGAGGGCTCAATGTAGCGCCACATGCGACGGCTTCATGACGCCGGATGCAATTTCACGGTTTCGTCATCGCAGCGTCACAGAGCTAGGTCGGGTTCTCCAGGCTGAACATCTCGCTCTCGTCGTCGTAGCTGAACAGCTCGGCGTAGCGCGCCCAGCTGACGATGGCGCGCAGGGTTTCCTCGGCCGCGTCCTCGGTCATCTTGTCTTCGAGTTCCTCCACGAAGCGCCGCCGCGGCGCGGTGTGGCTGGCCCGCTCGTCGAGCACGCGGCGGATGTGGGCGGCCAGCGGAACGTTGGCCACCAGGGCGCGGGAAAAGATCTCCTTGCGCTCGTTGGTGTCGGCATCGGCGAAGCGTTTGCCCATATGCGTCAGCTTGATGTCGCCGCCTTCGATGTCGCCGAGCCGCAGCATCTGCACCGCTTCGGTGATGGGAAACAGCTCGTCGATCTCGAGCTGCAGGTCGCCCGCGATGTCGGGAAGGTCGGCCTGGCCCTCGTAGGGCGCCGCCGCCACGGCTTCGATCAGGCCGGCGATGGCGCTCGACGAGACGTGCGTCAGCGGGGTGTCGGGAACGGCGCCCACCACCTGCACCGCGCGCTGGCGCTCGATCCGCCGCGCCGTCATCTCGACATAGATGCGGTCGACGGTGTCCTCGAAGCGCGTATCGGTGCGTTCGCGCGGATGAGGCAGATCGATTTTGATCTCGTTGACCACGCGCCCGGGATTTGTGGAGAAGATGAGGGCGCGGTCGCACATCTGCACCGCTTCCTCGATGTTGTGGGTGACGAGCAGGATCGCCTTGATCGGCAGCTTCTTCTGCTGCCAGAGCTCGATCAGGTCGGTGCGCAGGTTCTCCGCCGTCAAAACGTCGAGCGCCGAGAACGGCTCGTCCATCAGGAGGATGTTGGGATGGACCACCAGCGCGCGCGCGAAGCCGACGCGCTGGCGCATGCCACCGGAAAGCTCGCGCGGATAAGCGCTTTCGTAGCCGTCAAGGCCGATCAGGTCGATCGCCGCCAGGGCGCGGGTGCGGATTTCCTTTTCGGGCAGGGCCAGCGCCTCGAGGCCGAGCTGCACGTTCTCCAGCACGGTGAGCCAGGGAAACAGCGCGAAGCTCTGGAACACCATGGCGATGCCGCCCGCCGGCCCGTCGATGGGGCTGCCCATGTAGGACAGCGTGCCGCCCTGCGGCTTGGCCAGCCCGGCGATCAGGCGCAGCAGCGTCGATTTGCCCGAACCGGAGCGGCCGAGCAGGCCCACGATCTCGCCCTCGTGCAACGCGAGATCGACGCCGTCGAGCACAAGCAATTCCTCGCCGCCCGGCCGCGGAAACGAGCGGCGGACGTTGTGCACGTCGAGAAGGACCGTTGCATCCATGTCGAGCCCTCACTCCAGGCGGAACTTGCGCTCCGCATACCAGTAGAGCGGCCGCCAGAACAGGCGGTTCACCACCACCACGAAGAAACTCATGACGAACATGCCGAGCACGACGCGGTGGAAATCGCCCTTCACCGACGCATCCGTGATGTAGGCGCCCAGGCCGAAGGCGTGCAGGGTCTTGTTGCCCCAGCTTAAGACCTCCGCGACGATCGCCGCGTTCCACGAACCGCCCGAGGCTGTGATCGCGCCCGTCACGTAGTAGGGAAACACCGCCGGCAGCGCCACCTTGCGCCACCACAGCCAGCCCTTGACCCCCAGGTTGGTGCCGGCGTCGCGCAGTTCGCGCGGCAAGGCCGAGGCGCCGGCGATGACGTTGAACAGGATGTACCACTGGGTGCCCAGCACCATCAGCGGCGACAGCCATACGTCGGGATTGAGCGCGTAGCGCACGATCAGGAAGAACACGACCGGATAGAGCAGATTCGCCGGAAAGGCGGCGAGGAACTGCGCGATCGGCTGCACCACCCGCGTCAGCTGCGGCCTCAGGCCCACGAGGACGCCGATGGGCACCCAGATCACGCTGGCCAGGGCGATCAGCACCACCACGCGCGTCATCGTCGCCATCCCGCGCAACACCGCGCCGACGAGATCGGAGAAGCCCAGCGACGCGCCCACGAAGCTCGCGACCCGCCAGATGATGTAGCCGCCGAGCGCCACCAGCACGACGTACCAGATCCAGGCGCCGATCCGCGGGGCGACCGGAATCTTCGCCGCGGGCAGGACGCGCCCGGGCAAGGAGCGTCGATAGGTCCACTGCATCATCCGGTCGAAGGGCACGCCCATCGCCTCGAAAATCCGCGAACGCCGGAACATCTTGAGCGCCCAGGATTCCTCCACCTCGTCGCCCGGTTCGGCGTCGATGCGGAAGCGGTCGGCCCAGGCCACCAGCGGCCGGAACAGGAGCTGATCGAAGATCAGGATCACGATCAGCATGGCCAGCACCGCCCAGCCGATGGCCGCCAGACTTTTCGCCGCCAGCGCCGCCGCCACGTAGGAGCCGATGCCGGGAAGGGTGATTTCCGTGTTGCCGACCGTGAACACTTCGGCCGCCACCACGAAGAACCAGGCGCCCGACATGCTCATCATCATGTTCCAGACAAGCTGGGGCATGCCGAACGGCACCTCGATGCGCCAGAACCGCGCCCAGGCATTGAGCCCGAAAAGACGTCCGGCCTCGGTCAGCTCCGGCGGCACGGTGCGCAGCGATTGGTAGAAGCTGAATGCCATGTTCCACGCCTGGCTGGTGAAGATCAGAAACACCGCCGCCAGCTCGGCGCCCAGCACCTTTCCCGGCGCTAGCGCCAGGAAGAACACCAGCGTCACCGAGAGGAAACCCAGGATCGGAATCGACTGCAAAATGTCGAGCAGCGGCACCAGCAGCGCGCCCGCGCGCGGGCTCTTGGCGGCCCAGGTGGCGTAAGTGAAGGTGAAGACCAGCGACACGCCGAGCGCCACCAGCATCCTCAACGCGGTGCGGAAAGCGTAGCCGGGAAGGTTCGCAGGATCGAGCGACACGGAGTTGCGCGCCAGGCTGGTGATGGGCTGGGCCACGTCGCGGCTGGCTTCGGCGAACAGGACGATCGCGCCCATGACGAAGATCGCCGCCATCAAATCCCAGGAACTGGGCAACAGGCGGCGGGTCTCGATCGAGACGGGGGGCACGATTTTCATGTCGGCAGACCTACGCGGGAGGGCGTATGGGACCTTGCCGGCACAGAACCACGGACCCGCGGCAATGGCAAAACGAAATGTGGGCGACCGCGTAGATTCCTGCCTACCGGCGTCCGATGCGGCCCGACAACATGCGTGCCACCTCGGCGGGCGAGCGCTTGTCCGTATCGCGGTCCACCATCAGGTTGGCGCGTTGCATGGTGGTGAGGTCGATCGAACCGATCAACGGCTGCAACGCTGCGATCAGGCGGGCGTTGCCGGCGCTGCGGTGCGAGACGAGGATTACAGCATCGTAAGGTGGCAGCGCGCCCCTGGGGTCGGTCAGGAGAACGAGGTCATACCGCGCGATCTGTCCGTCGCTCGAAAACGCCGTGATCACGTCCACCGTCCCGCTCGCCGCCGCCCGGTACATGAAGTTCGCCTGGTATTGCCGCTGCTCGGCGAATTTGAGCCCGTAGGCCTGCACCACCGAACGCCATTCTGGCCGGCTGAAAATCTCGAAATCGCCGCCGATCTTCATGCGGGGGGCGTAGGCGGCCAGATCGGCCAACGAGCGGATGTGGAGGGCTTGGGCCCGGTCCGCCCGCATCGCCAGGGCATAGGCGTTTTCGAAGCCGAGCGGGCCCAGCATGCGGATGCCGCGCGTGCGCGCGAGCCATTGCGACATCTGCGTCAGCACGGCCTGCCGGCCGGGCAGGTCGGCGCGGTGCATTTCGTTGGTCCAGATCGTGCCGGAATAATCGACGCAGACGTCCACCTCGCCGCCCGAGAGCGCGTGGAACAGCACGTTGGAGCCGAGCCCGTCCCGCCGCGTGGAGGCGATTCCGGCCCTTTCCAGGCGATCCTGGATCAGCGCACCCAGGATGTACTGCTCGCCGAAGCTCTTGGTGCCGATCGTCACGGCACCGGCGGCCGGCGCGATGCCGGGCCAGATGCCAAGCCCCACGACGGCAATGAGGCCGGCCGCCGCGGCGCCCAGACGCAGCTTGGAGCGCATCGCGATCCCGTCATGGATGAGCGCCAGCAACCGGTCGATCGTGAGCGCGAGGGCCGCCGCGGCGACGCAGCCGAACAGCACGAACACCCAGTTCTCGGTCTGCAGGCCGGTGAAGATGTAGTTGCCGAGGCTGGTTTGGCCGACGGGAGTGGAGAGCGTTGCCGTGCCGATCACCCATACGGCCGCCGTGCGGATGCCGGCGATGATCACGGGCGCGGCCAGCGGAAGCTCTACCATCCACATCGACTGCCAACCGGTCATGCCGACCCCGCGCGCCGCCATGCGGATGGCCGGGTCGATGCCGTCGAGCCCCGCGATCGTGTTCCGGAGCACCGGCAGCATCGAATAGAGCGTGAGCGCGAGCAGGGCCGGAAGGAAGCCGAGCGCGCCGAACGAAATCCCGAAGGCCGACCGGGTGAATGCGGAAAGCGCGAGCAGCAGCGGATAGAACAGCGCCAGCAGCGCCAGGCCGGGAACGGTCTGGACCACGCTGGCGAAACTCAGCAACGGACCGCGCAATCGCCGCGACCGCGCCGAGGCGAGCGCCAACGGCAGGCTGATGCCGAGGCCCAGGAGAATCGCCGACACGCTGAGCAGCACGTGCTGGCCCAGGTAGCTGGGCAGACGGGCGAGCGCCTCGCCCCAGATGCCGCCGCCGCTCACGGTGCGTCCCGGACTTCGAGCGCGTCGGCCAGCTTGCGGGCGCGCCGGCGCGGGGTTTCGATCAGGGTACGGACGAAGTCGCCGGCCGGAGCGCTGACCAGTTCGTGCGGGGTGGCGATCTGGAGGATCTCGCCGGCGTGCATCACCGCGATTCTGTCGGCGAGAAGGAAGGCTTCGGTGACGTCGTGGGTGACCAGAATCGTGGTGAGGCCCAGGCTCTCGTGAATTCGCCGATATTCTTCGGACAGGTCGTCGCGGGTGATGGGATCGAGCGCCGTGAAGGGCTCGTCCATCAGCATGATTTTGGGCTCGGCGGCGAGCGCCCGGGCAAGCCCGACGCGCTGGCGCTGGCCCCCGGAAAGCTCGGCGGGAAAGCGCGCCGCGAAGCGCTCGGGCGCAAGACGCACCAGTCCCATCAGTTCGCGGGCGCGGGCGGCCCTGGCGGCCGGCGGCCAGCCGAGCAGGCGCGGGGTGACAACAATATTCTCCTCGACCGTCATGTGGGGGAAAAGCCCAATTTCTTGAAACACGTACCCGATGCGGCGGCGGAGCCGGACGCCGTCCAGCGCGGCGATGTCCTCGCCTTCGAGGCGGATGGTCCCCGCGCTCGGGGCAATCAGCCGGTTGACCATGTTGAGGGTCGTGGTCTTGCCGCATCCCGATTCGCCGATCAACACCAGGAATTCGCCATGTCCTACCGTGAAGCTCAGGTTATGGACCGCGGCGGCATCCGTCCCGTAGGACTTCGAAACTTGGTCGAACGCGATCACGCCTGGGGCTCTCCGGGAGGGCGGCGGCGATCAGGGTAACCGGCTATTGCGCGGGCGATCAAATTCGGCGTACAACCCCGCGACGGGTCGGAAAACGGCGCCTTTACGGGTGCTTAAGGGCGATTCGTTAAAGTTTTAGCGAGCAGAAACTCTCGGCGGAACGGCGATCCGGCGATGGCGCAAGGCGCGATAAAGCATGACGCGAGGTGCGGTTTTGCCGCGTGCCTTCGCGCGCCCGTCGCGCCCCGTCCTTCCATCGGTTTGCCGCACGGCCGGCTTCTCCTCCTTAGCAGCCCCTAGGCGCCGGCGGGCGCGGGTGTCGCGCCGGGTGTTTAGGGGAATTCGAGCGCAAGGAGAGATGGAGCCGCTGAACGCGGCGAACGGAAGGATTGACTGGCCATGAATACCACCGAAGTGAAACAGGAACGGGTACGCATTTTCGACACGACGCTGCGCGACGGCGAGCAGTCGCCCGGTGCGGCGATGACGTTCGAAGAGAAGCTTCAGGTCGCCGAATTCCTCGACACGATGGGCGTCGACATCATCGAAGCGGGCTTCCCGATTTCGTCGCAAGGCGATTTCGAGGCGGTGTCGGAGATCGCGCGCCGCGCCAAAAATGCGTCCGTATGCGGACTTTCCCGCGCGGGCTTCAAGGACATCGACCGCGCGGCGGAAGCGGTGAAGCACGCCAGGCGGCCGCGCATCCACACCTTCATTTCCACCAGCCCCGTGCACATGAAGCACAAGCTGAACATGGGCGCCAACGCCGTGCTCGATGCGGTCGGCGCCTCGGTCAGCCACGCACGCAACCTGGTGGAAGACGTGCAGTGGAGCGCCGAAGACGCCACGCGCACGGAACGCGATTTCCTCTGCCGCTGCGTCGAGCTGGCGATCCGCTCCGGCGCCACCACGGTGAACATCCCCGATACGGTGGGCTACGCCACGCCGCAGGAGTTCTTCGACCTCATCCGGATGCTGTTCGAGCGCGTCCCCAACATCGACAAGGCGGTCATCGCCACCCACTGCCACAACGATCTGGGCTTGTCGGTCGCCAATTCGCTGGCGGGCGTGCTGGCAGGCGCCAGGCAGGTCGAATGCACCATCAACGGCATCGGCGAGCGCGCGGGCAATGCGGCGCTGGAAGAGATCGTGATGGCGCTGAAAGTGCGCAGGGACCTGATGCCGTTCGTCACCGGCATCAACACGACGATGCTGTCGAAGGCCTCGAAGCTCGTGTCCAACGTCACCGGCTTCCCCGTCCAGTACAACAAAGCCATCGTCGGCAAGAACGCCTTCAGCCACGAAAGCGGCATCCACCAGGACGGCATGCTGAAGAACGTCGAGACCTACGAGATCATGCGACCCGAGGAAGTGGGCGTGAAGGAAACCTCGCTGGTGCTCGGCAAGCTGTCGGGCCGCCACGCCTTCCGGGACAAGCTGTCCCAACTGGGCTACGAGATGGCCGACGCCGCCTTCGAGGACGCTTTCCGCCGCTTCAAGGCGCTGGCCGACAAGAAGAAGAACGTGTTCGACGACGACATCATCGCGCTCGTCGACGACGAGATCGGCCGCGCGCAGGACCTGATCGTGGTGAAAGCCCTTCGGGTGATGACCGGGGTCGGCATTCCGCCGTCGGCCGAGCTGACGCTGCTGATCAACGGCGAAGAGAAGAAGACCGAAGTCACCGGCGACGGCGCGGTGGATGCGATCTTCGGCGCCATCCGCGAGCTTTATCCGCATACGGTGGCCTTGCAGCTCTACCAGGTTCATGCGGTCACGGAAGGCTCCGACGCCCAGGCCAACGTCAGCGTCAGGCTCGAGGAAGACGGCCGCACGGTCACGGGAAGGGGGGCGGATACCGACACGCTGGTGGCATCCGCCTACGCCTATGTTAATGCACTGAACAAACTCCTGGTGAAACGCAACAAGCAGGTGCCCGAAGATCTGAACGTCGCACGATGAACGGACGGGTCCCGGCGGTGGAGCCGCCGGGGCCCGCTTCCGGCGGTTTCAGGCAAGGGTGCCGGGCTCACGAAAGGAATGGCAGGTCAAGCATGTTCGGCAGTCTTCTCGGCGCGCTGTCGAGCGACATGGCAATCGATTTGGGGACCGCGAATACCCTCGTGTACGTCAAGGGCCGCGGCATCGTTCTCAACGAGCCCTCGGTCGTCGCCACGATCAATCGAGGCGGTAAGAAGCAGGTGCGGGCCGTCGGCAACGACGCCAAGATGATGCTGGGCCGCACGCCCGGCAACATCGAGGCGATCCGCCCGATGCGCGACGGCGTGATTGCCGACTTCGAAGTCGCGGAAGAGATGATCAAGCACTTCATCCGCAAGGTGCACAACCGCCGTTCCTTCGCCAATCCGATGATCATCGTGTGCGTGCCCTCGGGCTCGACGGCGGTCGAGCGGCGCGCCATCCAGGAATCTGCCCTGTCGGCGGGGGCGCGGCGCGTGTTCCTGATCGAGGAGCCGATGGCGGCGGCGATCGGCGCGGGCCTGCCGGTCAGCGAGCCGACGGGATCGATGGTCGTGGACATCGGCGGCGGCACGACGGAAGTGGCCGTGCTTTCGCTCGGCGGCATCGTCTATTCGCGCTCGGTGCGGGTTGGCGGCGACAAGATGGACGAGGCGATCATCGCCTACATCCGCCGTCACCAGAATCTCCTCATCGGCGAGGCCAGCGCCGAGCGCATCAAGAAGGAGATCGGTTCGGCAGCGCCGCCGCAGGACGGCACCGGCGTCACTTTGGAGATCAAGGGCCGCGACCTGCTCAACGGAGTCCCGAAAGAGATCACGATTACCCAGCGTCACATCGCCGAAGCTCTGGCGGAACCGGTGGGCGCCATCGTCGAAGCGGTGAAGGTGGCGCTCGAGGCCACTCCGCCGGAACTGGCGGCCGACATCGTCGACAAGGGAATCGTCTTGACGGGGGGCGGGTCGCTGTTGGCCAATCTCGACCAGGTCCTGCGCGAGGAGACGGGTCTGCCGATCTCGATCGCCGACGATCCGCTGTCCTGCGTGGCGCTCGGGACCGGAAGGGTGCTTGAGAATACGAAAGTTATGCGTCACGTTCTTTCGACCGCTTTCTAGAGCCGGCGGCGCGTCGGAGTAGGTATGGGCAACGGCACCTGGAGGATCTCGCGGTCGCGCGGCGGGGCGCATCTGCCGCTGGTGATCGTGGCCGCCCTCGCCGTCGCCCTGATCCTCATCGGCAAGGCCCAGTCGTCGCTGTTCGATCGCGCGCGGGCCGGCATCGTCGACTGGATGCGCCCGGCGCTGGTGGCCACGCGCACGCCGATGGAGGCCCTCAACCGCTGGGTGGGTTCGGTCGGCGAGATCTTCGTCGTCTATCAGGAGAATCTCCGGCTCAAGGAGGAGAACGCGCGGCTGCGTCAGTGGCACAACACCGCCCTCGTTCTCCAGGACCGCATCAAGCGTTACCAGTTACTGCTCCACGCGGTGCCAGATCCGTCGATCTCCTCGAGCGTGGCGCGCGTCATCGGGCGGGCCAGCCATCCTTTCCTGCAGACCATGATCCTCGACGCCGGCACGGCGGACGGCATCAAGCCGGGCCAGGCCGTGGTCGATCAGCGCGGCATGATCGGTCGCGTCTTCCTGACGGGCCAGCGCACCTCGTGGGTGATCCTGCTGACCGATCTGAACAGCCGCATTCCCGTCTCGATCGAGCCCAACACCGATCAGGCGATCATGGCGGGCGACAACTCGCCGATGCCGGTGATCGAGACCCTGGCCCGCGGCGTGCAGCTGCACGAGGGCGACCAGGTCGTCACCTCCGGCGACGGCGACATCCTGCCGGCCGGTATTCCGATCGGCGTGATCGTGGCGGACGGGCCGCGCTACCGCGTCAACCTGTTCGCGGACCAGACCACGGCGCAGGACGTGCAGATCCTCGACTTCAAGCAGCCGCCCGAGCATCCGCCGGCGGTCTCGCCGGGCGAACTGCCCGTCACGGCGGCCGGCCTGCCGCCCGCCGTGGCCCAGACCAACCAGGGTCTGCCGCCGCCGCAGCTTCAACCCGTGGCGCCCAAGCCGGTTTATAAACCACCGTCGGTCGCGCCGCCGGTGCAGCCCGCACCCGGCACCGCCGACGACAACAGCGACAGCGTGCCCGACAACGGCGATCGATGAGGTGTGCCGTGGAGCGTTTGGGTGGCGTCATGGGCGGAAAATTCCTCACCAACACGATCCCGGTGCTGCTCGGCCTGTTGGGCGTGGCGATCACCAACCTGCCGTTCTCGATTTTTGGCAGCTGGATTCCGTCGCCGATGTACGCGCTGATGCCGATCTACTTCTGGTGCCTGGTGCGCCCCGATCTGATGAGCCCGGGCTGGGCGTTCGCCATCGGGGTCATCCACGACGTGCTCTCCGGCGGACCGCCGGGCATCTGGGCCGCGTCGTTCGTGGCGACCTATGCCGTGATCGACCGCCAGCGCGACGCTTTCGCCGGGCTCTCCGGCTGGGGCGCCATCCTGGGCTTCGCCACGGCCGCCCTGGCGGCCTGCACGGCGCAGTACCTCATCTATTGCATCTACATGTGGCGGCTGATGCCCGTTTCCGGATCGATCAAGGAATTCGCGGTGACCTCCGTCCTCTACATTCCGGTCGCATTCCTGCTGGCGTGGATTCACCACCGCTTCGTCGGTCCGTTGCGGAGTGAGATCTGATGCCGCTGTTCGACCGCAAGGACAAGAGCCGCTACGCGACCTTCACGCGCCGCACGCTGATGCTGACGGGCGGGATGAGCGGCGTGCTCCTCGTGCTCGCTGGACGCCTGTATCAGCTCCAGATCCGGAACGGCGACGAGTACAAGGTCGAAGCCGAGGACAACCGCGTCAGCCAGCGTTTCATCTTCCCGCCGCGCGGGCGCATCCTGGACCGCTTCGGCGTCGAGCTCGCCACCAACCGGCGCAACTACCGCGTGGTGATCGTCGACGAGTTGGCGAGCCAGGGCAGCGAACAGGCGCTCGATTCGATCGGCAAGATCATCGAGCTCACGCCCTACCAGCGCGACAAGGTCCTGCACGACATCAAGGCGAACAAGAAGTTCGCCCAGATCCCGATCGCGGAGAACCTGTCGTGGGACGAGTTCGCGCGCCTCAACCTGCACCTGCCTTATCTTCCCGGGGTGCAGACCGACGTCGGCGAAACCCGTTCCTATCCCTATGGCACGGAGATGAGCCATCTGCTCGGCTACGTGGCCGCCGCCAGCCAGCAGGACCAGGAGCGCGACGACGACCCGCTGCTCTCCCAGCCGGGATTCCGCGTCGGCAAGCGGGGCGTAGAGAAGGCGTACGATTCCGAGATGCGCGGCGAGGCCGGCTCCTCCCGCGTCGAGGTCAACGCCTACGGCCGCGTGATCCGTCCGCTGTCGGACAAACCGGGCGTGCCGGGCAAGGACGTCTATCTGACCATCGACTGCCAGCTTCAGCGCTTCGCCGAAGAGCGCCTGGCCGCCGAAAGCTCCGCCTGCATTGTGATGGATGTCGCCACCGGCGACGTGTTGGCCCTGGCTTCCACGCCCGGCTACGATCCCAACCTGTTCAACGTCGGCATCACCACCGACCAGTGGCACGCGCTCACCGGCGACGATCACAAGCCGCTCATCAACAAGGCGATCAGCGGCGTCTATCCGCCGGGGTCCACCTTCAAGCCCGCCATGGCGGTCGCCGCCGTCGAGAACGGGCTGTCGGACCTTCAGGTCTTCTGCACGGGTTCGATGACGCTCGGCAACCACGAATTCCATTGCTGGAGCTGGAAGAAGGGCGGCCACGGCCACGTCGACCTGCAGCGCGGCATCGCGGTTTCGTGCGACATCTTCTTCTACGAGGTCGCTCGCCGCTTGGGCATCGACAAGATGGCGGCGGCGGCGCGCGCCCTTGGCCTGGGCGCCCCCACCGGCATCGAGATTCCCGGCGAGCAGGGCGGACTGATCCCGACGAGCGCCTGGAAGCTCGCCAAGTACGGCGTGCCGTGGCAACAGGGCGACAGCCTGAGCGCCGGCATCGGCCAGGGATACGTGGTGGTGACGCCGATCCAGCTCTGCACGATGGCGGCGCGCATCGCCAGCGGCAAGGCCGTCGTCCCGCGTGTGGTTCACGACGTGGGAGCCGTCCGCCAGCCGCGGGTGATGCCCGCGCCGCTGCCGTTCTCCGCCGAGGCGCTCGCCGCCGTGCGCGCCGGCATGGCCGCGGTGTGCCAGCCCGGCGGCACGGCCAACACCTGGCGCATCACCCAGGCCGGCTACGAGATGGCCGGCAAAACCGGCACCGCGCAGGTGCGCGTCATCACCAAGGCCGAGCGCGAAAGCGGCGTCAAGAGCGACGCCAGCCTGCCGTGGAACCTGCGCGACAACGGCCTTTTCATCGGGTTCGCGCCGGTCGAGCAGCCGCGCTATGCCGCCGCCTGCATCGTCGAGCACAACGCGCCGCCGCATCCCCAGGTCGCGGCCGTGCGCGACATCCTTTTGTTCGCGCAGCAGCGCGATCCGCTGCGGCTGCCGGCGTCCTATCCCGTGCACGCCGCGCAATCCGCAACCGAAGGGCGGGGCACATGACGCTCCGCCCCTACGCCGCCGCGCACGGCCAGCTTTCGATCGTCGACAAGCTCTACGAGATCAACTGGGGCCTCGTGCTCATGATCTCGATCATCGCCACGATCGGCATCGCCATGCAGTATTCGGTGGCGGGCGGACACTGGAGCCCGTGGGCCGACAAGCAACTCGTCCGCTTCGTGCTCGGCTTCGCGCTCATGATCGTGGCCGCCCTGGTCGACATCCGTTTCTGGCTCAAGTTCGCCTATCCCGCCTATGCGGTGTCGCTGCTGCTTCTGATCGGAGTGGAGGCGGCGGGCATGGCGCATCTGGGCGCCCAGCGCTGGATTTCCGTCGGCGGGGTCGACTTCCAGCCGTCGGAACTGGTGAAGATCTCGATGGTGATGGCGCTGGCGAAATTCCTCCACGGCCAGAGTGTGGAGGAGGTCTCGAAACCGCTCAAGCTGGCGATACCGCTGGCGATGATCGGCATTCCCGCCGTGCTGGTGGCGATCCAGCCCAACCTCGGCACCACCATCATCCTCGGGCTCGACGGGGCGGCACTGCTCTTCCTGGCGGGGCTGTCGTGGTGGTGGATCGCCCCCACGATCAGCGCTGCGGCGGCGGCCGTGCCGATTGCCTGGAAGTTCGTCCTGCACGACTACCAGAAGGCCCGCGTGATGACCTTCCTCGATCCCAAGTCCGACGCGCTCGGGGCGGGCTGGAACATCACCCAGGCCGAGATCGCGGTGGGCTCCGGCGGCGCGGCCGGCAAGGGCTTCCTGCAAGGCACGCAAAGCCGGCTCAACTTCCTGCCCGAAAAGCAGACCGACTTCATCTGGACGAACTATGCCGAGGAGTTCGGCTTCGTCGGCTGCATCGCCATGCTGATCCTGTTCGCGGTGGTGATCGGCTACGGCGTGCAGACTGCGACCAGCGCGCGCAGCCAGTTCGGCCGGCTGCTGGCGATGGGCGTCACCCTCAATTTCTTCTTCTACATCATGATCAACGGCATGATGGTGATGGGCCTGATCCCGGTGGTGGGTATCCCCATGCCCCTGATTTCCTACGGCGGCACGGCCATGCTGGCGGTGATGTTCGGCTTCGGCCTGCTGCTCAGCGTGCACGTGCACCGCCAGGTCGAAATCCCCCGCCACTCGGCCGGAATCATCTAGGCGCCGCAATGGGTTGCCGCTGACGGCGCGCCTGTTGATGAGTGGGAAAGGGCGCATGGACAGGGGGGGAACGCTCTGCTATAGGCCCGCCTCCCGTGGGTGATTAGCTCAGGCGGTAGAGCAGCTGACTCTTAATCAGCGGGTCACAGGTTCGAGTCCTGTATCACCCACCAAAATCCGCAATCATTTCAGAATATTCGAGAGTGACAGCTTCTGTTGGTCGAACGCGCGATTTGCTCGCGGCACCGCCGTGTCACCACTTGAACCGGGATCGAGATGATGTGAGGCCCCCAAGAGACCTGATATGCGGTCCCATCGCGCGCCGCCCGTGTCGAGGGCTTTGGATGATCGATGCACCACCCAAAGCGGACATCCGACTCGGGCTAGCTACTTCCGGGTTGCGCCAATTGTTGCCATTCGTTCTGACTGATACCTTCGTATCGGGCAACGAAGGTGATAGCCAATATGCACATCAGCCTGATCATCGCCGTTCTCATCTTTCTCATGCTCGTCGGCGCGCTTTGGGTGCCTAATCGGGACGCCGCACCAATTGTTCGTAGGTCGCAGTTCAGCCTCGCAATTCTGGGCCTCGTGGGGCTGAATTACTTGGCGAAAGACGTGGTAGTGACCGTTGCTTTCGACCTGCCACACCTTGCTGGCGTCGCATCTGTAGTGACTGTGCTTGTTGCCATCATCGTTCCGGCGTTTCGGCATGCATCACTCCGAACGAAGGTGCCGACCTGAGCCAAACAACTGTGCCGCGGCACAATGGCAACTTTTGGCGCAAGCCGGACCGAAGGCTTAGGTCCGAATCTCACCTGTTTCCTGCCGACCAGCACGGATGTCGTTTCGGCTCCGATTCTCGACGCGGCGTCTTGACGACCGGCGCCCAGCCGGTAGGCCACAAAGAGTGTCGTGGCTGGGCTATGCGGCAGCGCGTGCTTCCGGCGGGCTGATTTTGACGCCAAGGAATAGCAACCAAAGCCCCAACAGCACCTCGTAGGCCGCAACGGGAATCCAGAAGACGGACTCGACCGCCGCCGCATATTGTGGCGCTGCAAAGTGCACAACGGTGCCGGCAAAAACGATCAGGGACCCCAGTACGCCCAATGCTGGCAGCAATCTTGGAACATAATGCGACTTGAACAGCAGATAGCTGAATGCCGTCGAACCGAGGCTGTAAAAGAACATGCCGGTGAGATACCCGATCGAATGCGCCTCAAGGGCCACATAGGCCGACGTTTGAAGCTGGTGAATATTGTATGGCGCCAGATAATCAGCACCGCTCAGCAAGCGCAGCACTACTAAAGGACAAGCCGCAGCCATAGCAAGAAGCACGCATTCCAGCATGCGCCACGACAACGCGAGGAGCGCCAAGCCTCTATTGACAGTATTCAACAGCACATAAAGCGCCACGATCAAGGCCGCCACGCCTGCCACCGTTACCAATTCGCAGACGATACCAAGCCGGAACAGTTGTTCTGCTGCTTCGATGTTTCGAGCAGTCGCCCCTGGATCATGCGAACGCCACACCCCGCCCAGAGCATAGTCCTCGGCAAAAAGAGCGGTTGCCATCGTGAAGAGATAGAAGAAGCCCGCAAAGCGCGCAGCGATTTGCTGCGTTCTGACGGTGTTGCGGATTTCCATGACCTACCCCCACCGAGCCCTGGCGCCAATGTACCCAAGTGTGTGCCGAAGGGGAATAATCCGCCTCTGCCGGAACGCCGTTTGGGAGCGGTAAACTGCTTCTACGAATGCCAAGTTATGGCGCAAGGTCGCCGTCCGGCGAACGGCAAGAGCCGGCCCGAAAGCTGAAATTCGTTCTAGGTCGCAAAGGCGCCACAAACGGACGTCGCCGGCCCATCTAGTCCAACGCTATGCCGACCGTGAGCGAAATTAGCGCCGTGCATAGAAATCCCGTGATTGCCGGGGGAATGCCCAGCAAGGCGCCCGCAGGACGGGGGTAAGGTCGGGCGGACGTTCGATGCTCCGACATTCAGTAGCGGAAATGCCAAATGCGAATATTCGGATTGAGATAACTCGCAGACATCGTTGTCGCTCTCCGCGTACCGTTACGCGAGGATGCATGCCAGTGGGAATGCAAGAGCCCCTTAAGAGAATCTCCAATCCCGGAGACGTCTCATATTGTCTGGCTCAATGTCGCCGGTTTTGACGTGTTATTGACGGTGTCGGGCCAGCCAAATTTTTCGAGCTGCTGTGGGTTTTGAAATTTTCGACCCGTGGCGTAGCTGTCTCACTCACCATTCCTTCTCTCGCTGAAAGGCGTTTGACGGCCTCCGGCGGCGGGGCGACGCCCGGCGCGGCGGCTATTGCGCGCTCACTTGAAACTCCGCCGACCCATTCGCGATGTCGGGAATTGTCGACTGGACGAGCACGAGCCCGCCTTGCGCCAGGGCGGCGATCCAAAGCCCGTGCCGGCCCGGCACGGCGGCACCGTATGCGCCGACCCGCACGCGTTCGAGGCGCGCATCGCGCAGCGTACGAGGCGAATCCGCGGCGTTCACCACGGCGATGCCGTCGGACAGGCTGTCGCGAATCGTCACGTCGCTGATCGCAAGGCCGGAGATGTCGCGCCGATGCAGGCATATCTGGAGCGCCGCGCGCCACATCCAGCCCTGATCGTAGCCGCCGCAGCGGATCAGTTCGCAGTTCTTCACCACCGTCGTGCCGCTGAAGTTGTTGTCGATCTTCCCGTCCGTGGTCGGGAACGTCGTGCTGATCAGGATGCCGCAGCCCGAGGCAATATCGCGGAACAGGCAGTCCTCGATGCGATTGCCGGCGCCGCCGTAGATGGCCCCGCCCTGAGCCAGGAACGGCGTCTCGGCGGTGCAGCAGGAAATGACGTTGTCGCCGGGCGCGGCGCCTTCCTGCGAAAAGCCCTGGTCCGACGGCGCGGGCCAGATCGCGAAGCAATCGTCTCCCGTGTTGCGCGCGGTGCAGTTGCGGACGATGCAGTCGCGGGTATCGACGCAGAGGTTGATGCCGTCGGCCTTGGTGTTGCGCAGGCGGCAGCCCTCAATCAGCATGTTGCTGCAGACATAGAACCACATACCTACCTTGGTGTGCTCGATCCAGAGCCGGGAGATCGTACAGTTCCTGCCGTGCGCGCCGAAGATGCCGTCGTTCTGTTCGCCGTCGTTGCGATACTTGATCCTGCCGTCCAGCGCGAAGTCGCAAAGGGTGCTGTTCGAGCCGGTCAGCTTGAAGCGCAGACGGCGGCCGGGCCGGTCGTAGAGCTGCTCGTCGCCGGCGAAGGTCGTGTGCCACATGCCCGCGCCTTGGAGCCTGACGCCGGAAGGCATTTCGACGTCGCCGGTCAGCTTATAGGTGCCGGGCGGCGCCCAGGCGGTCCTGCCTTGCGCGGCCGCGGCGGCGAGGCAGGCTTGCAGGGCAGCCGTGGCGTCGGATTCGCCCGTCCGGTCCGCGCCGAAATCGGTCAGCGAAACCGAATTGCGCGGGCGGCGCAGTGGCGGCGGCGCGTGCTCCAGGTCGACGATATCAATGATGCAGTATTCGGCCGCATCCGTGGGCTTTTCCAGCCGGATCACGTCGCCCTTCGCCAGAGTCAGCCCCTTCACACGGGCATCGTCGTAGAAATTGCGCGGCTTTCCGGCCGCCGGATCGTTGACGAACGGATAATCGCCGTAGAGCCGGCAGAACCTCGACGTGATCGCAATAGGCGGCAGCGGTTTGCCGTTGCGAAAGACAAGCAGCGTGGAATCGATGCCGCGCCCGTCGGCGGAATCGGGCAGGGAATATCGCACGACCAGCGTGTTGGCGGCGGCGGCGGCCTTGAATTCGATATGCTGGCCGGCAGCGAGCCTGACGCACGTCTGGTGCGCCGATTCCATCTGGACCAGATAGGGTCCGTATTGCGGGCCCATCACCGTGCCTGTCGTCTTCATGTCCTGGGCCTGATAGGTCGTCCAGGCGATGTCGGCGCCGATGCGTGCGCGCGGGCGCGCCCGTTTGCCGACAGCGGGTCCCGCCAGGCCGGCCAGCGGGATCGATAGCGCGGCCGTGAGCAGAAGATCCCTGCGATTCATCGACGGTCCTTTCAGGCGACCTGTTCGGCGCACTGCACGACGATACGCTTGCCCGGCACGCACCGCACGCGCCGGTCCCAGATCACGAAATCGCGCGTCGCGGCGTTGGTTTCCGAGGCGATCACCTCGACCGAGTCGTGGGCGACGGCAACGGCGAACCGGTCTCCCTTGTAGGCCAGGTTGAATTGCAGCGATTTCCAGGTCCGGTAAAGCCGCGGCTGGATGCGGACGTGGCTCTCGTTTGCGGTCAGGCCGCCGAAGCCGAATACCGCCGTCATCCAGGCTCCGCCGTTGGCGGCCGGATGCGATCCGCCGGTGAAGACGGTGCCGACATGCACATTGTACTTGGCTTCCAGGTCGAGCCGGGCGGTCTTGAGGAAGTACTTGTAGGCGAAATCGAGGTCTCCGAATTCGGCCGCCACCAGCGCATAGGCGCAGGCGGAGAGGCTGGATCCGTGTTCCGTGCGCGGCTCGTAGTACTCCCAGTTCGCCTTCTTCACGTCGTTGCCGAAGCGGTCCTTGAACAGACTCAGCATCATGACGACGTCGGCCTGCTTGATCACCTGCGTCGGCACCGCCAGTCCTTGCGCCGCGCCTAGGTATTCGTCGGGGTGAATCCGCTGCGCCTTCAGCTCGTCGACGGGGACGTCCTTGAGATTGAAATAGCCGTCGAACTGCTCGATCAGTGCGGTGTCGGGGTCGGGCTCGGGCACATAAAGCTGCCGCGCCGCCTCGGCGAACAGGTTCAGCTCGTCGCCGATGCCGAGCTTGCGCACCAGCGCCTCGAACGCCTCGGGGCGGTTGCGCCGCAGGTGATCGGCGGCGGCACTGGCGATCTCGAAAGTGGCCCTGGCGACGAGATTGGTGAAGGCGTTGTTGTTGACGCGCTCGTGGTATTCGTCCGGCCCGATGACGTCCAGGATTTCGTAGCGGTTCTTGTCCTTCTTGAAGTAGGCATAGGAATAGTAGAACCGCGCGCATTCCAGGATGACCTCGGCGCCGCCCTCGAGCAGCACCGAATCGTCGCCCGTCACCTTGAAGTACTGCCACATCGCGACGGCGACGTCGCCCGAGATATGCACCTGCTTGTCGCGGAAATGGGTGCGCAGCTCGCGCTTGGTCAACGGGTCGCCGATGTTGAAATAGGTGCAGGCGTCGTCGCCGGTTTCCTGGCTTTCCCAGGCGTAGAACGCGCCGCGGAATCCGGCCCCCTCGGTGCGCGCCTTGCGACGGGCGCCTTCCAGCGTTCGGATGCGGTAGCGCAGAAGCTCGACCGCCTTCTCCGGCCACGTGTGCAGGAAGAAGGGCAGCATGAACATCTCGGTGTCCCAGAACACCGCGCCCTTGTAGGCCTGGCCCGAAAGAGCGCGCGCGGGAATCGAGTTGCCGCTGCCGGTAACCGGCGCGGCGATGAGAAGCTGGAAGATGCTGTAGCGCAGCGCAATTTGCGCGGTGTCGTCGCCTTCGATGACGGCGTCGCACAGGGCCCAGCGCCCCGCCCAGCAGGCGTCGTGCTCGGCGACGACCGAGGCATAGCCGTCGCGCCGGGCGTCCGTGACGGCGGCGATCGCCGCCCGCCGGGCGTCGTCGCCCGCGTACACGGCGAAGTACTTGACGAAAGCGTAGGTCACGCCCGGCTCGGCCCGGAACCTGACGATTCTCAGGTTGCGGCGCTCCCGCAATCCGTGACCCTGGGTGCCGAAGGCGATGGCCGCGGATTCGGCGACGGCCACGTTCGTGCCGCTCTCGGCGGTGAGGCCCGTCACGACCAGCACTTCGCCGTCCATTTCCGGGCGAAGGTCCCTGAAATGCGGGCCGTTCAGATCCCAGATGCCGGCGTCGATTCCGGTGTGGATTTCGATGTCCGCGGGCTTGTTGCAGCTCACCGCGTAGGAAATCACGCCGAGATTGGGCCGTGCCGCGCTCAGGAACCGCGCCGACCTGATGTCGACCGTCTTGCCGCCGGCTTCGAACACCGTCTCCCGCGCGAAGGCGGCGTTGCGAAGGTCGAGGCTCTGGCGATGATGCCTTATCGGCGACGCAAGGACGGAGACCGGTTTGCCGTCGACAACGACCTGCGTGAAACCCGCGTTTGGGGCGTTTACCGGCTCGCGCCAGGCATCGCCGACGCGGTCGAACACGCCCGCCAGGGTGACGGCCACGAACTCGTCCGGGCCGAACTCGTCGAGCGTGCCGCGGTATCCCATGTGGCCATTGGCGATCTGGTAGACGTTGCCGTTGCGCATGATCGCTTCGCGATCGTTCGCGAAGGCCGTGGCGGTGACTTTCCAAAGATCACTCATGAGCGCTGCAAGTCTTTCGTATTGTCTTTGACGAAGGCCATCAGGATTCCCGAAACGATCATCGCCGCGCCGCCGAGCACGATCGCGTAGATCGCCGCGCCGCCGAATGTGGTCTTGACCAGGAGGCCCAGCACGGCGGCGGCGATGATCTGGGGGATCACCAGGAAGAGGTTGAACATGCCCATGTACACGCCCATCTTCCGGTGCGACACCGCGCTAGACAGAATGGCGTAGGGAATCGTCAGCAGGCTCGCCCAGGCGATGCCGATCGCAACCATCGAGACCAGCAGCATGGTCGGGTCCTTGATGAGATACATCGAGATGAAACCGACGCCGCCGATGACGAGGCATACCGAATGCGTGGCGACGCGGCCGATCCGTCGGGCGATCGCCGGCAACAGGAACGCCACCAGTGCGGCGACGCCGTTGTACACGGCCATCAGGATGCCGACCCAATTGGCGCCTTCGTTGTAGATCGCCGAGGTGGGATCGCTGGCGTGGAAGTGGAAGCGCGTCACCGCCGATGTGGTGTAGATGAACAGGGCATAGAGCGCGAACCAGGTAAGCATGGTGACAAGGGCGAGCTGCTTCATCGTGGCCGGCATCGCCTTGAGGTCGGCGACGATCTCGACCATTCCGCCGGTCCTGCCCTGCCCGGCGCGCGCCGCGGCGGCGAGTTGCAGCATTCCGTAGAACATCGCGCTGCCTGTGAGGATGTAGAGTCCGGCGTACCAGGAGAGCGACCAGATGGCGTAGGTGAAGGCCGCCCCCGCCAGGATCAGCAGCGTTCCCTCGCGGACGCAATTGCGGCGGTCGAGGACCGTGGCGTCGGCCGGTTCCGCGGTCGTCGCGACGTTGAAGTCCTCGAGCTCCTCGGGCGAGTACTCGCGCACGGTGGCGATGGTCCAATCGACGGCCGCCAGGAACGCGATGCCGCCGAGGCAGAACGACCAAACGACCGAAGGCGGAATCACGCCCGCGGGTGCGGTGTTGGCGATGTGCAGCCAGTTGGTCAGCAGCCACGGACAGGCCGACGCGATCACCGAACTCACGCCGATGAAGAACGTCTGCATCGCGAAGCCCTGGGTGCGCTGCTCGTCGGGAAGCATGTCGCCGATGAAGGCGCGGAACGGCTGCATGGTGACGTTGATCGACGCATCCATGATCCACAGCATGCCCGCGGCGATCCAGAGAGTGGGCGAGTAGGGCATTGCAAAGAGCGCGAGCGAGGACAGGATGGCGCCGGCGAGAAAATAGGGCTTGCGCCGGCCGATCCGGTTCCAGGTCTTGTCGCTCATGTGACCGATGAGCGGCTGGATGATGAGGCCGGCCACGGGGGCCGCGACCCACAGGATCGGAATGGCGTCGACCTTGGCCCCCAGAGTCTCGAATATGCGGGTGATGTTGGCGGTCTGCAGGGCGAATCCGAACTGGATGCCCACATAGCCGAAGCTCATGTTCCACAATTGCCAGAACCCGAGCCGGGGCTTCGTTTTCATGGGCGTCTCTCACGCGCGGCGTTGTGCCCGCCGCTGTCCGCATTCAGGGGCAAACCGGGGGCCGCTTTCGGCGAAACCCCGCAGCGACATTACTCCGCGAGGCATCCGGCCGCGAAATCCGGTCACGAGAACTGTGGCGCAGCAAAACGCACCGCCCGCCCAACGTGCAAATGCCGATGTGCCCGCCGGACGGTCAAGCCGGCCGGCTTTCGGCGTCCAGGACGGCGTCATGCCGGCCGGAATTCCATCCACCTGAGCCCACTCGCGCACTTTTATCGGCATGTACGCACCGACGCTTTTGCCTCATCGCATTATCGGCGCGGCGGCATTACTGCCAATTGGAACGCATACGTATACTTGGCAGAAACGCGTTTGCGGCCAGCGTCGAACGAGCGCACGGCGCGCATGACGTTCTCCCGATGCGGCCGCTGTGGCGAAAACGCAATACGCATACGAATGCGTAAAAGCGGAACGCACGTATACGTATACGGCGGCATTGGCACGAAGAGTGATGCGGCGGGATTATGGCCGCAGTCGGGGACGGTCTCGTGAGCGAAGCGAAACGTCATCCGGGGGCTTGCCTGATGAAAGGCTACACGCAGCGGCGCACGAGGGAAGGGGAATTCTCACGAATGCCCAACATCTCTGCACACATTGCAGACGGCACCTCCGGCCAAAGACGTGCTCGATCCCGGGTTCCGGTCCCCATCGCTGCCTGGCTGCGCGTGTCGTAGCGGGGCGCGCAAATCGTGCGCTAACGAAAAGGGTTTGGGAGGATTTACGGGATGAGTAAGAGCAATGCAGGCCGCAAGGCCGCAATGAAAGGCAGTGCGTCCCTGCTGGCTTTGGTGGCGATCGGATTCGCCGCGCCGGCATTTGCGCAGACATCGGGCAACGAAGGGGCGATGGAAACCATCGTCGTCACCGGCGTGAGGGCCTCGCTCGAATCGGCGCTGTCGATCAAGAAGAACGCCGACACGGTCGTGGACTCGATCACGGCGACGGACATCGGCGTGTTCCCCGACAAGTCGGTGTCGGACGCCATCCAGCGCGTGCCGGGCATCACGGTGTCGCATCTTCAGTCCGACGATGACACCACGCACCCCTCGGGCGAGGCGACCGGCGTGCTGGTTCGCGGGCTCACGTTCGTGCGGACGAACTTCAACGGGCGGGACAGCTTCTCCGCCGACGGCCACCGCGGCCTGAACGTCAACGACGTGTCGCCGGAAATGATCGGCGGCATCGACGTCTACAAGAACCAGACCGCCGACATGATCGAAGGCGGCATCGCGGGCACGGTGGACATCCGCACCCGCCTTCCCTTCGACGCCGAGGACCACATTCTGAGCGCGTCGGGCAAGGTCAACTACAACGACCGTTCCGACGACGTCACGTTCGACTATTCGGGCGTGGCCGGCAAGAACTTCGACACCCAGTACGGCCGCATCGGCTTCCTGCTGGGTTACGCCAATTCGCACGTGGTGACGCAGACCAACTCCGTCATCATGCTGCGCAACGGCACAGTCTGCTCCGCCGGCGACACCAATCCCGACGGCAGCGCGATCGTCAGCGCCGACGGCTCGATCCCCTGCACCGCCAATGCCTACGGCGGCACGGGCTGGGTCTATCTGCCGGACGAAGTGAACTACTCGCGGGTCAACTACGACCGCAAGCGCGAGGGCAAGTCCTTCGCATTGCAGTATGAAAGCCCGAACAAGGACGTTCGCTGGAACTTCCAGTACAACGAATCGAACTATCGCAACGCCTGGCTCGAACACAGCTCGAACATCAACCTGTTCGGCCTTTGGGCGGCCCCGGGCTTCGATCCGCTGTCCAATGCGCCGTTGCTGCCGGCCTACGGCACGTCCAATTTCACCTTCAACTCCAACGGCACGCTGAAGTCCGGCGTGCTCACCAACCCGTACGGCGGCGGCTGGATGGGCTCGTGGGGCGGAAGCTTCCAGCATGCCGTCGACGCCGCTTCGGTCGTTCCCGGCTTGCCCTACCTCAACTACTGCGGTCCGGATGCGGGACACACCTGCGCCGATACGACGACGATGGGCGACACGCTCGAGAACCAGTCGCGTATCTTCGACCATTCGGAAGGCACGCGCGATCTGTCCACGAACCTGCAATGGGACGTGACCGACAAGCTGCATGCGACCGTCGACGGCCAATACATCAGCGCCAAGACCGGCAACAACGACATGCTGGTCGCCAATGACGTCTCGGTGAATGCGCAGTACGAGCGCGACGGCAACGGCGCACCGACGATCACCCTGTTGCAGCCCGACAACTTCAACCTGGCGCCGGGCTTCCTCACCAACCCGCACAACTACTACAGCCAGTTCATCCAGGATCACAAAGAGAAGAACAACGCGCAGGAAGTGGCGCTGCGCGGCGACGTCCAGTACGACGTCGGCAACGGCTGGCTCGACTACGTGAAAGTCGGCATCCGCTACGCCGACCGCGACCAGGTCGTGCGCTATTCGGCCTACAACTGGGTCCAGGTGGCCGCGCCCT
>DATKOE010000019.1:0-67523 GCA_035524815.1 Rhizomicrobium sp.
CAGCTCCGGGCTGTTCTCGATCTTGTCGGCTACGCTGCGCGACGGCGGAGTCGAGATCGGCAGCACCGGCAGAACGAAGCTGGTCGTCTCGCCCTCCATCGATGCTTCGATGGAGGCGGCGTGCCATTTTGCTTCCATTTCCGCTTCGAGCTCGGCCTTGGCCCGCTGCCAATATTCTTCGGCCTTGCCGTTCTGGCAGCCCTCGCGCTCCCACAACAGGTAGGCGCGGTTGCGGATCTGCTCTTCGGAAGGGGTCGGTTGCTGATCGTTGGGCATGGCGGTCTCCTGCCCTTCTGTGCCTAGATACCAGTTCATTCGTGTCGCTCCCTCGAGCGTGAGTGCATTTTACCTGCTCAGCTTGCGGCTTGTCTCGCGGTTTCTGCCGAGACGACCTCCGGAGCTGATTCATTTCGTCCCAGGTCGACGGCGATGCCGCTCACGGCACTGTAGAGCGCGGCGTACTTGGATGCACTCGCACTCCAGCTGAAGTCCTGCGCCATCGCCTGAAGCTGCAAGCGCCTCCAGGTCAGCGGCTCGCGATACAGCGAAAGGGCCCGCGCCAATGCCGCCGTCAGGTCTTCGTGATTCGGTTCATCGAAAACGAAGCCGGTGGCCGAGCGGTCCGCGATCGAGGTGGCGGTGGCGTCCACAACGGTGTCGGCAAGCCCGCCCGTCCGGCGTACGACCGGCAACGTGCCATAGCGCAGCGCGTAAAGCTGGGTCAGGCCGCACGGCTCGAAACGGGCCGGAGCCAGAAGGATGTCGCTGGCGGCCTGGAGCTTGTGCGCCAACGGTTCGTCATAGCCCACGACGACCGCCACCTGCCGGCCGTGCCTCTCCCTGGCCTGCTCGAAGGCGAGTTCGAGGCCCGGGTCGCCTTCGCCCACGGCCACGAACTGCGCGCCCTGCTCGACGATCCAGGGCACGGTTTCGAGGATGACGTCCGCCATCTTCTGCTGGGTCATGCGGCTGACGAAGCCGATCAGGGGGACATCCGGATCGATGGGCAGTCCGAACTCCTTCTGCAGCGCCGTCTTGCAGGCGCGCTTGCCGGAAATGTCGCTCTCGCGGTAATTGCGCGGCAGCACCGGATCCGACGCCGGATCCCACAGCGCTTCGTCTATGCCGTTGAGGATGCCCAGGAAATCGTCGCCGCGCTCGGTCAGCACGCCGTCCATGCCGCAGCCGAAAGCGGGCGTGAGAATCTCGTTGGCGTACGTCGGGCTGACGGTTGTGATCTTGTCGGCGTAGCGCAATCCCGCCTTCAGGAACGACAGTTGGTTGTAGAACTCGATGCCCGCGGCGCAGAAATGCTCGGGCGGAATGGCCAGCCTGTCCAGCGCTTCCGCCGGAAAATTGCCCTGGAAGGCCATGTTGTGGCTGGTGAAGACCGTGCTCGGCCGCGGTCCCTTTTGAAGCGAAAGGTAAAGCGGCACCAGGCCCGCATGCCAGTCGTTGGCGTGCACCACGTCGGCCGACCAGTCCAGCCCGGGGCAGCCGGCGGCAAGCGTGGCGCCGACGTGGCAGAGGAAGGCGAAGCGCAAGTCGTTATCCGGCCAATTCTTGCCGTTGTCGTCCTGGTAGAGCCCGCCGTTGCGCCGGAACAGACTGGGGCTGTCGATCAGCCAGACCGGCAGATCGGCATCCGGGAAGGTGCCTGCCACCAGGGTGGCGTCCGAGACGCCCAGCGCCGGTTCGATCTTGGCCACAATGCGAGGGTTCTCGATGCGGACGTAGGCGCGCGGATAGCCGGGCATCAGCAGCCTGACGTCAATGCCGTGCCGTCTGAGTGCGATGGGAAGGGCCCGGGAAACGTCGGCAAGGCCTCCGGTCTTTGCCAGGGGATAGGCCTCTGCCGTTACGAACAGGACCCGCATCAAGCACCTCTTGCGTCCGGGCCGTCCAGATCTTGCGCTATATCAAAACCGAGCCGGACGATATATTTCTCCGGAGCCATAAAACCGTGATTTGGTAAAACTCTTATTACCAACCCGAATCAACTGCCGATGAATTTCCCACACGAATTCCACGAAATCCTGCAAAAATGCAATGGCCTATAGAGGAATTGGACGTATTGGAACGATGCCCGACTCCGATGGTTCGTCTTCAGGAGATGTCATGGACCGCGTAGAACCCGCCCCCGAGTTACGCGACAAGCACGCTCTCTCGATCATCGCCGGCGACGACCATGATCCGTTCTCCTATCTCGGCATGCACGAGCACCAGGGCGGCCTGACCGTCCGCGCTTTCCGGCCCGGCGCCACCGCCGTAGAGGTGGTCGACCGCGCCAGCGGCGAGACCGTCGCCGGGCTGCCCCGCATCCATGAAGCGGGCATGTTCGCCGGACCGTTGCCCGCAGGCCGGGGACGCTTCGCCTACCGGTTGCGCGTGAAGACGCCCTCGTCCGAGGAGCTGATCGAGGACCCCTATGCCTTCGGGCCGGTTCTGGGTGAGCTCGATCTCTACCTGCACGCCGAAGGCAATTACCTGCGCGGCTTCGAGAAAATGGGTGCCCATCCCTGCGTGCGCGACGGCGTCGAAGGCACGAGCTTTGCCGTCTGGGCGCCGAACGCGAAGCGGGTGAGCGTGGTGGGGGACTTCAACGGCTGGGACGGGCGCGTTCATCCCATGCGGCTGCATCCCGGCGCGGGCATCTGGGACATTTTCCTGCCCGGCGTGGGTCCCGGCACCCGTTACAAGTTCGAGATCAAGGCGCGCAGCGGCGCCATCCTCCTGAAGGCCGACCCGTTCGCCTTCCAGGCCGAGATACCGCCGCGCACTGCCTCGCTCGTCAGCGCCGATGCCCGAAGCGGCGCCGAGCGGGAGGAGACCGGAAAGGGCCCGCATGCCGACCGGCGCTCGCCGGTCGCCATTTACGAGTGCCACCTGCGCTCGTGGCGGCGCATCCCCGAGGAGGACAACCGCAATCTCACCTACCGCGAGCTGGCCGATACGCTGGTGCCGTACGTGAAGGACATGGGCTTCACCCACATCGAGCTCATGCCGATCAGCGAACATCCGTTCGACGGCTCCTGGGGCTACCAGCCGACCGCCCTGTTCGCGGCCACCAGCCGGTACGGCAGCCCCGAGGACTTCCGCCATTTCGTGCACCGCTGCCACGAGGAAGGCATCGGCGTGATCCTCGACTGGGCCGCCGGGCACTTCCCGGGCGACGCCCACGGGCTGCACATGTTCGACGGCACGCATCTCTACGAGCATGCCGACCCGCGCGAGGGCTTCCACCCCGACTGGGGCAGCTACATCTACAATTTCGGCCGCAACGAAGTGCGCGGCCTGCTGTTGTCGAACGCGCTGTTCTGGCTGGCGCGCTTCGGCATCGACGGCCTGCGCGTCGACGCGGTGGCCTCGATGCTCTACCGCAACTACAGCCGAAAGGAAGGCGAATGGGTACCCAACATCCACGGCGGGGTCGAGAACCTCGAGGCGATCGATTTCCTGCGCCGGATGAACGAACTCGTCTACGCCAACAATCCCGAGGCGATCACCGTGGCGGAGGAATCGACCGCCTGGCCGATGGTATCGAAGCCGACCTATCTCGGCGGGCTGGGGTTCGGCTTCAAATGGAACATGGGCTGGATGCACGACACGCTGCGATACATGTCGAAGGAGCCCATCCACCGCAAATACCACCACAACGACCTGACCTTCGGTCTGCTCTACGCCTTCACCGAGAACTTCATCCTTCCGCTCAGCCACGACGAGGTGGTGCACGGCAAGGGCTCGCTGATCGCCAAGATGCCGGGCGACTACTGGCAGAAGTTCGCCAACCTGCGCGCGTACTACACCTTCATGTACACGATGCCGGGCAAGAAGCTCCTGTTCATGGGCGCGGAGCTGGCGCAGTGGAACGAATGGGATCACGACGCCAGCCTCGACTGGCACCTGCTGGATTACGAGAGCCACCGCGGCATCAAGCAGTGCCTCAAGGACCTGAACTGGCTCTACCGCAACCGTGGCGCACTGCATCAGCGCGATTGCGAGCCCGAAGGCTTCTCCTGGATCGACTGCAACGACGGCGATTCCGGCGTGCTCAGCTACATCCGGCGCGGCGCTGACCCCAACGACTTCGTGGTGGTGGTGTGCAACTTCACGCCTGTGGTGCGCGAGAACTACCGCATCGGCGTGCCGCAATCGGGCCGCTACTACGAGGCGTTCAATTCCGATTCGACGTTCTATGGCGGCAGCAACGTCGGCAACGGCAGCGGCCTTGCCACCACGGGCACGCCGCTGCACGGCCAACCGGATTCGCTCTGCGTGAAGCTTCCGCCGCTGGGCGCGTTCGTGCTGGTGCCGGAGGGGCGCTGACGGTGACCACGGGGCCGCGGCTCAGGCAGGGAACGCCGTTTCCGCTCGGCGCCACCTTCGACGGGTCGGGCGTGAACTTCGCCTTGTTTTCCGTCAATGCGGAGGGCGTCGAGCTTTGCCTGTTCGACGAACGCGAGCGCGAGCGGGCGCGGGTAGCGCTGTCCGAACGTTCCGACGACGTCTGGTTCGGATACCTGCCGGGCGCCAAGCCGGGGCAATTCTACGGCTATCGCGTGCGCGGGCCGTACGATCCGGCGAACGGGCACCGCTTCAATCCGAACAAGCTCCTGATCGACCCCTACGCCAAGGCCCTGACGCGGCCGGTGCAGTGGGATCCTCTGATGTGCGCCTACGACCCCGCCGACGGACGCGGCGATCTTTCGTTTGACCAGCGCGACGACGCCGCGGTGGTGCCCAAATGCCAGGTGGTCGACCTCGCCTACGACTGGAGCGATGACCGGCTGCTGCGCACCCCGCGCTCGCACAGCATCGTCTACGAGCTGCATCTGCGCGGCTTCACCATGCGCCATCCGGCGGTGGAATCTTCGGTCCGCGGCACCTGCGCCGGGCTCGCCGCCAGGCCGGTCATCGAGTATCTGGGCGAATTGGGCATTACCGCGGTCGAACTGCTGCCCGTCCATCCCTTCACGACCACGTCGATGCAGGTCAAGAGCCGCGTGCGCGAGTATTGGGGATACAACTCCGTCAATTTCTTCGCAGTCGAACCGCGTTATCTGGCGCGCGAGGACCTGAACGAATTCCGCGAGATGGTGCGCGCCTTCCACGAAGCGGGGATCGAGGTGATCCTCGACGTGGTGTTCAACCACACCGGCGAGGGCGACGCGATGGGGCCGACGCTGTCGTTCCGCGGCATCGACAACGCCTCGTATTACTGCCTCGACACCAACAAGCGGCGCTATCGCGACGTGACCGGCTGCGGCAACACGCTGAATCTCGCCCATCCTCGCGTGATGCAGATGGTGATGGATTCGCTGCGCTACTGGGTCGAGGAGATGCACGTCGACGGCTTCCGCTTCGACCTCGCGGTGAGTCTGGCGCGCGTCAACGGCGAGTTCGATCCGGCCGCGCCGCTGTTCTCCTGCATCCTGCAGGACCCGGTGCTGGCGAAGACCAAGATGATCGCCGAGCCGTGGGATCTGGGCCCCGGGGGCTACCGCCTCGGCGGCTTTCCGCCGCGCTGGAGCGAATGGAACGACCGCTTCCGCAACGACGTGCGCCGTTTCTGGCGCGGCGACGCGCGGGTGGGCGATCTGGCGCTCAGGCTCGCCGGATCGAGCGACGTCTTCAGCCACGCCAGGCGCCGGCCGACCGCGAGCGTCAATTTCGTGACTGCGCACGACGGATTCACGCTGGAAGACCTCGTCAGCTACAACTTCAAGCACAACGAGGCCAACCACGAAAAGAACCGCGACGGCTCCGACGAGAATTTCAGCTGGAACAGCGGCGCCGAGGGGCCGACTTCCAAGCTCGAAATCCTCGAAATCCGCGAACGGCAGAAGCGCAACTTCCTGGCGACGCTGCTGCTGTCGCAAGGCGTCCCCATGCTTCTGGCCGGCGACGAGTTCGGCCGCACGCAGAACGGCAACAACAACGCCTATTGCCAGGACAACGAACTCGGCTGGGTCGACTGGGGCAAGCTGAACAAGGAGCGCGATCTGCTCGCCTATGTGCGCCGGCTGATCAAGATCCGCCGCGAGCACCCGGTGTTCCGCCGCTCGTCCTTCTTCCTCGGCGACCTCGCCGACGAAAGCGAGGTCAAGGACATCATCTGGCTGTCGCCGGAAGGGCGCGAGATGACGGAGGCCGACTGGAACCGGCCGCACAACCGCTGCCTCGGCGTGCGCTATGCCGCCACCGCCGAGATGGATACCGATACCTACACCCGCAAGCTCGACCCCCATTCGTTCCTGCTGCTGATGAACGCAGGCGAGGAGCCCGTCGACTTCATCCTGCCGAAAATCCCCACCGACCGGCGCTGGCACTGGATAATCGACTCGACCGCCGCCGACGGCGAACCCTCGGGCCGCTTCGAGGCGCAGACCAGCTTCCACATGAAGGCGCATTCGCTGGCGCTGTTCGAAGGGGACATCTGACGCCGATGGATGCGGACAACATCCTCTTCAAGCTCGGCGACGCGGCCGGCATCGAGCCGTTCTACTGGGACATGCACGGCACCCGGCACGAAACCACGCCCGAAACGATGCGCGGTCTGCTCAAGGCCTTCGGCATCGCGGCCGAGGACGACGGACAGGTCTGGTCCAGCCTGGCGCGCCTCGGCGAAGAGGTCTGGCGCTCGCCGCTTCCGCCCGTGGTGGTGGCGTGCGGAGGCGAAACCGCCTCGATTCCGGTGCGCCTGCCGACGCACGGCAGCGACCGCGCGGTGCGCTGGTCGCTCAAGCTCGAACAGGGCGGCGAACGCGCAGGCGAATTCAGGCTGTCGGAACTGGCGGTGGAGGAAACCGGCCATATCGGCGAGATGCAGATCGCGCTTCGCCATCTCAAGCTCGACGCGCTGCCGCTCGGCTACCACGACTTCGTGCTCGAAAACGAAGCCGGAACCGGAACCAGGCTGATCGTCGCGCCGCCGCGCGCCTACCTGCCGCCGGCGCTGGAGAACCGCCGCGCGTGGGGCATCATGCTCCAGCTCTATTCGCTCAAATCCCGCGGCGACTGGGGCGTCGGCGATTTCGGCGATTTGAAGATCCTGATCGACGCGATCGCGGGCACCGGCGCGGACGCCATCGGCCTCAACCCGATGCACACGCTGTTCCTGGACCAGCCCGAAGACGCCAGCCCCTATTCGCCGTGCAGCAGGCTGTTCCGCAATCCGCTTTACCTCGACATCACGGCGATCCCCGATTTTGCCGAATGCGACGCGGTGCGCGCTCTCCTTCACGACGGCCAGTTCGCGCACGCGGTGGAGCAGGTCCGCGACGCGGAGCTGGTCCAGTACCGCGCCGTGGCGCGCTTCAAGCTGCCGGCGCTGGAGAGGTTGCACGAGAGCTTCGTCGCCAACCACTTGGCGCACGACGACGACCGCGCCCGGGCGTTCCGGCGCTACGTGAGCGAGGGCGGGCGCGATCTCGAAGGACTGGCGACGTTCC
This sequence comes from Rhizomicrobium sp., assembly GCA_035524815.1. Lineage (GTDB taxonomy): Bacteria > Pseudomonadota > Alphaproteobacteria > Micropepsales > Micropepsaceae > Rhizomicrobium. The sequence goes on from DATKOE010000019.1 coordinate 7,452, forward strand.
AGGCTCTGGCCGAGCATTGCGAAACGCACGATTGGTCGCGCTGGCCCGCGCGCCACAGGGACCCGGATTCGAAGGCTACGGCGCAGTTCCGCAAGCGCTTTGCGGACCGCATCGGCTTTCATCAGTATCTGCAATGGCAGTGCGAAGAGCAGTTCCGTTCGGCATCGGAGCTGGCCAAATCCCGCGGCATGGCCGTCGGCCTCTACAACGATCTCGCCGTGAGCGTGGATTCATCGAGCGCCGATCACTGGGCCCACCAGAAGCTGTTTGCCGGCGGCGCACGCGTGGGTGCTCCGCCCGATCCGTTCAACGAGAAGGGACAGGATTGGGGTGTAGTGCCGCTCAACCCGCTGCGGCTGCGCGGTACGGCCTACGCTCACTTCCGCTCGCTCCTGCGCGCGAACATGCGGCACGCCGGCGCGCTTCGCATCGATCATGTCATGGGATGGCAGCGGCTGTTCCTGATTCCGCCGGGGGGAACACCCGCCGCCGGTGCCTATGTGCGCTATCCCGTGGGCGACATGGTCGCGGTGGCCTGCCTCGAAAGCACGCGCCATCGCTGTCTCGTCGTCGGCGAGGATCTCGGCACCGTGCCCGCGGGATTCCGCGAGCGCATGACGGGCGCCGGTGTCCTTTCCAGCCGCGTGCTCTATTTCGAGCGCCGCAACGAAGCGTTCAAGCCGCCGCGCGAGTATCCGAGCCTCGCCGCAGTATCGGTGTCGACGCATGACCTCGCCACCCTGCACGGATTCTGGGAGGGTCGCGACATCGCCGCCAAAGCGCATCTGGGTCTCTTCCAGTCGGCCGCGGAGGAAGAGCAGATCCGCGCCGGCCGCGTGACGGACAAGCGGCAGCTTCTCGCCGCGCTCGCCGAACAAGGCCTTCTGCCCGATGGTCTTTCGCCCCAGGATGCCGACCATCTCGCCTTCACCCCGCAACTTGCCGCCGCGGTGCACGCCTATCTCGCCCGGTCCTCGAGCATGCTGTTCATGGTCCAGATGGACGATTTGACCGGACAGGCGCAACAAGCCAATCTGCCCGGCAGCGTCACCGAATATCCGAATTGGCGCCGGCGGCTCGTCCGCCCGCTGGAGGAGGCGATGGCAGATCCCGCGATGCGCGATGCGATGGGGGCCATCGCGGCGGACCGGGCGAAATGACGCAGCCTTGATACTGCTTTTGCGGCGTCGCGCTTTTTCCATCCGGTCCGGCGACAACCTCGTTGCGGGGGCCGCGACTTTTTGACTATGTTCCTTCGGCTGCCTGCGCTTCGCTGCACGGGTTCTGAACATGACCACCGCTTCCGCGACCATCGACAAGAACGGGCTCGACGCCCTCATCAAGGCGCTGGCCGGACGCGGGTTCCGCGTGGTCGGCCCCACGCTGCGCGATTCCGCCATCGTCTACGACGACATCGGCTCAGCCAAGGACCTGCCCGAGGGCTGGACGGACGAGCAGGACGGCGGCACCTACCGGCTCGTGCGCCGCAATGACGAGGCGCTGTTCGGCTACGCGGTGGGCCCGCATTCGTGGAAGAAGTTCCTGCATCCGCCGATCCAGAGTCTGTGGAAGGCCGCGCGCAGCGGCAAGCTCACGGTGCACGTGGAAGGGGCGCCGTCGGTGCCCGAGAAATTCGCGTTGTTCGGCGTACGCGCCTGCGAGCTGCACGCCATCGCCATCCAGGACAAGGTGTTCCTTCACGGGCCGCACGGCGACCCGCATTACCGCGCGCGCCGGGAGAATGCCTTCATCGTCGCCGTCAACTGTTCGAAGGCCGGCGGCACCTGTTTCTGCGTGTCGATGAATACCGGCCCGCGCGTGGGCAGCGGTTTCGACATCGCAATCACCGAACTGGCCGACCGCGGCAGGTTCGTGGTCGAGGCGGGAACCGAGCGCGGCCGCGAAGTGCTGGCGGAACTGCCGCAGCAGCAGGCATCCAACGAGGATGCCGCCGCCGCCGGCAAGGTGATCGAAAAGACGGCCGCCTCGATGGGCCGCCATATGAAGTCGGACGACGTGCACCGGCTTTTGCTCGCCAATCTGGAGCATCCGCGCTGGGACGACGTCGCCGAGCGGTGCCTGGCCTGCGCCAACTGCACGATGGTCTGCCCCACCTGCTTCTGCACCACGGTCGACGAATCGACCGACCTCACGGGAACGGAAAGCTCGCGCACCAGGCGGTGGGATTCCTGCTTCACCATCGAGTTTTCGTATCTGCACGGCGGAACGGTGCGTCCAACCACGCGCTCGCGCTACCGTCAGTGGATGACGCATAAGCTCGCAACCTGGCACGATCAGTTCGGCACGTCCGGCTGCGTGGGATGCGGACGATGCATCACATGGTGTCCGGTCGGAATCGACATTACCCAAGAGGTCGCCGCGATCCGCGGCGAACCGACGTAGGAGACGACGGTCATGGAAGGGCTCGAACGAATCGTTCGCGAGCACCCGTTCTTTTCAGGGATGAAGGAGGAGCAGACGGCCATCTTGGCGGGGTGCGCCAAGAATGTGCGCTTCGAGGCCGGCCAGTACCTGTTCCACGAAGGCGAGCCCGCCGATCAGCTTTATCTTCTGCGAAGCGGCCGGGTGGCGTTGCAGATCAGCTCGCCCGAGCGGGCCGTCACCATCCAGACGGTCGGCGAAAGCGAGATCGTGGGGGCCTCCTGGCTGGTGGCGCCCTATCGCTGGGGGCTCGATGCCAAGGCGCTGGAACTCACCCGCGCGATTTCGCTGGATGCGGCCTGCCTGCGCGGCAAGTGCGAAGACGACCACGGTCTCGGCTACGAGCTGATGAAGCGGTTCATGCCCATCCTGCATCAGCGCCTGCAGGCCGCAAGATTGCAGATCCTCGATGTCTACGACATTCGCAAGTGAAGCATTGATGGACGATCCCATGGTCCCGCGCGTGGCGCGGGTCCGCCGGCGCACGCGCGAGATCGCCGACGTTTCGACCCTGACGCTGGAGATGGAGGACGGCCGCCCGTTCCGCTACGAGCCGGGCCAGTTCAACATGATGACGGCCTTCGACGTCGGCGAAGTGGCGATCAGCATCAGCGGCGATCCCGACCGGGCCGAAGACGGTCTCGTGCACACCATCCGCGAGGTGGGTATCGTCTCGGGCGCGGTGGCGCGGCTCACCACCGGCGAGGCGGTCGGGATTCGCGGCCCCTACGGCCGCGGCTGGCCGGTCGACGTCGCGCGCGGCAGCGACGTCGTGATCATGGCGGGCGGCCTGGGCCTAGCGCCGCTGCGGCCGCTGATCTATGCGGTGCTCAACGCGCGCAAGGACTTCGGCAAGGTCGTCCTGTTGTACGGCGCCCGCAATCCCGCCGAAATCCTCTACCGCGCCGAACTCGAGCAATGGCGCCGGCGGCTCGATGTCGACATACAAGTGACGGTCGATACCGCCCGTGACGACTGGTACGGCAGCGTCGGCGTGGTCACGACTCTCGTCCCGCGCGCCACCTTCGATGCGCGCAACACGATCGCCTATGTCTGCGGGCCCGAAATCATGATGCGGTTCGCCGCCGCCGCGCTGCGCGACAAGGGCATACAAGACGAATCCATGTACCTGTCGATGGAACGCAACATGAAATGCGGCATCGGGCTGTGCGGCCATTGCCAGATGGGACCCGTGTTCGTCTGCCGCGACGGGCCGGTGTTCCGCAACGACCACTTGCGTCCGCTGATGAGCGTGAAGGAGCTCTAGATGGGCAAGAAACCGCGCCTTGCCGTGTGGAAGTTCGCTTCGTGCGACGGCTGCCAGCTTTCGCTGCTCGATTGCGAGGACGAGCTGCTTGCCGTGGCGGGCGCGGTCGACATCGCCTATTTCCCCGAAGCCACCCGCGGCGAGATCAAGGGCAAGTACGACGTCTCGCTGGTGGAAGGCTCGATCACCACCGCGCACGACGCCGAACGCATCCTCGACGTGCGCACGCGCTCGCGCGTCCTCATCACCATCGGCGCCTGCGCTACCGCGGGCGGCATCCAGGCGCTGCGCAATTTCGCCGACGTGAAGGAGTTCGCCTCGGTCGTCTACGCCCACCCCGAATACATCCACACGCTCGAGACTTCGACGCCGATTGCGGCGCACGTGAAGGTGGAATACGAGCTCAGGGGCTGCCCCATCGACAAGCGTCAGCTCGTCGAAGTGATCTCGGCCTTCATCGCCGGGCGCAGGCCGGTCACGCCCGCCCATTCGACCTGCATCGAGTGCAAGCTGAAGGGCAACGTCTGCGTGATGGTGGCTCACGGCAAGCCGTGCCTGGGGCCGGTGACGCATGCGGGCTGCGGCGCGCTGTGCCCGTCCTACGACCGCGGCTGCTACGGCTGCTTCGGGCCGCAGGAGACGCCGAATACGGTGTCGCTGAGCCGGCAGATGGCAGCGCTCGGCATGAGCGAGGAGAATCTCAAGCGGATCTATTCCACGTTCAATGCCTACAGCGAGGATTTCCGCAAGGAGCGCGAGCGTCATGGCTCGTAAGACGATCAAAGTCGATTATCTGGCCCGCGTGGAGGGCGAGGGCGCCTTCAAGGTGGTGGTGCGCGACGGCGCGGTGAAGCAGGCCGAGCTGCGCATCTTCGAACCGCCGCGGTTCTACGAGGCTTTCCTGCGCGGGCGCTCCTTCATGGAAGTGCCCGACATCACGGCGCGCATCTGCGGCATCTGCCCGATCGCCTACATGATGGGCTCGACCCATGCCATCGAGAAGGTGCTCGGCATCAAGCTCGACGGCCAGCTGCGCGAGCTGAGGCGGCTGATCTATTGCGGCGAGTGGATCGAGAGCCACGTGTTGCACGCCTTCATGCTGCACGCGCCCGATTTCCTGGGCTACGACAGCGCCATCGCCATGGCCAGGGATCACGGCGACCTGGTCAAGAAGGCGCTCGACTTCAAGAAGACCGGCAACGAGATCATGACCACGGTGGGCGGGCGCGAGATCCACCCGATCAACGTGCGCGTCGGCGGCTTCTACCGCGTGCCGTCGAGGCGCGAACTTGCGCCGCTCTTGGACAAGCTCAAGGCCGCACGCGATTTTGCCGTCGAAGCCGTCCGTGTCGTGTCCAAGTTCGATTTTCCCGATTGCGAGCGCGACTACGAGTTCGTGGCCCTGCGCCACCCCAACGAATATCCGCTCAACGAAGGACGCCTGGTCTCGAACAAGGGCCTCGATATCCCGATCGAGGACTATGACGAGACCTTCGAGGAAACCCACGTCGAGCATTCGACCGCGCTGCATTCGCACATCCGCGGCCGCGGGGCCTATTTCACCGGACCTATGGCGCGCTACAGCCTGAACTTCGACAAGCTGACGCCGACCGCCCAGCAGGCCGCGCGGGAAGCCGGCCTCGGCCCCACCTGCAACAACCCGTTCCGCAGCATCGTGATCCGCCTCGTCGAAGCGCTCTATGCGGCGGAAGAAGCGATCCGCATCATTGAGGCCTACGAGCCGCCCGACCGCCCGTTCGTGGAAGGCAGTGTGCGCGCCGGTTCCGGCTGCCACGCCACCGAGGCGCCGCGCGGCATCTGCTATCACCGCTACACGCTCGACGACACGGGCACCGTCACGTTCGCGCGCATCGCCGCGCCGACCTCTCAGAACCAGCCCACCATCGAAAACGACCTGACGAGCTTCGTGGGGGGCTGGCTCGATCTGCCCGACAAGGAACTGCAGCACCGCTGCGAGCAGGCGATCCGCAACTACGACCCCTGCATCTCCTGCTCGACGCACTTCCTCAAGCTCGACGTGGACCGCGGCTGATGTCCCGCCCGCTCGTCATCGGCATCGGCAACATCGAGCGCGGCGACGACGGGGTGGGGCGCCAGGTGGCGCGCTTGCTCAAACACATGCTGGGCGAGAAGGCTGAAATTCTCGAGCAGGACGGCGAGGCGGGCGCGATCCTGGCGCACATCGAAAAGGCGCAGACCGCCTACCTGGTGGATGCCTGCATGTCGAGCGCGCCGCCCGGAACCGTTCATCGCATCGACGCGGCCGAAGGCGAACTGCCGCTTTCGAGCAGCGATCTGTCGACTCACGGATTCGGCCTGGCCTCGGCCATCGAGCTGGCGCGTTCGCTGGGGCAGCTTCCGGCCAAGACGATCGTGTTCGCCATCGAGGCGGACTCCTTCGAGCCAGGTGCGCCGCTCTCGAAGGACGTTTCCGACGCCGCCGTCATCGTTGCCGACCGAATACGCAGCGAACTCGAAGGAACCGGCTGATGCACGAAGCCTCGCTGATGAAGAACCTGATGAAGCAGATTCTCGAGCTTGCCGAGGGGGAAGAGGCCAAGGCCGTCACGGCGATTCAGGTATGGCTGGGGGCGCTGAGCCACATGTCGCCGGCTCATTTCACCGAACATTTCGAGGAGGCTTCGGCGGGCACCATCGCCGAGGGCGCACAACTCGACATCGTCGCATCGAACGACGCGAACGACCCCAACGCCCAGGAAATCATCCTTCAGTCGATCTCGGTCGACGCCTGATTCGCGACACTCAGCTTTGGCGGTGCGCCGGTTTCGACGCGCTCTTCGTCGTGCGCTTGGACTTCGCAGCCACGACCGACTTGGCGGCGCCGTTTGCCTTGGCAGCCGGTGCCTTTTTCGCGGGCGGTCTGCCCAGAACTTCCGCTTCGGCGCGCAGCCAGTGCTCGCGCTCGCGGCCGTGCGGACGGCCTTCGCTTTCCCAGATCAGGTAGGCGCGCACTTCGATTTCCCGCCGGACGTTCTCGGACAGCTGTTTTGCGGGTTTTTCTTTCATCTGCACCTCCAACGAATCCGTTTTAGAGGTTCGCGTGCGGAAGCGAAACAGAAATTTATGTGAAACAAAACGCCGGCCCGTCCTTCGACGAGCCGGCGCAATTTCATTCCTGTGGATTTTCAGGCCAGTCCGTGCGCGGCGCGGGCCTGCTTCTCCTGCTCCTTGAACTGGTCGAAGCGCGGCAGGAACTTGTCCCAGTCGATGATGTGGGCGTCGAGCTCCGGTCCGTCGATGCAGGCGTGCTTGCGCACCATCTTGCCGTCGATGTTGACCGGAACCATGCAGGCACCGCACATGCCGGTGGCGTCCACCATGATCGAATTGAGGCTGACCACGGTTTTGACGCCGTATTTCTTGGTCAGCTCGCTCACGGCCCGCATCATCAGCGGCGGACCGATGGCGATGACCTCGGCGACGTCGCGGCCTTTGCTCTTCTTGCCGGCGTCCATCATCTCCTGCAGCGGAGCGGTGACGAAACCCTTCACGCCGAAGGTGCCGTCGTTGGTGCAGTAGATGACGTCGAGCTGATCGCCGAACTCCTTCTGCAGCTTTTCCACGCGCTCGCCTTCCGCCGTCCAGAACATCAGGTCCCTCGAGCGGTAGCCGGCGATGAGCGTGACGTGGTTGCCCATGCGAAGGTGCTCGCGCATGATCGGATGGACCGGCGGCAGGCCGACGCCGCCCGCCAGGAAGACGACGGTTTTGCCCTTTTCATAGCGATGCAAGATCGACGCCTGGCCCAGCGGTCCGGCCACGCCGGCGAAATGCTCGCCCACCTTCATCGCATTCATGAGGATGGAGGAGGCACCCACGCCCTGGATGACGAGATCGATGGTGCCCTTCTTGGCGTCCCAGTCGGCCAGGGTCAGCGGGATGAGCTCGCCCTTGGGGGTGGGCAGCACGCGCACGAACTGGCCGGCGCGCGCGCTCTTGGCGATGACCGGCGCGTTGACTGTGATCTCCACGATGCCCGGCGACAGGTCCCGCCGCCTGACGATCCTGGCCGGCGCCGCCGCCTTGTCGGTGTAGTCGAGGGCGGTGGCGACCCGTTCCTTGATCTCCGCCGCGGTGAAGGGAATTTCGCCGGAGATCTGTTCCGCCGCCGCCTTGCCGTCGCCGGCCGCGTTGATCGCGGTGGAGCCGCCGCGCGTGGCATCGCCGCCCGAATAGATGTTGTCCATCGAGGTCTGCTGGCTGGTTCCGCCCGGCAGGTCGATGGTGCCCCATTTGGTGGTTTTGATGCGCGGCTCGGAGTCCTTGATGATCGGATTCGACGCGTTGCCGAGCGCCATGATGACGAGATCGACTTCCATCGTCTCGGTCTTGCCGGTGGCGACCGGCGAACGGCGGCCGGAGGCGTCGGGCGGGCCGAGTTCCATGACGTCGAGAAGGGTCTGGCAGACCCGATGCTCCTTGTTGCCGGAGAACAGCTGAGGCGCGCGCAGGACCTTGAGCTTGACGCCCTCTTCCAGCGCGTGATGCAGCTCTTCGACGCGGACCGGCATTTCGGCGCGGGTGCGGCGGTAGACGATGGTCACGTCGCCGCCCAGCCTCAGGGAAGTGCGCGCCGAGTCCATCGCGGTGTTACCGGCGCCGATGACGATGACCTTCTTGTCCTTCACCACCGGCAGCGGCGTCTCGAAGTCGTCCATCCGTCCCTGCATCAGGTTCACGCGGGTGAGGAACTCGTTGGCGCTCATCACGCCGTTGAGCTCTTCGCCCGGCACGTTCATGAAGCGGGGCAGGCCCGCGCCGGTGCCCACGAAGATCTTCCAGAAGCCCGCGTCGCGCAGGTCCTGGAGCGTCGCGGTCTTGCCGACTACGAAGTTCTTCACGAACTTGCCGCCGAGCTTGTTGATCTTGGCGACGACGTCGTCGATCAGCGCGTTGGGCAGGCGGAATTCGGGAATTCCGTAGCGCAGCACGCCGCCGAGGTCGTGGAAGGCCTCGAACACCGTGACCGGATAGCCTTCGACCGAAAGCAGATAGGCGTTGATGAGGCCGGCGGGACCGGAGCCCACCACCGCGATCGGCGGCTTCTCGGCGCGCTGCCACGGCGTCAGGTAACCGGCGGGCCGGTCGTCCTTGCCGTTGGCCTTGGCGTTGACGCGCTCGCGCTCGGGCAGGAACCACTCGAGCTGGCCGATCTCCAGCGGCCGGCCGGTCATCGTGCATACGCCCTGGCATTGCAGCTCCTGCGGGCAGACGCGGCCGGTGACGTTGGGCAACGGATTGCACTGCTCGATGAGCTTCAGGGCATCCTTGAACTTGCCCTGTCCCAGAAGGTCCATCAACTCGGGGATGTGGATCTTCACCGGGCAGCCGCCCTTGACACCCTTGCCCTTCAACACGCCCACTTCGCAGGGACGGTCGTCGCACTGCTTGTCGCGGATGACTTCGAGCCAGACGAACAGGTCGACCTCGCGCTGGGAGTAGCCTTGGGTGCGGTAGCCCATGTAGCCCATGGTGACGAGGTCGAAGTCGTGCGCGCGCTGCTCGGCGGGACGCACGTAGGGCGCGATGAAGTTCTCGCCCGGCCAGTTCTTCGACAGGCCCTTGAACATCGGGTAGCGGTCGGAGAGATGGGCGTCGATCGCGGCGATGAACTTGCGCTTGAACTTGAGCGGCACCGCCCAGATGAAGCGTTGCAGGATGACGCTCATGTCGTCGTCGCGCAGCAGGATGTTCCACAGCGCCTTGGTGAAGGCGGCGCCGAGGGCCTCCTGCTTGAACTCCCACACGATCGCCGCGGTTCCGTCCGCGACGAACATCTGGCGCAGCGATTTCGGATCGTTGAGAAGGCGCTTCTTCAGGAGGTTCAGCTGCTTCTGGAATACATCGAACGCCTCGGTGTGCTCCAGCTCCTCGAGCTCCTTCTCGGTGGATTCGAGCGCCGTGCTCGCCGCACGGATGCGCTCGAGATCCTCGGTCACGGGGTCTTTTGTCATGCCCTCACTGCTCATGGATGATCTCCGAGTCGCAATTCGCCGCCACGCGGGCCACCTTGGTCTTCAGTTCCGGCGTCACCTTCACCTTGGCCAGCGCGCCCGGGATCAAGTGGGCGACTTCCTTGGGTGAACCGTCGACGACGATCTTGGTCTTCTCGAACAGCTCGGGAATGTCCTGGTAGCAGGTCTTGCAGTTCGAGCACTTGGCGATGTCTTCCTCCGCCAGCGAGACCACGGCGCCGCCGTTGACCGCCGCCGGGGCCGCCGCCGCGGGCTTGGGAGCCGCCGCCGCGCCGCCGAGCGCGAAGCCGCCGAAGCCGTTGGTCGGTGCGTTGGAGGATGCCGCCAGCTCGCTCATCGCGCGCGCGATCGAGTCGATCGAACTCTCGCGATCGTCCAGGGCCGCCTTGTACTGCGACTGGAGCGCTTCCAGTTCGGCCTTGTGCGCCGCGTCGATCATCTCGACGTTGATGCCGGCAAGGTATTGCAGCGTCCGCCAGTATTTGCGGCGCTCCTGCACCAGATTTACCAGCGTGTGCGAGACTTCGAGCTTGACCAGCTTCTTGTCCGCATCCGTGGCCCACACGAACGGAACCTTGCCGTTGCGTTCGGTTTCCGGAATGGCGACGTATTCGGCGATCGGGACCGCGTCCGCGTCCGGCGCCAGCTTGCGGAACTGCTTCTTGAAGCGGGTTTCGCTGCGGGCGAAGTCGGCGGGCGTGTAGGGCACGTCCATCAGCTTGGTCTGACCCTCCTCGACATACTCGATCGAGGTGGTCGCCCAGTCCTTGCTCACGTCGGGATTGCCGTCCAGCACGAAGCGGCTGTGCAGGTCGCTGCCGCGGCGCGGATCGTGCACGAACACCGGGCTCATGCGGCTTTCCACCGCCATGCGCGCGTGCTGCGCCGCCGCCGAGTCGGCGATGCCGTGCTCGGCCTGGCAGGGCGTGTAGACGTCGAGCAGAGCCGGCGAGTCGTTGTGGTTGATGTACTGCATCACCGAGCCGAGGAAGTGGCCGTGGAGCGCGGTGCAGGACTGGACCACGAAAACGTTCGGATGGAACGCCGCGATCAGGCCCAGTTCCTTGCGCGATTCCTGCTTGCCCGAATGGGCGGCGCCGAAGCGCGACAGGTCGGAGTCCTGGCCCGTCAGGCTGGCGGTGGAGGCCTGCCCGCCGGTGTTGGAATAGACGCCGGTGTTGAGCACCAGGGTCTTGATCGGCGTGGAGGTGGACAGGATGCGCGACAACGAACCGAAGCCGATGTCGTAGGTGGCGCCGTCGCCGCCGATCGAGAACACGCTCGGCATCAGCGACAGCTCTTCCTGAGTGAAATCCGCCCAGGCCAGGGTCCTGAAGACCTTGTCGTGGACGGCGGGGTCGTACTCGTCGGCCAGTTCGAGCTTGGCGGTGCGCAGCGCCACGACGTCGATCACGGCCTCGTGCGCCAGGCCTTCGAACAGGCCCTTGGCGACCGCGGGCGTGTCCTGGAACAGGCTGTTCACCCACGGATCGTTATAGGGGTTGAAGGGGAAGGTCGAAGCGTACACCGAGGAACAGCCCGTGGCGTTGGCGATCACCGACGCCGCCGGACCCTTGCCGGAGGGACCCGTCTCGAAGTTGAACAGGCGCTTCTCGAGGGTCTTGGCCGTCTTGGCGATGCGCTCCTTGCGGGCCGCGTCGGTGACGGAGGCGAGCTTGGCGTTCAGCTCGCCGATCAGCGCTTCGAGCTCCTTGACGTGTTCCTTGCGCCGCCGCTCGTGGATGGCGTGGTTGGCGCCCGTGACCAGACGGATCGCCGTGACTTCGCCGCAGCCGCGGCAGCCGCCGTGGCCTCCGGTGGTGGCGTAGTAGTTGCCGCGGTCGAGCATCAACCGCTTGATGTCGCCGTCGGGCTTGGTGGCGCCGTCGGTGAATCTGGCGGGTGTGTTCGGCGTGCGGGCCAGGAATTCGAAGCGCGTCTGCAGCGTTTCGAGAAGCGCTGCGTCCTGTTCGCGCTTGACTAGGGCGTGCGGACCGCAGATTTCCACGCATTCCATGCAGCCGGAGCACTTCCACGGGTCGACCGCGGCGGAGTAGAGGCCGCCCGAGCCGGGAACCGCCTTCTCCATCGCGTCGAAGAACGGACGCGTCTTGGCGACCGGGAACACCTTCAGCGCTTCGGCCAGCTTGCCGGCGTTGCGCTTCAGCGTGGCGTTGTCGGTCTCGAGTGCCTGGGCGGCCGCGGCCACCGCTTCGTGGAACGGCTTGGCGTCCTTCGCGGCGCGATAGGCTTCGCGCACCGCGTCGGCGAGGGCCGGAACCTGCTCCTTAAGGGCGTCGAGCTGCGCCGGCGCCAGGTCCAGCTGGCGGATCGCGGTGTTGAGCAGATCGCGGATTTCGTGAACCGTGTTCGGGATCGCGGCATCGGGGCAGACCAGCGTGCATTCCATGCAGCCGGTGCACAGATCGGCGACGAACTCGGGCACTTCGCGGCGGAACAGTCCCTTGTCCTTGTTGGCGGCGGTGCCGGACGGCATGAACAGGCCGGTGCCCGGAATGACCGGCGCCTCGGCGATGGTGCCGTCGCGGAAGTGCTGGGCGACGATCTCGTTGAAGTAGTCGGAATCGCCGAAATTCGCGGTCGCCGCCGGACGGGCGAGCTGGCACATCGCGGCCGAGATGGCGTTGGTTCTGCCGTTCGCTTTCGCGGGCTTCTTTTCCGCGTCCGCGAATTCCGGCTTGGCGTAGTCGACCTTCTTCGTGGCTTCGAAGGCTTCCTTGATGACGGTGAGATTGCCTTCGACCACCGCCGCGCCTTTGGCGCCGAACTTCTTCTGCAGGTCCTTGCGGATCTTGTCCAGCATGGTTTCCTGCGACGCGCCGGCCACGATGCGATCGACATGGCCGCAGATGGCGCCGATGAAGGCGATGCCCATCATGCGGGTTTCGAGTTCCGGCGTCGGCGCATGAGGCTTGGCCACCGCAAATCCGTCGATGATGAAGAACTTGATGTTCCGGTCGCGGATGGTCTTGCGCGCGGCGGGAGGCAGTTCGGCCCACACTTCAACCGGTGAAAGGTTCGATTGCATGACAAAGGTGCCGCCTTCGACGAGGCCGCGCAGCGGATTGGAGTGCGCGAACACCTTGTGGTCGGGCGACACCACGATCTCGACATCCTCGATCTCGGCGTTGGATTGCAGCACCGTTTCGGGACTCAAGGTGATGTAGTAGTTGGTCGGTGCGCCCGACTTTTCCGAGCCGTATTTCGGCGCGGCCTTCGAATGCAGGCCGAGAACGCTGGCCAGGATGTCGGTCAGCAGCTTGCCCGTGGCCATCGTGCCGTAGCCGCCCACCGAGTGGAAGCGGATGCGGAAGGCGCTCTTGGGCAACAGATTCGGATTGGACTCGGTCTCGAGCGCCATAAGCTCGGTCTCGGGATAGGCGGCCTTGAGCTTGGCCTGCATCTCGGCGACGCGGGGAGTGGGGTTCTTCGAGAAGAACTGCGAGCCGAGGTACACGAGCGGGGCGTTCTTCGTTTCCATGTTCTTGAACGCGGCGATCAGGTGGCGGGGCTGCAGGTCGTGGGCGCCGAGGCCGAAGATTGCCGTGGTGATCTTGGGCAGCTTGTCGACGGCGGGGATGCCTTCGTGGCGGATGCCCGAGGCGTTCTCGATACCCTTGAACAGCGCCTGGGTGACGAAGTTCGTCAGCGCCAGCACGTCGCAGCGTTCCAGAACCGTGACCGCCTTCTTGCCTTTCAGCGCGGCGACGTTTTCGGCCTCCGGGAACGGCTGCAGCAGTTTGACGGAAATGACGCCGACCTTCTTGCCCTGATCGCGCAGGTATTTCGCGACCGCCAGCGTGTCGTCGGTGACCGAGCCCATGCCGATCATCACGGATTCGGCGTCGTCGCAGAAATAGGTCTTGATCGGCGCGTATTCGCGGCCGGTCAGGGCCGAGTATTCCTTCATCGCTTCGCGGACGAAGCGCGGAACGTCGCGCACGAAATGGGTGCGGTGATCGGCGGAGCCGGCCTGGAAGTCGGGCTGGTTCTGCACCGGTCCGGTCAGGCCGGGGTTGTGCACGTCGACCAGGGCGGGAACGCGCTGGCGGGTGCCCTTCTCGTAGGCGTTGACCCACTGGCGCCGCCACTGGCCGTGCAGCTCTTCCGGAACCTGGGCGAGGCAGGCCCCGACCATCTTTCCTTCGTTGTCTTTCTCGACCGCGTCGGCGTTCTTGTCGAGGAAGGCGGTGATGCTCTTGTTCTGCTCGGGCGTGAATTCGGCGTCGTGCTTGGCGAGATATTGCTTCAACTGGAAGACGCGGCCCTTGGCGCCGAACAGCATCTCCTGCGCCACCGTCGGGCACTTGATGCGGTCCTGCGGATCGCCCAGGAACTCCTTGAGCAGCGCCGGTTCCGGCATCAGCGTTTCGGAGAGCATGTGGCTGGTGGTGAACCCGTCCATGGCGTTGGTGACGGGGATCAGGCTCGTGGCGCTGATCTTGTAGGCGATCGCCGCGAGGTCGGCGGCTTCCTGCGGGTTCGATCCGAACAGGATGGTATAGCCGGACTGCAGCAGCGCGTAGACGTCGTCGTGACCGGCCATCACGTTCAGCGAGTGCTTGGAGACCACGCGCGCGGCGACCTGAAGCACGAAGCCGGCGGCCCGGTGGCCGACCGTCACATAGTGCGATTCAAGGCCGTAGAGGATGCCCTGGCTCGATGAGGCGTTGGAGATGTACTTGCCGCCGGTCAAAGCCGCGCCCAGCGCGCCGGACTGCGCCGAATGCTCGCCTTCCGGCTCGAAGAAGAAGGGATGCCTGCCCCATACGTTGCACCCGCCCGTCGCGCGGAACGCCTCGTATATCTCTGAGATTTCCGTAGACGGAGTAATCGGGTAGCCGATCACGCCGCCGCACACATGTCCCATCACTTCCGCGATCGCGCCGTTGCCGTGGATTACGACCGGTATCCCAGGATATTTCACGCTCATTTGTTCCGCCTGTTCATGGTTCTGACCGTTTCACCGAGATCGAAAACACTGGTGTTTTTCGGCTGCCCGGATTGGCGCGGGAAGGTCTCGCGCGCTATCCGCCCCCTAGCATCGGGATGCGTGTTCCGAACATGATTTGCATCAAGTTTCCACCGGAACGCTGATGCCAAGGGCTCGCAGCCATGAGACGCGCATAAACCTGTGTGGACTATTCGCAATGCTACGTATTCGCGCAGCGGTGAGGCGCATCCGCGCACCGCGCGAACACCCCGGAATGAGGCGTCATCAAGGCGTCAAGAATCGCCATAAGCGGCACCCGGCAGGCCCATTAAAACCCTGTAAATGTGGATCAATCGCGGCACCCTTTGCGCATGCTCGAAAATGATACGGCGGCGCTGGGCAAAATCGCCCGGCGCCGCCGTGTCGGCCGCCCGATTGAGGCTCTGGGTTAGCCCTGGGGAGCGAATTTCAACGGAAACTGGCAGGTATCGGCAAGATGATCGCCATCACCGGCGTCGCCCGTCGGGGCAATGCGGTAGACTGCGGCGATCACCAAGTCCTCACGCTCGCGCCAAAGCGTCAGGCCACGCTCGCGGGCCAGGCTGTTGCGGCGGGACGGATTGCGGTTCGCAGCGCGCCGTCTGGGCGCGCCTTCGCGAAAGATCACTCGAATCACGGTGCACATGCGGCTGCTTGGTGCTGTTGTTTCCCCAGGCAATGAAACGCCAACGGGAACTTCGCCGCTATGCGGATTTGCACCTATTACGCAACGGTATCTGCAATGGAATCGGTGCGCGTTTGGTCGCAGGAGACTGCTTCGATCAACGTGGTTTCGCACTCGTTCACACTCGCGCGTTCGCGCCCCGTCGGAGGTTTACGGGGCGGGGCTGTGCGGCTAGGTTGCCGCGCCTTGGCTCCGCGATGGAATTCAGTATGACAATCGATCGGGTTCGTGCCGCTGCCGCAACGCTTCTCTTTGCTCTGGCGGTCGGTTTTTCGCCGGTTTCGGCGGCTCCGGGAACGGAAAATGAGCCGGGGGTGCTGCGCGCCACCCTTGAGAATGGATTGCGTGTAATCATCGTTCGCAACAAGCTTGCGCCAGTTGTCGCGACCTCGGTGAATTACCTGGCGGGCTCCGACGAAGCGCCCGCGGGCTTTCCCGGCACTGCCCACGCCGTCGAGCACATGATGTTCCGCGGCAGCCCCGGGCTAACCGCGGATCAGCTCGCCAATCTCGGCAGCGTCATGGGCGGCGACTTCAACGCCAACACGCGCGAAGGCCTCACCCAGTATCTGTTCACCGTGCCCTCCGAAGACCTCGACGTCGCCTTGCACATCGAGGCGCTGCGCATGCAGGACATCCTGTCGACCGCGGACGAGTGGACCAAGGAGCGCGCCGCGATCGAACAGGAAGTGGCTCAGGACATCTCCATCCCCGGCTACAAGCTCTACGAGCGCTTGCGCAGCGAGCTGTTCGAAGGCACGCCCTACGAGCACGACGCACTCGGCACGCGCCCGTCGTTCGACATGACCACCGCCGGAATGCTGAGGCAATTCCACCAGGACTGGTACGCGCCGAACAACGCGATTCTGGTGCTGGTCGGCGACGTCGATCCTACCGCCGCGCTGGCGAAGGTGAAGGCGCTGTTCGGCTCGATCAAGGAACACAGGCTGCCGGCCCGTCCCAGGATGCGCTTCAAGCCGGTCAAGCCCGACACCTTCACCATCGAATCCGACTATCCCAACGCCACCCGCGTCATCGCGATGCGCTTTCCCGGCTTGGATTCGCGGGATTTCCCGGCGCTCGAAGTGCTCGCCGACGTGCTGGCGAGCCGCCGATTCGATCTCTACGGTCTGGTGCCGCAAGGCAAGGCGCTGGGCGCGGAGTTCTCGCTCGATCCGCTGGCGAAGGCATCCATCGCCTATGCGGCCGTGAGCTATGCGCCCGGCGTGGACGGTAAGGCGATCGAAGACGAGGTGCGGGCCATCCTCGCCAAGGTGGCCAAGGACGGCGTTCCGCCCGAACTGGTGGAAGCCGCGAAGGTCCAGGAACGCCGCGCCGCGGAATTCCAGAAGAACTCGATCGACGACCTGGCCTCCGTCTGGGCCGATGCGGTGGCGCTCTATCGTCTCAAGTCGCCCGACGACGATCTCAAGCGGATTGAGAAGGTCACCGTAGCCGACGTCAACCGCGTCGCGCGCAAATACTTGCGGCTCGACCATTCGATTTCGGGCCTGCTCCTGCCGCAGAACAACGCCAAGCCTGTGGCCCAGGGCGGCGGCTTCGGCAAGGAGTCGATCGACCTCGGTGAGGCCAAGCCCACGCCGCTGCCCGACTGGGCGTCGGCGGCCGTCAGCCGTCTCGAAGTGCCGCCGTCGACGCTTTCGCCGGTCGTCTCCACCCTGCCCAACGGTCTCACGCTCATCGTGCAGCCCGAGAACGTCAGCGATACGGTCAGCGTCTACGGCCACATCCGCAACCGGCCCGAAACCGAGCAGCTGCCCGGCAAGGACGGCTCGGCGCTGCTGCTGAGCACGCTGTTCAACTTCGGCACCGAGCATCTGGACCGCATTGCCTTCGAGACCGCACTCGATTCCATCGGCGCGCGCGAGCACGGCGGCACGGATTTCTCGGTTCAGGTGCTGTCGAAGGATTTCGAGCGCGGCGTGCAACTGCTCGCCGACAACGAACTGCATCCGGCGCTGCCGCAAGAGGCGCTCGACGCGATCAAGCCGCAGCTTGCGCAATCGATCGATTCGCGCAACCAGACGCCGGGATTCCGCGCGCAGCGTTCGCTGATCGAGGCCCTGTATCCCGCGGGCGACCCCGCGCTGAGGCTGACGACCGGTGCCGGTGTGCTCGCGCTGGGGCTGGACGATCTCAAGACCTACTACCGCACCGCGTTCCGCCCCGACATGACGACCATCGTGGTGATCGGCAACGTCACGCCCGAATTGGCGTCGAGCGTGATCGGTCAGTATTTCGGCGGTTGGACCACCACCGGTCCCAAGCCGCCGGTCGATCTGCCGGCGGTGTTGGCCAACAAGCCGGGTGCCGTGGCCGTGCCCGACGCCAGCCGCGTCCAGGATAGCGTGGTTCTCGCCTTCAACCTCGCGCTCAAGCGCTCCGATCCCGACTATTATCCGCTGTCGCTCGGCAACCAGGTGCTGGGCGGCGGGTTCTATTCGACTCGGCTTTCGATTGACCTCAGAAAGAACGCGGGGCTGGTCTATTCGGTTGGCGCCTCGCTGCAGGCCGGGCGCACGCGCGGTCTCTACTACGTGCAATACGCCTGCGATCCCCAGAACGTGACCAAGGCGGCCGGAATCGTCGGCCAGGAATTGACGACGATGCAGAAAACGCCGGTGGAGAAGGACGAACTCGATCGCGTCAAGGCGATGGTGCTCCGCCAGATCCCGCTCGGCGAAGACTCGGTCGAAGAAATCGCGCGCGGCTTCCTCGACCGCCGCGACCTCGATCTGCCGCTTGACGAACCCACGCTCGCCGCCAAGCGGTATGTCGCGCTGACCGGCGACGACATCGAAGCGGCCTTCGGCAAGTGGATGCGGCCGGGCGACGTCGTGCGGATCACGCAGGGTCCGCCGCCGCAGTGATTTTCTGCCCCCGTTGTGCGGGGGCAGAAAGTTCCCTATCGCTTCAACAGGTCCGCCAGAAACGACCGCAGCTTGGGAAAGGCGCCCACCGCGAACCCGGCGACTAGCGCGCCGATGAGCACGCGCACCGGACTGTCGGTGATGAACTTGAACGCGCTTTCGCCGATCAGGCGCCCCAGCTCGCCACCCAGTCTCGCGACCGGCGTGGCGGTCTCGGCCCGCGCGCGCTTGGCGCTGCGCGCAACGGCCTTCGAGATCGACGATCCGATCAGGACGATCAACAGCGAGATCAACAGCAGCACGCCGGCGCTCGCCAGCGCCGCCATCGGCGGACTCAACGCCAGTGCGAACGCGCCGTAGAGCGCCATGCAGAGGAACACGGCGACCGCGACAAAGCCGACCGCGGCAAGCAATAGCGCCGCGGTCATGATCGCGATGCGAATGGCCATGCCTTGCATCGGCGATTAACGGCGGCCGAACAACAGGATGCCGACCAGCACGCCGATGCCGAACGCGGCCACGACCGCCGTCACCGGTTCCTCGTGGATCTTCTGCTTCACGGTGTCGAGCTTCTGCTTGGCCTCGACCCAAGTATCCTCGGTCGCGCTCTGGAAGCGGGCGGCCGCCTCCTGCCCGCGCTGGCGCACGAGATCGGCCAGAGTCTCGGCGATCCGCGAGAAGCCGGCCTTCAACTCACCCACGTCGTCCGAAAGCTTCTTGACGTCTTCGTTTGCCATCTCGATCCATCCTGTCTTCTGTTGCTGACGGAGCGGCGGGGACAACAGTCCCGCCTCGCCACCGGATTCCTATCCATCTTTCCGGTGACAGCATATTGCCGCAGGCCGATTCGGCAAGCCCCGCAGCCGCATTTGGCTTGGGATTTGTCGAATGCCCGGCAACCTCATACGTGAAATTACGCATCAAATACAGGAAGAACCTAAGTTGCAGTGGCGCTCCTCCGCACTAATTTGACAATGCGCAATGCGCTTCTCGCGACGGGCTTCCTAAGTAGGGTCCCGTCCGAACAGGAAGCCCGACATGCAACACGCCCTGATCGTCGCCCACCCCAATTCGCGCAGCTTCGTCTCTTCGCTGGCGGTGGCTTATGGCGAGGCCGCCGAAGCGCTCGGTCATAAAACAATCATGCGCGATCTCTATGGAATGGCGTTCGATCCTTGCCTCAAGTCGGACGAGATCCCGACGGCGGCGGGATTCGCGCCCCGTGCCGACGTGGTCGGCGAGCGGATGATCCTGGCCGACGTCGACGTCTTCGCGCTGTTCTATCCGTTCTGGCTCAACGCCCCGCCCGCCATGCTGAAGGGCTATCTGGATCGGGTATTCGGAATGGGCTTTGCCTACGGAAAGGGCAAGGCCGGAAACGAGCCGCTGCTGACCGGGCGAAAGCTCATCAGCTTCACGTCGTCCGGCGCGCCGAGCGAGTGGGTTCGCAAGACGGGCGCCTGGGAGGCGGTGCGTACATTGTTCGATGAGCATGTGTCGGGGGTTTGCGGACTGACGGTGGTGGACCACGTCCATTTCGGCGGCATTGTTCCCGGGATTCGAGGCGATGTCGTGGCCCGTCATCAGCAGACCGTCAGGGACGCGGTAGCGAGACAATTCGGCCCACATTAGGCGTCTGGCATTGCGGGTGTCGGAGGTTTAACAGGGCCCAAAATCCATGAGGCGCCACGCATGTCGATACGCAATCTCGACGCTTTGTTTCACCCCACCAGCATCGCGCTGATCGGTGCCAGCACCAAGCCGAAGTCGATCGGCGCCGTGTTGGCCTCCAACATGTTCACCGGGGGCTACGAAGGCCCGATCATGCCGGTGAATCCGAAGGCGCAGTCGATCAACGGCGTCCTCGCCTACAAGGATGTTGCCAGCCTGCCGATCACGCCGGACATGGCCTGCATCGCCACGCCGCCCGCCTCCATTCCGGCCCTCATCGACGAACTCGGTGCGCGCGGCACCCGCGCCGCGGTGGTGATCACCGCCGGCCTTCGCGACATGAAGGCACCCGACGGCCAGACCCTCGAATACCACATGCTCGCGGCCGCCAAGAAACACGGCCTTCGCGTCGCCGGTCCGAACTGTATCGGCATCATCTCGACGCCGGCAGGCGTCAACGCCTCCTTCGCCGAAGCCAAGCCCCTCAAGGGCCGCGTCGCCTTCGTGGCGCAGTCGGGCGCGCTGGTCGCCACCCTGCTGGACTGGGCCTCGACCAAGGGTGTCGGATTCAGCCATCTCGTCTCGATGGGCGATCAGGCCGATGCCGACTTCGGCGACATGCTAGACTACATGGCGCAGGACCCCGACACCGACGCCATCGTGCTCTACATCGAAGCGGCCGGCCACAAGAACGGCTTCAGCCCACGCAAGTTCATCTCGGCGGCCCGCGCCGTGGCCCGCATCAAGCCGGTCATCGCCATCAAGGCCGGCCGCAGCGCGGCGGCGGCCAAAGCGGCCTCCTCGCATACCGGCGCGCTGGCCGGCGCCGACGGCGTCTACGATGCGGTCTTCAACCGTTGCGGCATCCTGCGCGCTCGCGATCTGGACGAGATTTTCGATGCCATCGAAACGTTGTCCAAGCCCGGCCGCGTTACGGGCGACCGGCTCCTGATCGTCACCAACGGCGGCGGCGCCGGCGTGATGGCGGTGGACAAGCTGTCCGATCTCGGCGGCCAGCTCATCGACCTGCCCGAAGACACCCTCAAGAAGATCGACGCCGTCTGCCCGCCGACATGGTCGCGCGGCAACCCGGTCGACATCATCGGCGATGCTCCCGGCAAGCGCTTCTTCGACACCATGAAGATCTGCAACGAAGTGCCGGATGTCGACGGCACCGTGGTTCTGTACTGCCCGACCGCCGTGGCCTCGAGCCTGGAAGGCGCGCAAGCCGTCGTTGAGGCGGTGAAGGACACCACTCGTCCGATCTTCACCAACTGGTTGGGCTCCTCCGAAGAAACCCAGAAGGCCCGCACCACCTTCCGCGAAGGCGGCATTCCCACCTACGAGACGCCGGAAAAGGCGATCCGCGCCTTCATGCACCTGGCGCAGTTCTCCCGCGTCCAGAATCTGCTGATGGAAGTGCCTCCCTCCAAGGGCGAGAACTTCGTGCCCGACGAGACCAAGGCCAAGGCGATCGTCGACAAGGCGATGAAGGAAAAGCAGCTGTGGCTCGACGCGGTGAGCCTGTCGAACCTGTTCGAATGCTATCAGATCCCGATCGCCCGTTCGGCGAAGGCGGATACGCCGGCCGACGTGGCCGCGGCGCAGAAGAAGTTCGGCACGCCGATCGTGATCAAGATCATGTCGCCCGACATCACCCACAAGTCGGACGTCGGCGGCGTGGCCCTCAACCTCGAAACGCCGGAAGAAGCCAAGGCCGCCGCCGAGGCGATGCTGGTCAAGGTCGAGAAGAAGTGCCCCAAGGCCCGCCTCGAAGGCTTCCTGGTGCAGGAAATGATCAAGCGTCCGCGCGCCTATGAGCTGATCTGCGGCGTGGCGGTCGACAACACCTTCGGACCCTATCTCCTGTTCGGCCAGGGCGGCGTGTCGGTGGAAGTGGTGGCGGATTCGGCGCTGGCGCTGGCGCCGATCAACACGACGCTTGCCATGGACATGATAACCCATACGCGCATCTACAAGCAGCTTAAGGGCTTCCGCGACCGTCCGCCGGCGGCCATCAACGAAGTCGCCGACGTGCTGGTGCGCGTATCCAAGTTGATCTGCGATTTCCCGGAAATCCAGGAACTCGACATCAACCCGCTGCTCTGCGACGAGAAGGGCGTGGTTTCGGTCGACGCCCGCATCAAGCTCGGCGAGCCCAAGCCCGGCGCGCGCGATGCGCGCCTGGCCATCAAGCCCTATCCCAAGGAACTCGAGGCGCACGAGTCGATCTCCGGATTCGGAGAGTACTTCGTGCGTCCGGTCCGCCCCGAGGACTACAAGGCTTTCACGGAGTTCTTCGGCAAGCTGGCCCCCGAGGACGTCCGCCTGCGCTTCTTCTCGCCGCTGCGCGCGCTGCCCACCAGCCTGTTGAGCCGGCTCACGCACATCGACTACGACCGCGACATGGCGTTCGTGATGTTCGACGACAAGAACCAGCTCGTCGGAACGGCGCATTTCT
Source organism: Rhizomicrobium sp. (assembly GCA_035524815.1). GTDB lineage: Bacteria > Pseudomonadota > Alphaproteobacteria > Micropepsales > Micropepsaceae > Rhizomicrobium. The sequence continues at coordinate 29,879 of DATKOE010000019.1, forward strand.
CGGCCGATCCCAACAAGGAAAAGGGCGAGTATGCCGTGATCGTGCGCAGCGACCTCAAGGGACACGGCATGGGCACGGCGCTGATGAACCGCATCGTCGCCTATGCGAAGTCCTACGGCGTCGGCGAAATCTATGGCGACGTGCTGGAGGAGAACACGATGATGCTCTCGCTCTGCCGCGATCTGCATTTCGCGATTGCGCCGGTTCCGGGATCGCCCGGCATGGTGCGCGCCTCGCTGAAACTGTAAGCGCCGCCGACTGACGCAGGGGAAATCAAGCCGGCGGGAGGCACGTTTTGCGAAAAGCCGCCTACCGGGGCTATCATCGAATCGAGAACGGCGGCCCGCCGCCGCCGCTCTCGAGTTCGAAGGGTCCCTGGTTCGAGATGCAGCGCAAACTTGCCGGAACCGTCGCCGCGCCCGTCCTGGAAAATCCGCGTCCGGCCGCCTGCGAACGCGGCTGCCGCTTTTTCGCCGACGAAGGCTGCATCAGCAGAAGCGAGATGGCCGAGACGGGAACGGCGGCCCGCTTCGCGCGCAACGAAACGATCTACGCCAAGGGTGACGAGGCGCGCTTCTCCTACAAGGTGATCGAAGGCGCGGTACGCCTTTCGCGCATCTTCGCCGACGGGCGGCGGCAGATCGTCAATTTCCTGCTGCCGGGGGAGACTTTCGGAATCGAACTGTCGGGCGAGTATACCGCCACGGCCGAGGCCGTAGGCGACGTGGTGGCGCTGCGCTGCCCGCGAGTCTGCATCGCGCACCTCAGCGAAGGAGATCCGGACCTGAGCCAGAAGCGGCTGGCCATGCTCTCCAACGCGCTGGCGGCCGCCGAGCGTCATGTCGCCATGCTGGGCCACCAGAGCGCCAGGGAGCGGGTCGCCTCCTTCTTCATGGCGCTGGAGATGGAGCGCCGCAGCGGCGATCCGCAGACCCTCGATCTGCCGCTGTCGCGCCAGGACATCGCCGACTATCTGGGACTGACCATCGAAACCACGTGCCGGGCGCTTTCCGAATTGAAGCGCCAGAACATCATCGCCACGCCGAGCCGGCGGCGCATCGTGATCCGCGATCTCAAAGGACTTGCGGCCATCGCCGAGGGCGGCGACTAGCCGCGGTTGTTCCAATTTGACAACTCTCAATGCGCGGCGCGCGCGTTTGCGATGACCTGTTGCGAAAGGTGCCGTCATGTCCTTCGTCAAATTCGTCGTACCCGTGGCGGGAGTCGCGCGTGACCGTTTCGCGCTGGCTGCCGCATTCGCCGCCGCCAAGCCGTTCGATGCCCATGTCGTGGCGCTGTTCGTGCACGCCGATCCGCGCGAAGCCGTTCCCTACGGCGAGCTGCCGCTGTCGCCCGACATCGTGCAGGACCTGATCGACACAGCGACGGACCTGGAGCAGGCCTCGTCCAAGGCCGCCAAGGCCAATCTCGCCTCCGTGGCGTCGGAAACGGGCGTGCGCATCGTCGGGACGCCGCGTTGCGGCGACGGCGTCACCGTCTCCTACCTGGAATCCGTGGGTCACCTGCCGCGGGCGCTCGACCGCGAGGCGCGCCTGGCCGATGTGGTCGTGTTTCCTCCCATTCGCGAGACCGACGACTCCGAGGTTCAGGAAGCATTCGTCCGTACACTGACGAAATTGGAGCGCCCGGTCCTGCTCTCGGCCGAGCGTGCGCCGGCCGAGATCGGCCGCCGCGTCGCGGTGGGCTGGGACGGCAGCCTGGCCTCGGCGCACGCGCTGACCGCGGCGCTGCCTTATCTCAAGCGGGCCGAGGCGGTGGACGTGATATCGGTCCAGGAAGTCGCGCCGCCCGCTGGCGGAGCCGACGTGGCGGCGTATCTTTCCCTGCACGGCATCACCGCGACGCACCGGCTGCTCGTGCGCGGCGAGGCGGGCGTCGCCGAAGTGCTGCTCGACACCGCCGCCGGCGACGGCTTCGACCTCTTGGTAGCGGGCGGCTACGGCCACAGCCGCCTGATGGAATCGATCTTCGGCGGGGTCACGCACCACATCGTGTCCCACCCAAAGATTCCGGTCTTCATGATGCATTAGGGGCGCTGTTTTCTGTTGCGCGGGGGTGCCGGGCTGGGCTTACGTGTGGGCTCAAGGACCCGCGCATGAACGCCCCCGGCCTGCAACTCGACAGCCACGAAACCATCCGCCTCCTCGGCCGCATCCTGGGCGCCGTGATCCGCGAGCAGTACGGCCAGGACCCGGAAAGCCTGAAGCGCGGCCAGGCCGACTACGAGATCGTCGAAGGCCTGCGCCGCCAGGCGGTGGGCGAGCACCGCGGCGGCGCCGGCGAGGTTCCGCTCGATCAGCGGCTCAGCCGGCTGTCGCCGCATGAAACCGCCGTCCTCATCCGCGCTTTTTCGATCTTCTCCCAGCTCGCCAACATCGCCGACGATCACGTTGCGCGCAACGACCAGGGTCCGGGACCGCTGCGCCAGCTCGAACATCATGCCGGCGTGAACGCCAGGAACGTCGGGGCGTATCTTTCGCGCGCGCTGCTGTCGCCGGTGATCACCGCGCATCCCACCGAAGTGCGCCGCAAATCGATCCTCGACCGCGAGGCCGACATCGCGGACCTGCTGGTCAGGCTCGATTCCGCCAACCTGCACGAAGGCGAGGGCGACGAGATCGAGGCCCAGTTGAAGCGCGAAATCCGCACCCTGTGGCAGACGCGCATGTTCCGCGCCGTGCGCATCCACGTGACCGACGAAATCGAGAACGCGGTGGCGGTTTTCGCACGCACGTTCCTCACCCAGCTTCCCTTGGTGAAGCGCCGGATTGCGCGACTTTACGGGCTCAACGGCGCGGTGGTGTCCTACCTCAAGCCGGGCTCCTGGGTGGGCGGCGACCGCGACGGCAATTCCTTCGTCACGGCCGAGACGCTCGAATACGCGCTGCGCCGCCAGGCCGAGATCGTGCTCGACCACTATCTGCGCGAGGTCAACACGCTCGGCAGCGAGTTGTCGCTGGCCGACGAGTTCGTGAGAACGAGCGCGGCGCTGAAGAAGCTCGCCGCGGCGCCCGAGCACACCTCGCGCCACCAGCTGGACGAGCCCTACCGGCGCGCGCTCATCACCTGCTATTCGCGCCTTTCCGCCACACGCACGCGGCTCGTCGGACGCGGCCCCGCTCTGGCGCCGCGTTTCGAGGCGGAAGCGTATCCCCGCCCCGAGGACTTCGAAGCCGATCTGACCGCGATTGTCGACTCCCTCAAGGACAACGGCGATGCCGATCTGGCGGAGGGGCGGCTGCTGAACCTGCGCGAAGCCGTGGGTGCCTTCGGCTTCCATCTGGCCGTCATGGATCTGCGCCAGAACTCGGCTGTGCACGAAGAGGTGCTCGGCGAATTGCTCTCGACCGCGGGGGCGGTCTCCTCCTACGCGGGATTGCGCGAACCGGACCGCGTCAGCCTGCTGCTGGACGAGCTTTCCGGCCCGCGGCTCCTGCGCTCGCCCTACCGCAGCTACTCGGAGGCGACGGAGCGTGAGCTTGCCATCGGCGACAAGGCGGCCGAACTGCACCGGCATTTCGGCGCGGGCGCCATCGCCAATTACGTGATTTCGCGCACCGAGAGCGTTTCCGATCTGCTCGAGACCGCCGCCCTGATGAAGGAATCGGGGTTGTTCACCCCGGGCGAAGTCCCCCGCGCCGCGTTGCGCATCGTTCCCTTGTTCGAAACCGTCGCCGATTTGCGCGCCGGCACCGACATCATGCGCGCCTGGTTCTCGCAGCCGTTCGTGCGCCGGCTGCTCGAAGGGCAGGGCTCGGTCCAGGAGGTGATGATCGGCTATTCCGATTCCAACAAGGACGGCGGCTATTTCACTTCGAACTGGGAGATCCGTTCCGCCGTCACGGGTCTGACCGAGCTCGGCATCCAGAACGGCATTTCGATGCGCTTCTTCCACGGTCGCGGCGGCGCGGTGGGGCGCGGGGGCGGTTCCAGCTTCGACGCCATCCGGGCGCTGCCGTGCGAGACGTCGGCCACTGGCATCCGCATCACCGAGCAGGGCGAAGTCGTGTCGGCCAAGTACGGCGATCCCGAAATCGGCCGCAAGAGCCTGGAAACCATGATCGTGGCCACGCTGCTTTCGGAGCTGAACCACGAAACCGACGCCGCCGACGGCGAAGCCGCCGTCATGCTCTCGGTGATGAGCGAGGCCGCCTACCGCGCCTATCGCGCGCTGGTCTACGAAACGCCCGGTTTCGAGAACTACTTCGGCCAGTCAACCCCGCTGCCGGAAATCTCCGACTTGAAGATCGGCAGCCGTCCCGCTTCGCGCACGTCGTCGACGCGAATCGAGGATCTGCGGGCGATCCCCTGGGTGTTCTCGTGGTCGCAGGCGCGCGTCATGCTGCCGGGCTGGTTCGGCTTCGGCACGGCCGCGCGCGAGACGGGAATCGAATCGCTCAGGCCGCTCTACCGGACGTCGCCGTTCTTCCGCACGACCATTTCGAACATGGAGATGGTGTTGGCAAAATCGAGTCTCGCCATCGCCAGGCGCTATTCCGGCCTGGTGGACGACCAGGCGCTGGCGCGCAGCGTGTTCGCGCGGATCGAGCAGGAATGGCACGCCACCGTCGAGGCGATCCTGGCCCTCAGCGAGCAGTCGGCGCTGCTCGAGCGCAGTCCCAAGTTGAGGAACTCGATCCGGCTCAGGCTGCCCTACATCGATGCGCTGAACCACCTGCAGGTGGACCTGCTGCGCCGCCGGCGCGCCGGCGACGACAGCGAGGCCACATCGCGCGCCATCCACATGTCGATCAACGGCGTCTCCGCGGGCTTGCGCAACAGCGGTTAAGCGGGTTCGGGTTCAGGTTCCGGCTCCTCCTCGTCGTAGCCATAATCGGAAGCGGGCCGGCTCTGCGCCAGTTGCCTGGCGAGATTGAGGATCGCGCGCCGGTGTCTGGGCGAGGTGATGGCCGAATACGCTTCCAGAAGCTCGGCCGCGCCAGGCTCGTTCAAGCGCACCATGTGCTCCGTGAACAGGCTGGAACGCGGTGCGGTGTCCAGATCGCCGACCAGATCCATCACGCCGCACGAAAGCGCGCGCGCGATTTCAACCAGCCGCGAGAAGCTCACGCGGTTGCTGCCGTGCTCGTATTTCTGCACCTGTTGGAAGGTTATGCCGACTTCGCGCGCAAGCTGTTCCTGCGACAGTCCCAGTTCCCGCCGCCGCAAGCGGATGCGCGAACCCAGCGCCACATCAAGCGGATTCGGGGTGCCGTTCTCCGTATTCCTCGACATTGTCAAATGCCTTTGTCCGTTCGTTGTCTAACCTCTCCCTCTTGCCGTTCGCATCTCTTCGCCGTCCCTCACGGCGCCCCTTCGTGCAGCCGTCAGTTGAAGCGAACTTAGGGTAATTTTCATTCCAAATTGCGCCGCGAGGTTAACCGGCCTTTGTCGTGCAACTATAACGGCACCCCAGCATGATGCTCGCCAGGCGCGAACTTTGCCGCTATCGGTCAGTTGCCAGCGCTTCCCGTTCGCATCGGCATTCCGGCATGCGCGCGGCCGCGCTTAACCAAGCCGCCTGTTCCGAATTGAAACCGGCCGGCCGGGCTTGTGCCGGCAAGGCTCAACGATGAGCAGCAGGCGTCGCGAAGTGAGACGCTTCCGAGCCGGAAGGCTGGCTCGCCTCGTGCAGCCGCTAGGTCCCGAAGTCTTTTTGCGGGACCGCCGTGAGCACGCACCAGAAGCAGGACGCCATCAGCTTCACCGGCGCGGAAGTCGTCGACTTCGCGCTCGCCGAGCTGCCGCCGTTCTTCACGCTTCTGCCCGCCGGCACCGAGGCGCGCTTCGTGCCGGTCAACACCGATGCAAACTGGGGTTGCGGAGCGCTCAAGCGCACGCTCGACTTGATCGTGGCGGTGCCGGCGCTGCTCCTGCTCGCCCCTCTGTTCGCGGCGATCGCTTTGCTGATCCGCCTCGATTCCCGCGGACCCGCGCTGTTCCGCCAGAAGCGCAACGGCATCTGCGGCCGTCCGTTCGGCATCCTCAAATTCCGCACCATGAACGTGCTGGAGGATGGCGAAACCATCGTCCAGGCGCGTGAAAGCGATCCGCGCGTCACGCGCGTGGGCCGCTGGTTGCGCCGCTACAGCCTCGACGAGCTGCCGCAGCTCATCAATGTCATCGCCGGCGATATGTCGCTGGTCGGTCCGCGCCCCCACGCGCAGGCCCATGATTCCCATTACGGCGCGATGATCCGCCAATACCGCCACCGCCAGGCGGTGAAGCCGGGCATGACCGGCTGGGCGCAGGTCAACGGCCACCGCGGCCCGACGCCGACTGTCGAACTGATGGCGCGCCGGATCGACCTCGACCTTTGGTACGCGCGCCACGCAAGCCTGGCGCTCGATGTCGAGATCCTCCTCCGCACGCCGCTCGAAGTTTTCCGCCACAGGAACGCCTGCTGATGAGTGCGCACGCCCTTCCCACCGCCGAACCGCGCCGGACCGAACGCCGCTCCGGCGCGCGCGTCTATAGCCGGGTCACGGTCGGAGGCATCGCCACCGCCTGCGTGTCGCGCCGCCAACTCGGCGGCCTGATGGTCGGCGATTGTCTGGCCGCGCGCGGCGGGCGCCGCTCGCCGCGGCTGGTGTTCGCCTCCAACGGCCATGCGATCGCGATGGCGGCGGTGGATTCGGAGTTCCGCGCGACCTTCGGCAAGGCCGATCTGATCCATGCCGACGGCGAGCCGGTGGTCGTCGCCTCCAGGCTTTTCACCCACACGCCCGTTCCCGAACGCAGCGCCACCACGGATTTCCTGTTCGACGCCGCCAACGCGGCGCGGGAATTCGGCCTTAAATTCTACCTGCTCGGCTCAACGGAAGAGATCAATGCCCGCGCCGCCGCCGCGCTCGCCAAGGCCTATCCGGGCGTGGAGATCGTGGGCCGCCGCAACGGCTATTTCCGCCCCGAGGACGAAGCGGCAGTGTGCGAGGAGATCAACGCCTCGGGCGCCGACGTCGTGTGGGTCGGCCTCGGCGTGCCCAAGGAATACGAGTTCTGCACGCGCAACAAGGCGCGCTTGAAGGCCGGCTGGAGCGTGACCTGCGGCGGTTGCTTCAACTTCGCCGCCGGCGACTATGTCCGCGCGCCGCAGTGGATGCAGAGAAACGGCCTGGAGTGGCTGCACCGGCTGCTGCGCGAACCTCGCCGCCTGTTCTGGCGCTATCTCGTCACCAACCCGATCGCGATCGCCATGCTGCTGCTGCGCACGCGCGGCGCCGCTGCGGCGTGAGCACCGCCATGTCGGCCGCGGGACAGATTGCAGGCGCCGAAAGCCGGCTCGCGCTTCTGTGGCGCACCGGCTACCGCTACGGCCTGTCGTCGCTGGGGCCGGTCGCCGTGTCGGCGGCGCATTTCGTCGCGTCGGTCCTGTTCCTCAGGATGCTCAAGCCCCACGACTTCGGGCAGTTCTCGTTCCTGATGATCGTGGTGCCGTTCTGCCTCGGGGCGTCCGGTTCGCTCCTGGGGGCGCCGGCCTTCCTCACCCGCGGCAAGGACGATGCCACGGCGCGCGCCGAGATTTTCACGCTCAGGAAGGCGAGTCTCGTGGTCGCGCTGCTGGCGGGCATCGCGGTTGCGGCGCTGATGGCCTCGACGCAGGCGAGTGTCGCAACCACGCTCCTGTTCGGGCTCTACGGATCGCTGCAGACCGTCCGCGGCTTCGCCCGCAGCCTGTCCAACCTGCAGGGCCGCATCGAGGACGTTGCGGCATCCGACGTCTTTTACGGCGGATTGCTGGTGACGGGCCTTGCGGCGCTTGCGGTTTCCGGGGGGCTCACGATGCACAACGCCGCGGTGGTTCTGGTGTTCGCGACCGCCGCCGCGATGATCCCGTTCGGCGCCGATCATCTGTTCGAACTGGCCAGGGCCGCCGCGGCACCCACGCTGAAGGCCTACGTCCCATTGTGGCGCGACGTGAGCCGGTGGTCGCTGCTCGGCGTGGTCCTGACCGAAGTCGCAGCCAACGCGCACGCCTATCTGGTGACGTTCGTCTCCGGACCCGGCGCTTTCGGCCTCTTGGCGCTGGGCGCCCTGTTCATGCGGCCGGCGTCCCTGGTGCTCGGCGCTCTTCCCGACATCGACCAGCCGGTCATGGCCCGGCGCATCGGCGCGGGCGACCTAAAAGGCGCCTTCCGCGTGGTTAACGAATTTCGAACGGCAACGGGTGCAGTGTTGGCCGCCACCATCCTTTTGTCGGCCGTGCTCGTGGTCTGGTTTCCGCACCTGTTGCTCAAGCATTACGGCGTACCCGAAGTGCTGGTCGTGCTGGCCTTCTGGATCGCCGTCACCGCGCTGCGCGTAGTGCGCACGCCCGAGACCGTGTTCCTGCAGGCGACGGGAAGTTATCCGGCGCTGGCGCGGATCAGCGCCTATGCGGGCGCGGTCACGCTCGCGCTGTGTCTCGTTCTGCTCCTGGCATTCGGGCCGGTTGCCTCGCTGGGCGGCGTGGTGGCCGGCGAGATCGTGATCACCGCCACGGTTTTCCCGATGACGGCCCGCTGGAGGCGAAGGTTTGCCTGAGATCGCCATTGCCATCCCGACGTTCAAACGCCCCGCCAGCCTCGGTCGCCTGTTGGGCGCTCTCGAAAAACTCGAAACCGATGCCCGCGTTCTGGTGCTGGTGGCCGACAACGACGCCGAAACCCACGCGGGCTACGATTTCTGCCGCGCGATCTGCGCCCGCTACCGCTGGCCGCTCGATCCTCTCGTGGCGGAGGAACGCGGCATTGCCCAGGCCCGCAACGCGCTGGTCAAGGCGGCGCTGCGCTACCCCGATGTCCGTCTGCTCGCGATGATCGACGACGACGAATGGCCGTCGCCCAACTGGCTTGCGGAGCTGGTGCGCGTGCAAGCCTCCACCGGCGCGGACGTGGTGGCGGGCTCCATTCTGTTCGAAGGCGCGCACGAGAAGAGCCGCTGGGCGGCCGGGTTCGACGGCAGTTGCGACATCCGCCGTCCGACCGGACCGGTCGCGATGCTGGAAGGCGCGGGCAATCTGCTGGTCACGCGCGCCTGCCTCGACAAGCTCGGCGAGCCCTGGTTCGATCCGGCGTTCGCGCTGTCGGGCGGGGAGGATCGCGACTTCTTCGAGCGCGTGAAGGCCGCGGGCGGGCGTTTTGCCTGGGCCGACGAGGCAGTCGCGCGCGGGGCGTTGCCCGAGCGCCGCATGACTCTCGACTGGGTACTGCGCCGAGCCTACGCCATCGGCAACGCCGACATGCGCATCTTCCTCAAATACCGGCACGAGGCGTCCGCCTGGCTCGCCGAAGGCGCCAAGATCGCCTCGGCGCTGCTGCTGACGCCGTTGCTGGCGGTGCTGTTGGCAGCCGTGCCCCATCGCGCCGCCGACGCGCTCCGGCGCTTCTTCCGCAACCTCGGCAAGCTCGCCGCTCTGATGGGCCGGCGCGCCGCTCCCTATGGCGCAAGCCATGGCGACTGACGCGCTCATCCTCAGGCAATCCCGCGCGCACGATTGGATCGCGCAAGGCTCGTTCCTTGCCTTCCTGCTGCTCGCCTTCGTGGGATTGTCGCCGTTCTCGCCGCCGCCACCGGCCGCGCTCGCCGGCACGGTGGAGGCGACAGGAGCGGGCGATGCGCTGCGCCAGGTCTGCTATCTCGCCGTATTCGCCACGATCATGCTCACCGCCTTGCGCCGCCAGGGCGTCGAGGCGTTCGCCGCGCTTCCGCCGCTCCTGTTAGTGTTACTGCTGTGGTGCGCGGCAAGCGCGTTGTGGTCGCCCGAACCGCTCGTCACCGTGCGCCGCGCGGGGCTTTCCTTCGTGTTGTTCGTCTCGGCGATTTTCAGCATCGAGATGGTGGGGACGGAAAAGGCTCTGGCGATCTGGCGTTGGGTGCTGCTGGCGATCCTCGCCGTCAACATCGCTTCGATCAGGTTCGTCGCCACCGCCGTGCATCTGCCGGGCGAAGCCGACGCCCAACTCGTGGGCGACTGGCGCGGACTCTATGCCCACAAGAACATCGCCGGATCGGTCGGCGCCATGACGGCATTGATTTTCCTGTTCTCGCCGTCGCCGTCGCTGCGCCGCAAGCTGTTCGACATCATCGTGGCCGCCGCCGCGCTCGCCCTTACCGTGATGACGCGATCAAAGTCCTCGCTGGGCCTGCTCGCGGTCGCGATCGCCGCAGCGGGCGTCTATCGCCTCGCCTGGAAGCGGGAGATCGACCGCGCCATCGCCGTCGTCGCCGTTACGCTCGCCGCTACCGCCGCCGCCGCGTTCGTCATTGCCGATCAGAACACCATCCTGCGCCTGTTCGGCGATCCGCAGGAGTTCACCGGGCGCACCGAAATCTGGGGTGCCGAGGTGGCCTTCATCCGCGATCATCTGGCGCTCGGCGCGGGTTTCGGCACTTTTTCGAACACCGGCGGCGTCTCGCCGCTGCACAATTACGTCGGCAACTGGGTGAGCGAAGCCAGCCACGGCCACAACGGTTATCTGCAGATTCTCGTCACCGTCGGCGCGGTCGGATTTGTGCTGGCCTTCGCGGCGCTCATCGCGGCCCCGGCGATCGCCTTCTGGCGGCGCGGCGACACGGGCACGAAGGCGCTGCTGTTCGCGCTGTTCGTCTTCCTGGTGCTGCACAACCTGATGGAAACCGATTTCCTCGAAGGCGACGGCGTCGCCTGGGTCGCCTACCTCATGATGCTCGCCATGCTCTATCGGCTCGACCGGGTCCGGCCATGACGCCCTTCTTCTCCGTGGTGATTCCCGTCTACAACCGTGCCGATCCGCTGCGCGCCGCCTTGCAGTCGGTGCTGATGCAGACGGTGCAGGATTTCGAGATCATCGTGGTCGACGACGGCTCGAGCGACGATCCCGAGGCCGTCGTGCGCGAGATCGCCGATTCGCGCGTTGTCTTCGTGCGCCAGGAGAACCGCGGCGGCGGTGCGGCCCGCAACACCGGCATCGATCGCGCGCGCGGGCGCTACGTCGCTTTCCTCGATTCCGACGACCGCTTCCTGCCGCATCATCTGTCGGCGATGCGCAAACTGCTCGAGAATTCGCCGGGCACGGCTGGCTATGCCCGCATCGTCGTGGACCGGGGCGAGGGCTGCACGCTGCTGAAGCCGCCGCGCGCCATCCGCGAAGGCGAGGACATGGCGACCTACCTGCTCTGCGATCGCGGGTTCCTGCCGACCAGCACCATCGTCACCGAGACCGCGCTGGCGCGCAGCATCCGTTTCCATGAGAACCTCCCGGCGGCCGAGGACACCGATTTCGCCATCCGCGCCGCGCTCGCCGGCACCCGATTCCTCATGGCCGCACGGCCCGGCGTGATCTGGAAGGACTTGAGCGACCCCGACCGCCTGTCGGCGGGCCGCCGCTGCGCCGGCATGAAGGCGTGGATCGAGGAGCTTCGCCCGCGCATCCCGGCGCGTGCCTATTACGGCTGCCTCGGCTGGGCCTACGCCAAGTACGCGGCGATGAACGATCGCGGCAAAGCGCTGACGCTTTACCTCAACGCCGTGTTGCGCGGCTGCTACCGGCCCTCGCTCGCAGCCATCATCTTCCTGCAGATATTTCTGTCGGACCGGCAGTATCGCCGCATCGCCGACGCCGCCATCACGCGGCTGAATGCCGGCTGGCACAACGCGGAGGCCTAGCGGGCGTGGCGAAGATTCTCCTCGCGACCACTGTGAACTGGCCGTCCGCGGCGCGGCTGGCGGGCGCGTTTGTGGTGCTCGGCGCATGCGTGGAGGCGGTGGCCCCGCGCGAACACGTGCTGGCCGTCAGCCGTTATCCCAAGCACGTGCATCGCTACGCGCCGCTCGAACCGCACGCCTCGTTCGCACGCGCGATTTGCGCCGCCGAACCCGACCTTGTCGTGCCCTGCGACGACCGCGCGCTGGCGGTGCTGCTCGCGCTCGATGGGTTCGAACCGCTGCTGCGCCGTTCGCTGGGGCGCCTCGAAAGCTACGCGGTGCTCATGACCCGAAGCGCTTCCATCGCGGCGGCGCGCGAAGAAGGCATCGAAGCTCCGCTCACCATCGCCGTCGGCGACGAATCCGAGCTTGCGGAAAGCCTCGATCGCGCAGGTCTTCCGTGCGTGATGAAAACCGACGCGAGTTGGGGCGGCGGTGGGGTCAGGATCGAGCGGACGCGAGACGAAGCCGAGCGCGCCTACGGCGAACTGAAAGGGCCGCCGCCGCGCCTCGTCAGCCTGGCACGCGCGTTCCGCCGCCGCGACCTGCACTTCCTGCGCGAGGCGATGTCGCCGCGCCCGGCGCTCGTCAACGTGCAGGCGTTCGTTCCCGGCAAGCCGGCGACCAGCGTGTTCGCGGCCCGCGACGGCGAGGTGCTCGCCAGCCTCCACATGGGCGTGGTCGACTGGAACGGCGCTACCGGTCCCGCCAGCCGCATGAAGCGCGTCGACTGCCCCTACATGGAAAGGGCTGCGCGCAAGATCGCGGCGCGATTCGGGTTGAGTGGCCTGCACGGCCTCGATTTTGTGCGCGATGCGGCGGGCGTGGCCCATCTCATCGAGATCAACCCGCGCGCCACCCAGATCTGCCACCTGGCCCTGACCGCCGATCTGCCCGCGGCCCTGCTGGGCGTGCGCCCGCGCCCTGCCGTCACCGCAGCCCCGGAGGTCGCGCTGTTTCCGCAGCTCCTGTCCGGTCCGCGCTACGCCTGCGGCGTTTACGAGGACCTTCCCTGGGACGATCCCGCCGTTCTCCGGGCGGCTGCCAGGGCTGCCGGCGCGACGGCAGAAGGCATTGATACTGTTCTCGAATTCCTGCCGGTCGTACAGGGTGCGCCCGATTCGGAAGGGCCGGTGTACGGGCGGGCGCAGCGTTAACCCTTCTTCAGCCCTCGCAAGGTTAAACCAAGGCGCAGGCTGACGATTCGATGTCCACCCACGCGCCGACTCTTGCGTCGCCCGAGGCCCGTTTCGGTCTCGCCGACTTACTGCGCGTCGTGGGCCGGCGCCGGCTGCTGATCCGCAACATCACGCTTGCGACGATCGCGCTGACCGCGCTCGTGGTCATGGCGATGCCGACGCTCTATTCGACCTCGGCGATCGTCATGCTCGATCAGCGCAAGAACAACGTCGCCGACGTTTCGTCGGTGCTCTCGGCGCTGCCGACCGATCCGTCGTCGGTGCAGAACCAGATTCAGGTGCTGTCGTCGCGCGACCTCGCGCTGAAGGTGATCGGCAAGCTGAGGCTCTATGCCGATCCGGAGTTCAACGCGGCTCTCGACAGGTCGTCGGTCGATCTCAACCCGCTGCACTGGCTGGGCGGACCCGGCGGCCGGATGGGCGACGCGCGCGATGCGATCGTCAACGCGTTCCTGAGCCGTCTCGACGTCAGCGCGCTGGGCCTTTCGACCTCCATCGACGTGAATTTCACGGCCAACGACCCGCGGAAGGCCGCGCTCATCGCCAACACGCTGGCCCAGAGCTACACCGAGGATCAGGTCGCCACCAAGATCGAGGCCTCGCGCCGGGCGGCTTCTTGGCTGTCGGAGCGCATGCGCCAGCTTGCCCAGCAGGTGCAGATCCAGGAAGCTGCGGTCGAGCTATACAAATCCGAGAACGATCTGGTCGATTCCGAGGAAGGCAAGTCGCTGGTCGACCAGCAGCTCGTCGCCATCAATGCGCAACTGGTGGCGGCGCAATCCGATCTCGCCGAGAAGAAGGCGGCCTACGACCGCGTCGCGGCGCTGGCCAGGACCGGCAACGCGGCCGATGTGACCCAGGTCGTCACCTCCAAGATGATCGGCGACCTCAGGACCCAGGAAGCCGAACTGGTGCGCCAGGAAGCCGATCTCGCCTCGCGCTACGGGCCCAACCATCCCAAGATGATCGCGATCCGCAACGAGAAGCGCGATCTCGAGGCCAAGATCGCGCGCGAAGTCGCCTCCGTGGCGGGCTCGATGCAGAGCGACCTCGAAGTCGCCCGCGCGCATGTCGGTTCGATCGAGGCGAGCCTGGAGCGCGTCGAACATCAGGCGCGCGCCGACAATATCGCCCGCATCAAGCTCAACTCGCTGCTGGCCAACCTCGCCTCGACGCGGACCATGTACGAGTCCTTCGTCACGCGCCTGCGCGCCGTGCAGGACCAGGACGACATCCAGGTTCCCGAGGCCCGCGTGATCTCGACCGCGCCGGTGCCCTCGGCGCCGTCCTCGCCGCATCGCATGCTGTTCGTCGCCGCCTCCCTTCCCGCCGGTCTGCTGCTCGGCATTCTCGCGGCGCTCCTCGCCGAGCGCTTTCAGGGCTCCCTGCCGGAGAGCGATCTGCGCCAACCGCCGGTCCGCACGGCGCCGGTGGCGCCCGCCGCGATGCCCGAGCCGGCGCCGCTGCCGCAGCCGGTGGCTTTGCCGCCCGTGCTCGCGACGCTCTCCGCCACCAGCGACATGCGGGTCGCCGACTGGCTCGCCGACAACCCCGGCTCGGCCTACGGCCTGGCCCTCGCGGCGCTGGCGCGCAGCCTTCGCCCGATGCCGGGCGGTCCGGCGCGCGTAGTGATGCTCACTTCGGCCGCAACGGATGTTGGCAAGTCCGTCATCGCTCTCAGCCTGGCGCGCATCGCGGCGCTTGGCGGTCTGAACGTGCTGCTGGTGGACGGCGACCAGGGCCGCTCGGTGCCCGGTGCGGCCGGGACCGGGCTCGCGGCTTTCCTGGGCGGCGCGCCGATAGCCGGCGTTGTCCTCAAGGACCGCCGCACAAATGCCCATCTGTTGCCTGCCGGAGGGGCCGTCTGGGGTGCACCGCGCCTGCCGGAAGCGGTCGCCTATTTGAGGCGGTGCTGCGATCTGGTCCTCATCGACGGGGCGGCTGTCTTGGCCGGGGATGTCTGTGCTTCGCAGGCGCGTCTCAGCGACGGCGTCCTCGTCCTGACTGCGGCGAATGCGCCCCAGGCCGGTTTTGAAGCTGCGCTGCGCTCGCTCGTCGCAATGGGCGCGAAGCCAGCCGGGCTCGTCGTCACGCGATAGAGTCTTGTCAGGCTTGACTTTTCGGTTCGAACGCCGTTCCTTCGCGCGGCCTTGCGGGTAACCAACCTGACGAAAAATTTCGTTGAGGATTCGGCAAGAAATGGGATACGCGAGGCCGCGACAAACCGGTTTGTCTTCCAACAAAGCGAACTTCAAATGAGCGAAATGCCTCCTCCGTCGACGCGATTGGCTGGCGGAATCCCTCCCATCGCGACCAAAGCCGCGATCGGCGTGGGCGTGTTCGTCGTCGGTGCCCTGTTAGGCTGGATCGGCCGGGGCGTTCTGGCCGGACCGCCCGATGTGACAACCATCTCCGCCTTCGACGATTGGCGCCTGATCTGCCCGGCCATGAAGGAGAAGGACGCGTCCTGCCGCATGACGCAGGACGTCATCGATTCCAAGTCCGGACAGTCGATCGCCAGCCTGGTCGTGCTGAAAGAGGTCGACAAGGACAAGAAGGAATCCACCGTCCTTGCCGTCAACGTGCCGCTGAACGTCCTGCTCGAACCCGGGCTCGGACTGAAGTTCGGCAACGAGATCAAGACGTATCAGTACAAGACCTGCACCGAAGGCGGTTGCGTCGCCGTCGTTCCCTACGACGATTCGATCCAGGCGTCGTTGAGCGCCGCGGGCGATTCGTCGATCAGCGTCGCCCGCCTGGACGGCAAGACGATCGAACTTCCGTTCTCGACGAAGGGCTTCGTTGACGCGCGCAAGGCCTTCGAACATTTCGATGCGAAGCGCTCATCCTGGTGGTGGAGACTGTGGTCATGACCTCGTTCCGTATTCCGGCAATTCTCGCCGCCGCGCTTCTGGCAAGCCCGCTTGCGCTCGCCGCCAAGCCGGCCCCGCAGCCGGCGCAGCAGGACGCCCAGCAGCAGGCGGCCCAGGCCAACAAAGCGGCGCAGCCGACCGACGTGAAAGACTACGGCGACTGGACGGTCAGGTGCTTCCCGGCCAACAAAATGGCGCCGTGCCAGATGGTGCAGCTCAGGATCGTGGAGAAGACCAAGCAGCGCATTCTCGGCGTGCTGGTCGCCTACCTTCCCGCGCGCGACGCCAACTTGATGGAAATTTCCGTTCCGCTCGGCGTCGCGCTGCAGAACGGGCTCGTCCTCAGCAGCGACACCTACAAGTCGGGCGTCTTGAAGTTCACGCGCTGCGATCAGCAGGGCTGCTACGTGGAGGGCGCCGTCGGCAACGACGTAATGGGTTCGCTAGGCCGCGCCACCAAGGCCCAGGTGCAGATCATCTCGATGAACGGCAAGCGCTATAACCTCGTCTTCTCGATGAAGGGCTTCAACGAGGCCCACCATGCGCTGGTGGACCTCGCCAAGCAGAAGGGCGGCGGAGCGGCTCCCGCTCCGGCTGGGCAGTAGCGACAGTTCCGGTTTCGTTCGATCCGGCGGGCGCGTGGACTTCCTTCACGCGCCCGTTTCGCTTCGCGACAATTTCGACATACTTCGCGAAAAGTGCTCTGTTATTCCGACCGCTGACGGGCTTCGGCACGTTAGAGCCATCGTGGGCCGGCGAGGGGCGGACGCCGGGATCGGACAATCGTGATGAGCAGTGAGCAGACCAGCCGGCGCAGCTTCGAGGAACCGGGGCGCGGTTCCGGCGGCGGAGCCAACCACTATTACGAGCAGGCGAAAGGCGCGGTGGGCCGCGTGCGCGGGTGGTCCTCGCGCCATCTGCCCGGCGGCGAAAAGACCCTGTGGATCGTCATCGGGCTCATCCTGCTCGTCCTTTTCGTCTGGTGGCTGCTGCCGGGCAGCCAATCGAGCATGAACGGCTTCGGCGGCAGGGGCGGACCCCAGCCGGTCGGCGTCGCCAAGGCGGAGCGCGGGCCCATCAACGTCACGCTCAATGGGTTGGGCACGGTCACGCCGCTCGCAACCGTGACGGTGCGCCCGCAGGTTTCCGGCCAGATCATCCGCTTCGATTTCCGGGAAGGCCAGATGGTCAAGGCGGGCGACCTGCTCGCCGAGATCGATCCGCGGCCCTTCCAGGCTGCGCTCGACCAGGCGAAGGGCCAGCTTGCCCGCGATTCCGCCTCGCTCCAGAACGCGCGGCTCGACTTGAAGCGCCAGCAGGGGCTGTGGGCGACCAACGCGACGTCGCAGCAGGCTCTGGCCACGCAACAGGCTCTGGTCAAGCAGGACGAAGGCATCGTCGAATCCGACAAGGCCAATGTCGATGCCGCGGCGATCAACCTCGGCTATACGCGCGTTACCTCCCCGGTCGCCGGCCGGGCGGGAATCCGCCAGGTCGATGTCGGCAACTTCGTCTCGGCGGGCCAGACCAACGGCATCGTGGTCGTCACGCAGTTGCAGCCGATTTCGGTGATCTTCACCATTCGCGAAGACGACATCATGCCGGTCCTGTCGCGCTTCAACGCGGGCGAATCGCTGCGCGTCGATGCCTACGACCATCCCAATATCAACAAGATCGCCACCGGCCGCCTCTCCGCCATCGATTCGCAGATCGACACCACCACCGGCACGGTGAAGCTGCGCGCGATGTTCGACAACGCGGACGGGCATCTGTTCCCCAACCAGTTCGTCAACGCGCGCCTTCTGGTGCAGACGTTGCAAAACCAGGTCGTCATTCCGGCGGCCGCGCTCCAGCGCGGCGCCCAGGGCAACTTTGTCTTCGTGGTCGGGGCCGACAAAACCGTTTCGATGCGCGCCGTGACGCAGGGCCAGCAGGAAGACGAGCGCATCGACATCCTGAAGGGGCTCAATCCCGGCGAAACGGTGGTGACCGACGGCGCCGACCGCCTGCATGACGGCTCGCAGGTGACCATCCCGAGCGGCCAGAAGGTAGAGAAGGTGGCTCCTCCCGCGAATGCGGCCGCGCCGCCCGGTGCGGCTACGCCCTCGCGCGAACAACGCCGCGCCATGCTTGAGAAAGCCTGCAGCGAGGACATCAAGAAGTACTGCGGCAGCTCGCAGGGCTTCGAGGTGTTCATGTGCCTGAGGCAGAACCGCGACAGCCTCTCGACCGGTTGCCAGACCTTCATGAAGAA
Organism: Rhizomicrobium sp.; assembly: GCA_035524815.1. Taxonomy (GTDB): domain Bacteria; phylum Pseudomonadota; class Alphaproteobacteria; order Micropepsales; family Micropepsaceae; genus Rhizomicrobium. The sequence goes on from DATKOE010000019.1 coordinate 47,891, forward strand.
CATGCGCGGGCGCCGCGGCGGCGGAGGCGGCGGGTTCGGTGGCGGACCCCCGCCGGGGCCGTAAGGCGATGAATCCCTCCGCCCCGTTCATCCTGCGTCCGGTGGCGACGTCGCTGCTGATGGCGGCGATCATGCTGCTCGGGCTGTTGGGCTACAAATTCCTGCCGCTGTCGGCGCTGCCCCAAGTCGACTATCCGACCATCCAGGTGCAGACCTTTCTGCCCGGCGCCAGCCCGGACGTGATGACGACGTCGGTCACCGCGCCGCTGGAGCGCCAGTTCGGCCAGATGCCGGGCCTGAAACAGATGTCGAGCGTCTCCTCGGGCGGCGCCTCGGTCATCACCCTGCAGTTCGACTTGAGCCTGTCGCTCGACATCGCCGAGCAGGAAGTCCAGGCGGCGATCAACGCCGGCGGCAATCTGCTGCCGCAGAGCCTTCCGGCGCCGCCGATCTACAACAAGGTCAATCCGGCGGACGCCCCCATCCTGACGCTGGCGATCCACTCCAACACGATGCCGATCACCCAGGTCGAGAACCTGGCAGAGACCCGCATCGCCCAGAAGATTTCGCAGCTTGCCGGCGTCGGCCTCGTCAGCATCAACGGCGGCCAGCGTCCCGCCGTGCGCGTGCGCGCCAACATCCAGGCGCTGGCATCCTACGGCCTCAACATCGACGATCTCAGGACCACGATCTCGAATGCGAATTCGAACGCGCCCAAGGGCAGCTTCGACGGTCCTACGCGCTCCTACACAATCAACGCCAACGACCAGATCCAGTCGCCGGAGGACTACAAGAACATCGTTGTTGCCTACAAGAACGGCGCGCCGGTGTTCCTCAAGGACGTGGCCTCGGTCGACGACAGCGCCGAGAACACCAAGCTGGCCAGCTGGATGAACACCACGCCGGCGATCATCCTCAACATCCAGCGCCAGCCGGGCGCCAACGTCATCGCCGTGGCCGATTCGGTGAAGGCGCTGCTGCCCCAGATCGAGGCGGGGCTGCCCGGCTCGGTTCAGGTTTCGGTCGTCACCGACCGCACCAACACCATCCGCGCCTCGGTGGCCGACGTTCAGTTTGAGCTGGCGCTGGCCGTGGTGCTGGTCGTTCTGGTGATCTTCCTGTTCCTGCGCAACCTTTCGGCGACCTTCATACCCTCGATGAGCGTGCCGCTCTCCATCGTGGGTACGTTCGCGGCGATGTACCTGCTCGGCTATTCGCTCAACAACCTGTCGCTGATGGCGATGACGATCGCGGCCGGCTTCGTGGTCGACGACGCCATCGTGATGATCGAGAACATCTCGCGCTATCTCGAAGCCGGCGATACGCCGTTCGAGGCGGCGATGAAGGGATCGAAGGAAATCGGCTTCACCATCGTTTCGCTGACGATTTCGCTGATCGCGGTCCTGATTCCGCTTCTGTTCATGCAGGAGGTGGTGGGTCGGCTGTTCCGCGAGTTCGCGGTGACGCTTTCCATCACCATCCTGATCTCGGCGGCGGTTTCGCTGACGCTGGTGCCGATGCTGTGCGCCAAGCTGCTGCGCCATCGCTCCGAGCAGCGCAAGCAGGGCGCCGTGGCGCGCAAGGCCGAGGAGTATTACGCCCGCCTCGTCGCCGCCTACGACCGCGGCCTCGTCTGGGTGCTGGATCATCAGCCGCTGACGCTCATGGTCGCCGTGGGCACGCTGGTCGTGACCGTGCTGCTCTACATCGCGATCCCCAAGGGCTTCTTCCCGGTGCAGGACACCGGCATCGTCCAGGGTATCAGCCAGGCCGGGCCCACGGTGTCGTTCGACGAGATGAGCAAGCGCCAGGCCGCGCTCGCCGCCGCCATCCTGCGCGACCCCGACGTCGACAGCCTGTCGAGCTTCATTGGCGTCGACGGCACCAACACGACGTTGAACAGCGGCCGCTTCCTCATCAACCTGAAGCCCAAGGACCAGCGCACGGCGGGCTTCACCGACGTGCTGGAGCGGCTCGCGGACACCACGCGCTCGGTGCCGGGCATCGCCCTCTACCTCCAGCCGGTGCAGGATCTGACGATCGAATCCACGATTGGCCGGGCGCAATACCAGCTCGTGCTCGAAGACGCGAGCACATCCGTGCTCAATCAGTGGGTGCCCACTTTCGTCAAGGCGTTGCAGGCCAGGCCGGAGCTGGCCGACGTCTCCACCAATTTCCTCGACAAGGGTCTTGCGGCCTACGTCAAGCTCGACCGCGACACCGCCGCGCGCTTCGGCATCACCGCGGCGACGGTCGACAACGCGCTCTACGACGCCTACGGCCAGCGCATCGTCACGACGATCTTCACCCAGTCGAACCAGTACCGGGTGATCCTGGAATCTGCGAGCGAAGATCAGAAGTCGCCGCGCTCGCTTTCCAACGTCTATCTCCCCTCGGCCGGCGGCGGCCAGGTGCCGCTCGCGGCCTTGGCGAATGTCGATGAAACGCCGACCCCGCTCGAAAACGACCATCTGGGGCAGTTTCCCGCCGCCACCGTCTCGTTCGACGTGGCGCCGGGCTACTCGCTCGGCTCCGCGGTCGACGCCGTCAAGTCCGCCGAGCAGGATGCCGGCCTTCCAGCCTCGATCAACACGACCTTCCAGGGCGCGGCGCTCGCCTTCCAGTCGACGCTCGGCAACGAGCTTCTCCTGATCCTGGCCGCGATCGTCACCGTCTATATCGTGCTGGGCGTGCTCTACGAGAGCTTCATCCACCCGGTCACGATCCTGTCAACGCTGCCCTCGGCGGGCATCGGCGCCCTGCTCATGCTGATCCTGACGGGCCACGACCTCAACATCGTCTCCATTATCGGCATCATCCTGCTGATCGGCATCGTCAAAAAGAACGCCATCATGATGATCGACTTCGCGCTCGAGGCCGAACGCCATCAGGGCCTGGGGCCGCGCGACGCCATCTACCGTGCGGCGCTCCTGCGCTTCCGTCCGATCATGATGACGACCGTGGCCGCGATCTTCGGCGCCCTGCCGCTGATGGTGGGCAGCGGCACGGGATCGGAGCTGCGCCATCCGCTGGGCCTGGCGATCGTAGGCGGGCTGCTGGTCAGCCAGATGCTCACGCTGTTCACCACGCCGGTCATCTACATCTATTTCGACGGGCTGGTGCAGCGGCTGCGGCGCGGGCAGGGCGAAGGCCCGGAACCGCAGGCGGGCGCGGTGCGGCCATGAACTTCAGCCGCGTCTTCATCGAACGTCCGGTGGCGACGACGCTTCTGACGATGGGGCTCGCCCTGGCGGGCCTGATCGCCTACGCGCTTCTGCCGGTCGCGCCGCTGCCGAACGTCGACATGCCGGTGATCTTCGTGCAGGCGCAGATGCCCGGCGCCAGCCCGGAGACGATGTCGACCAGCGTGGCAACCCCCTTGGAGCGTCACCTGGGCTCCATCGCCGGCGTCAACGAGATGACCTCGTCGAGCTCCGTCGGCTCGACGCGCATTGCGCTGCAGTTCGATCTGGGCCGCGACATCGACGGCGCGGCGCGCGACGTCCAGGCGGCGATCGTGGCGGCGCGCGTCGATCTTCCCGCCTCGCTGCGCTCCAATCCCACCTACCGCAAGATCAATCCCGCCGACCAGCCGGTGCTGATCCTCGCGCTGACCTCGGACACGCTGACACCGGGGCAGATCTACGATTCCGCCTCCACGATCCTGCAGCAGAAGCTCAGCCAGGTCGACGGCATCGGCCAGGTCCAGCTCAGCGGTTCGTCGCTGCCTGCGGTGCGCGTCGACCTCAATCCGCGGGCGCTGTTCAAGTACGGCATCGGGCTCGAAGACGTTCGCGCCGCGCTCACCGCCGCCAACGCCAATGCCCCCAAGGGCGCGGTGGAAGATGGGCCGAAGCGCTACCAGATCTACGTCAACGACCAGGCGCAGACCGCCGGCGACTTCAAGAACCTCATCGTCGCCTATCGCAATGGAGCGGCGGTGCGCCTGATGGACGTCGGCAGCGTCTACGACGGCGTCGAGGACGTGCGCAACCTCGGCATGGCGAACGGCAAGCCGGCCATCCTCGTCATCCTGTTCCGCCAGCCGGGCGCCAACATCATCCAGACGGTCGACAACGTGAAGGCCGCGCTGCCCCAGTTGCAGCGGGCGCTGCCGCCGTCGATCAACCTCGTCATCGCCAACGATCGCACCACTTCGATCCGCGCCTCGCTGCACGACGTCGAAATCACCATGCTGATGAGCGTTTTCCTGGTGATGCTCGTGGTCTATCTGTTCCTCAGGAACGCGCGCGCCACGGTGATCCCGTCAGTGGCGGTGCCGCTGTCGCTGATCGGTACCTTCGGCGTGATGTATCTTGCGGGGTTCACGCTGGATGTCCTGTCGCTGATGGCGCTCACCGTCGCGACCGGCTTCGTGGTCGACGACGCCATCGTGGTGCTGGAAAACGTGACGCGCCACATCGAGGCGGGCATGCCGCGATTCCAGGCGGCGCTGGTCGGCACCAAGGAGGTGGGCTTCACCGTCGTCTCCATGAGCGTGTCGCTGATCGCCGTGTTCATCCCGATCCTTCTGATGGGCGGCGTCGTCGGCCGCTTTTTCCAGGAATTCGCGGTCACCCTGGCAGCGGCCATCACGATTTCGCTGGTGGTGTCGCTGACCACTACGGCCATGCTCTGCGGCCACCTCGACCTGAGGCGCGGCGAGGGCGAGCAGGGCTGGCTGCTGAGGAATTCGGAACGGGTGTTCGAATGGGGCAAGCGCGCCTATGCCCGTTCCTTGCGGGCGGTGCTGGCCAATCCGCTCACCACCGTCATCCTGCTTTTCTTCCTGCCGATCGGGCTCAACATCTTTCTCTACATGCATGTGCCCGCCGGTTTCATGCCGGCCGAGGACACCGGCCAGATCATGGCGCGCATCCGCGCCGACCAGGCGATCTCGTTCCAGTCGATGCAATCGAAATTCACGCAGGTTGTGCAGGCGCTCGCCAAGGATCCGGCAGTCGACAGCGTCGTGGGCTTCACCGGCGGCGGGGGCGGCGGCCCGCGCGGCGGCAGCGTGAACGAGGCCAGCGCGTTCGTGCAGCTCAAGTCGGTGCCCGACCGCGGCGGCATGTCCACCGACGATGTCATCGAGCGGTTGCGCGGCAAGATGCAGAAGGTGGAGGGCGCCACCGTGATGATGTTCGGCGCGGGCAACATGCGGTTCGGCGCCCGCCAAGGCAACGCCAGCTACCAGTATTCGATTCTCGGCGACACGCTCGACGACATCAACAAGTGGGTGCCGAAGATCACCGACGCCTTGCAGAACGTGCCGGAACTGGAGGACGTCAGCTCCGACCGCCAGGATGCCGGGTTGGAGGTGGAGCTCGACATCGACCGCGCCACCGCGGCGCGGCTCGGCGTCAACACCACCCAGATCGACAACACCCTCTACGACGCCTTCGGCCAGCGCCAGGTTTCGACCATCTACAACGACCTCAACCAGTACCACGTCGTCATGGGCGTGGCGCCCGAGTTCTGGCAGAGCCCGGAGACGCTGAAGGACATCTATGTCTCGACCGCCGGCGGCTCGGTGTCGGGCACGCAAGCCACCGCCGCCGTCGCCGGCACGACCGTGCTTTCGAGCACCACGGCTCAAACGGCCCTCGACGTCGCCAACGACGCCGTGCGCAACCAGCAGCTCAACGCGCTCACCGCCACGACGCGCGGCAACGTCTCGACCGGGGCGGCGGTTTCGACGCGCGTCGAAACGATGGTGCCGCTGGCCGCGTTCGCGAGCTACGGGCCCGGCACCATGCCGCTCTCGATCAATCATCAGGGACCGTTCGTCGCCACCACGTTCTCGTTCAACCTCGCGCCGGGCAAGACCCTGAGCGACGCAGTCAACGCCATCAACCGGACGATGGACCAGCTTCATGTGCCGGTGAGTGTCCACGGCGAGTTCGCGGGCAACGCGCGGGTGTTCACGGACTCGTTCTCGAACGAGCCCATCCTCATCCTGGCGGCGATCGTCACCATCTACATCGTGCTCGGCGTGCTCTACGAAAGCCTGATCCATCCGATCACGATCCTGTCCACCCTGCCGTCGGCGGGCGTCGGCGCCTGCATCGCGCTCATGATCGCCAACAAGCTCGACAACACCATCCAGTTCAGCCTGATCGCCTTCATCGGCGTCATCCTGCTCATCGGCATCGTCAAGAAGAACGCGATCATGATGATCGATTTTGCGCTGTTCGCGGAGCGCGAGCGGGGCCTGTCCCCGCGCGACGCCATCTTCGAGGCCTGTCAGCTTCGCTTCCGGCCGATCATGATGACCACCTTCGCGGCGATCCTCGGCGCGACGCCGCTCGCGATCGGGTTTGGCACCGGTTCCGAGATGCGCCAGCCGCTCGGCATTTCGATCGTGGGCGGGTTGATCGTGAGCCAGATTCTCACGCTCTACTCGACGCCGGTGATCTATCTCTATCTCGACCGCTTCCGGTTGTGGACGAGCCGCCGCTGGCAGCGGTTCTATGCGCGCCTCTTGGGCGATCCGATTCCGGACGCCGCCGAGTAACCGGGCTTACTGCTTGGACGGGGCCGGCGTCGCGGGCGCGACGGGAGTTGCGGTGTCGTCGAATTCCGGCGTATCGGTGTCGGTCGTGTCCGGCTTGCCGTTGCGGATTTCGGCGTTGCGGTATTGGCGATAGAGGCTGCGCGTCGTGGCGTAGAAGTCGATCGAGGTGCGCTCGATCGTCTCCAGATTGTCGACGTTGCGCGCCCGCAGATCCAGGATCGAGACGCCCGAACGCACCGCGTACCAGGTGTCGGAACCGTGGAATTTCACGTAGGTCAGCGGGTCCATGAAGATGTCGACCACGTCGCCGGCCATGTCGCGCGGCGGATCGGGGCCCATGAACGGAACCACGACATAAGGGCCTTCGCCGACGCCGTAGGTGCCTAGCGTCTGGCCGAAATCCTCCTCGTGTTCGGGAATGCCGATCATGGTGGCCACGTCGACGAACCCGCCCACGCCCAGTGTGGTGTTGACCGCGAAGCGGCTCAGGGTCTCGCCCACGCGCGGCCCGTTCGCCTGCAGCATGTCGTTGCCCAGCGTCACCGGTTTGTTCAGGTTGGTCAGGAAGTTGTGCACGCCGTCGCGGGCGAATTCGGGAACCGCGTGGTTGTAGAATTTGGCCACCGGCTTGGCAACGGCGTTGTCCACTTTCATGTTGAAATCGAAGATCGCGCGGTTGGTCGGCTCGTAGGGATCGTTCTGGGCGATCGCCTCCGGGTCCTTGCTGGTCGTGCAGCCGGCCGCCAGGATGGCCAGGAGCACCATGCCGATGACGCGCTTCATTCCTGAAATCCCGCCCGAAACCTGGTGAATCAGTCAACCACCAATCAACGCACCCAAGAATATCGGGTTTCGGTGCGCAGGGAACAAGGGGTCTTTCTGACTAGATTCCGGCGTACCAGGTGTAGCCCTGGTCCTCCCAGTAACCACCCTTGCCGCCGGCGATGGCTCCGAACCCTGGGACAAGTTCAATGCGCTGAATGTATTTTGCCATTTTGTAGCCGAGTTGTCGCTCGGCGCGCAGGCGCACGGGGGCACCGTATCGGATCGGCAACGCTTGTCCATTTAATGAATAAGCCAGAATGGTTTGGGGGTGGGTGGCCTCAACCAGATCGAGACTCTCATAATAGTACTGCGCAGGATAACCCGGCTGGGCCATGTTGTCGGCACAGGTGAAAACGACGTAGCGGGCGTTTTCCGTCGGGTGCGCCGCCGCCAGGACCAGCGCCAGCGGGGTGCCGGTCCATTGCCCGATGCAGCTCCAGCCCTCGACGCAGTCGTGCCGGGTGATCTGGGCGCGCGACGGCATGGCGCGAAGCTCAGCCATCGACAGCGACAGCGGGCGGCGGACCGCCCCGCCCACGGTGATTCGCCAGTCCCGGAAGCCGTTCGCCGCATGCGCGTTGTAGCTTGGCGTATCGGGGTCCAGAGTGCCGTTGGCGCGGAAGACGGGCGCGATGTCGGCCTTCGTATACTCCGGCGCCAGCGCATGGCTGCCCGCGAACAGTCGCTGCGCCCGCCGGGTCAGGATTTCCACCTCCGACAGGATGCCGGTCACCCATTTCTTCTGCGACAGGTCCGTGCAGCCGCCCAGCGCCAGGGCGGCGACGCCGGCGCCGGCGCGGGCGAGGAACTTGCGTCGGTCAGTCATGCTCGCGGACCTCGATTGCGTATTTTCCGGTGATCATAGAACGCAGGTTGTTCCAGGTGCCCGACAGGACGACCATCACGATGTGAACGATGAAGAATCCGAAAAACGAGAAGGCGCAGATGAAGTGGATGGTGCGCGCCGACTGGCGTCCGCCGAAAATCCAGAGCAGCGCCGGAAAGGCGCTGTCCATGGTGGGCGACATCGTCAGCCCGGTCAGCACGACCAGCGGACCCAGTATGAAGATCACGAAGAAATAGGCGAGCTTCTGGAGCGAATTGTAGCGTCGGGCGGCCTCGCCTTTGGGGAACCGGAGTCTCAAATGCTCGCCGATTTCGTGCGGCAGGCGGGCGATGTCCTGCCGGGTCGGCAACAGGTCTTTGCCGGCATGTCCGCGCCGGATCGCCCATGTCCAGAACGCGATACCGTTGATAACGAACAGCCAGGCGAAGGCGAAATGCCATTGCCGTCCCATCGCCAGCCATTGCGGGCCGGGCAGGGTGATCCAGTCGGGAAATCCGCGCGCCGTGGGATAACCCTCGACGTCGGACGCGCCCAGCCAGCCCGTGGTGTCGAAATGCCAGGGCCCGATCTGCGTCGTTCCCTTCAGGCCTGCGTCGGTGTCCTCGGCGGTCATGGAAAGTATGGGGTGGGCGAAATCGGAACTGATGCCCCAATAGAGCGCCGGATGGGCGTTGAAGATCTGCAGCCCGCTCATGAACAGTACCAACAGGCACAGCGCGTTGAGCCAGTGCGAAAGCCGCACGACCAGCGCATGGCGCCGGAACAGGACGTGAGGCCCCTCGGGTGTGAGTCCGAGCGCGCGCCGCAACAAAGCCTTCATTCCACGCTCCGCGGGTCGGCTGGCCTCAGCGTAGCAGGCTGGTCATGATCGCGCCACGCAAGGCTACGCTGGACATTCGCGCAAGGGCTTGACTAGGTTACAGCCCTCGACCGAGGTTCCCCCATGACCTTTCCGCTGCGGCTCGATCCCGATCGCCTGTTTCCGGCCGATGGGGAAACCGCCGCCGTCGCGCAGCGCCTGTTCGCGCAGGTGGAACATCTGCCGATCGTCAGCCCGCACGGACACACCGATCCGGCCTGGTTCGCGCTCGATGCTCCGTTCGAGGATGCCACGTCGCTGTTCCTTTGGCCCGACCACTACGTCCTCAGAATGCTCTACAGCCAGGGCATCGGCTTCGAGGCGCTCGGGGTCCCGCACAGGGGTGCGGAGGCGAAGGCGGAGCGCCGCGCGGCGTGGCGGTTGTTCGCGCAGAACTACCATCTCTTCCGCGGCACGCCATCGCGGCTGTGGCTCGACCACGCGTTTGCGGCCGTGTTCGGCATCGGCGTGCGCCTCGGCGCCGACACCGCCGACCTCTATTACGACATGATCGGCGAAGCGCTGGCGAAGCCCGAGTTCCGTCCGCGCGCGCTGTTCAAGCGCTTCAATATCGAGGTGCTGGCGACCACCGAAGGCGCCAACGATCCGCTCCCCCATCACCGCAGAATCGCCGCCGAATGGGACGGCCGCGTGATCTCGACCTTCCGCCCCGACGCCGTCGTCAATCCGGAACTGGCGGGTTTCGCGCACGAAGTTGCCGAACTCGGCCGGCTTACGGGCGAGAACACGGCGACGTGGAACGGCTATCTCGGAGCCCTGCGGGCGCGGCGCGGACATTTCCGCAAGGCGGGCCGGGCGACCGCGTCCGATCACGGCCATCCCACGCCGTTTACCGCCGATCTTGCGCCGAACGAATGCCAGGGCCTGCTCGACCGCGCGCTGAAGGGCAGCATCACCGCGGCCGAAGCCGAACTCTTCCGCGGCCAGATGCTGACGGAAATGGCGCTGATGTCGTGCGAAGACAGCATGGTGATGCAGATCCACCCCGGCTCGCACCGCAATCACAACCCCGGCCTTTTCGCGGCCTACGGGCCCGACCGCGGCGCCGACATCCCGATGCGGGTGAACTACGTCGACGCCCTCAAGCCGCTGCTCGACAAGGTGGGCAACCGCACGGACCTCACGATCATCCTCTTCACGCTCGATGAATCGAACTACGCGCGCGAGCTGGCGCCGCTGGCGGGCCATTATCCCTGCCTCACCCTCGGGCCGCCGTGGTGGTTCCACGATTCGCCCGAGGGTATGCTGCGCTTCCGCCGGAACTGCACCGAAACGGCCGGCTTCTACAACACCGCCGGGTTCAACGACGACACGCGCGCGTTCCTCTCGATCCCGGCCCGCCACGACGTGGCGCGGCGGATGGACTGCGCGTATCTGGCCGAACTCGTCCTCACCCGTCGCCTCGAAGAAGACGAGGCCGCGGAAGTCGCCGTGGCGCTCGCCTATGGCCTGCCGAAGAAGGCGTACCGGCTCTAGTCGGCTACGCTTTGGGCGCCAGCGCCCTCCAGGCGAAGAAGAACAGCACCAGGAACGCGAAATCGGCCCAGGCCAGCGGGATCCAAAGCGCGGCCACGCTGCCGGTGAGCTGATGCCAGAACACCACCCCGCTGTAGGAGGCCTTGACGCCCATGCCGTAGGGAATCAGCACGCGGCGTGCCGCGGGGTTGCCCGCGACATGCAGGAACATGATGCCGAACAGGGCGACCAGCAGCGCCGGGAATTCGACATAGCCCGGATCGGGCAGGGCGATGCTGGCCAGGTGCGCGATTTGGGACGATGCCACCAGCATGCCGAGTCCGAGTACGACGTCGTAAATTCCCGCGATGACGAAGAGTGATTTGATCCAGCGCATGTTCACCTCTCGTTGAACAGGTTGTGATCGGGAACTTCAGTTAGGCTTTGCCGCCTCGCGATGCCTGGCGATGAGATTGCGCTCGAAGTCGCGGCGGCGGTTGTCGGTGGATTGCTGGGAATAGACACGGCTGGCAAGGCTGCGCAGGCCCGCCTCCAGTTCGCCCGCCGTCATGCGCGCGGGCCGGAAATTCACGTCGAACAGGGTGCAGAATTCCCACGCCCCATCGCGGATGATGCGGCCTTCGCGCTTCAGGCGCGCGTAGAGCGGCGTGCCGGGAAAGGCGGTCTCGACCGTGATCTGCACGTCGTAGAGCCCGCTTTTCTGCACGAAATCCCAGATGCGGTCGAACGAGTCCGGTCCGGCGCCGTCCAGCCCCAGCACGAAGCAGCCGTTCACGCGGATGCCGCGATCCTGGATTTTGCGGATGGCGTCGAGATAGGTGCCGACGCGCTTGGCCTTCCAGTTGGTGCGCGTCTCGACCCCGTCAATGGCGCCGAACGTGGTGTCTTCCAGGCCGATCAGGATTTCGGCGCAGCCCGCGTCGTGCAGCATGTCGAGAAGCTCGTCGTCGTCGGCCACGGAAACGTCGGTTTCGGTGAACCAGCGCACGTCCTCGCGGGCGAGCGCGCGCAGCAGTTCCTTGGAGTGGGGCTTGTTCACAAAGGTGTTGTCGTCGGCGAATTCGATGAACGGCCGCCGCCACAGCTGCTTGATCGCCTGGATTTCGCCGATGACGCGGTCGACCGGCTTGATCTTGTAGAGCGGCGAGATGAGAAGCGATGCGGCGCAGAACTCGCACCGGAACGGGCAGCCGCGCTGGGTCTGCACGGTGAGGCGGTTGTAGCGCTCGATGTCGAGCAGATCGAACCGCGGCATCGGCGCGTCGGCGAGCGACCAGTCGGCCTGCCGCGCGTCGTAGACCGGCTTGAGGCCCGCGGGCGAGGAAAGGTCGGCCATCACGGCGGGCCACAGCGGCTCGCCCTCGCCGATCACCACGGCGTCGGCGTGGCGCTTGGCCTCGTCGGGCAGGGCGCTGACGTGCAGGCCGCCCAGGATGACGCGCGTGCCCAGCGCCCGGTAGCGGTCGGCGAGCTCGTAGGCTTCCGCCATCTGCGCCGAGTAGCTCGAGATCGCGACGGCGTCGAATTCCTCCGGCACGCCGTCGACGCCCGCGACGTCGGGCACCTCGACATAGTGCACGTCGATGCTTTCGGGCGTCAGCCCCGCCAGCGTCAACAGGCCCAGGCTCGGCAGCGAGGCGATCACCTTGTTGCGCTCGACGAAGCCGGGCAGTGTCAGCCCCAGCGCGGTGAGTTCGGGATTGTGAGCGCGCACGCCGCTCATGGCGATCAGTCCGAGTTTCATCGGGTCCACCATCCAATCAGGATTGAGAGAAGGCCGGCCAGGACGCAGGCCACCGGAATGGGGAACAGGTGGCGAAGCGGCTTGCGCCAGGCGGCGGCGAGGCAGCATGCCGGCATGGCGATGGCGCCCGCGATCAGCGCCCACGAGGCGATGCGGTAATCCGCATCGGGCAGGGCGAGATCGCGCGCCGTCGCAGCGAAGGCGAGATTGAGAAAGCCCAGGCCGAAGAACGCGACATGGGCAAGCCGCACCAGCCGGCGCGGGAACGAGGCGTAGCCGCCGAGCCAGTTTTCATCATGGAAGAACAAGCCGATGACGGCGCCGAACATCACGCCGGCCAGGATGCCCAGCCATCCGCCGATGAGATTCACGGTCGGCATGCGGGGCTCCCCTTCCGCAGTGTGCAGCCAGCCTCGCCGGCGAAGGTACGCCGGTCGGCGCTCGCGGCAAAGACGATTGAACCGGCGTTGATGCGTTTGGGACTTTGTCTCAAAGCAGAGATGGGGGCGAACTTCGCGGCGTGGGCCGCGGTCCGTGAAGCGTGGATTGCGGACATCCCCGTCCGTGGTCGGCTGGTCGCCAATGCCCCGCTTGGAGCGACGCGGCGGTCCGCGGCGCCTACTGCTTCTGTACCGGCGGCGGTTTGATGGGCGGCGGCTTGATCGGCTGGCAGATGTCCAACAGTTCGAAGATCGGCGGATGCTGGCCTGCCATGAACTTGAGATAGTAGTTTGCCGTGGCGAGTTGCTGGTACAGCGAGAGCACGCCGGTGGTATTACTCGTGCAGCCGTTTTGTTCCATGTACTCGATGTCGCCTTGCGGGACGTCGAGATAGTACATCGTCTCATTCAGGTTGTCGGCCGGCGCGTCACCATAGTTCTGGCCAACGGTGGTGTGGTGAAAGAACTCCTTCAGCACGGCAACCGCCGCCGTTTCCACGGTCATGGGCGTGTGCTGGCACGTCCGGTCGCTTGACGGACACCCCTCGTGATCGCGCAGGTTCGAAACCGCATGGTCGAATTGCGCGCCGCCAATGAGTTGGCCGGTTTCCCGCAGGCCGTCGTAACGCGCGGTCAGAAGCTTCACGCCCGCAACGCCGATATTGCCGAACTCGGGCTCGCTCGCCGCCGTCATGCCGCCCACTTCCGTAGCTTTCTGGTTCGGGCCTTTTGCCGCCAGGAACGCCTCGATGACCTGGACCTTGGCTGCGCACGAGGTCAGCAATTGCCCGCTCAGCAAACCGCACTCGACGCCATAAAGCGTCTTCGTGGCCGGCGCAGGTCCGGTCAGGCGGAAGGTCGGATAGTCGTGGCCCGAATCGGGGCCGAGGAAGATCGTCAATCCCGAGAAGAGGGATTCGTACTTCGCGATCGTCGTCGTCCACTGATCGACGAAGATCTGATTGGAGTTGTCGGGATACGGCTTGTGCTGCGTGTCGCGGTTGTAGTTGTCGATCAGCATCGTCCATGCCTTATCCGCGGGCTTGCCGCCGACCTGAGTCTTCGAGTGGACGCCGTTCTTGGGGTCCAGGCCGTTCAGCGTGGTGGGCAGGATCATCTCGTCCGATCCCGCGACCGGTCCGGCAATGGCAATGGCGACGAGGCTCGGCTGATCCTTCACGTGCCGGTTCAAGGCGCCGAGAAACTGCCACCACGCATTCTGGTAATCGGTGTTCCAGGGCAAAGGCAGTGTATAGAGTCCCGGCTGCGGCCACTGATCGGAACGCTGCTGCTCGTTGAAATCGATGAACTGCACGGAGCCGCAATCGGGGCCGACGCCGGAGCTGTTCTTCGTGAAGAGATCGTCACACGGCGCGAGCCTCTGCTTGAGCCAGGGCGGTGCGTCGAAGCCCGGCGTGATGATGAGCTGCACCGTCTTGTCCGGCATGGCGTTCACCACTTCGAACACATCGTCGAGATCGTTCCACATGCAGGAGGGACAGGTCGACTCAGCAGCGAGGTCGACTGACGGCAAGACGTGATCGAGCGTGCTCCAATGCAGCCCCACGGCGACGCCGGCGATCGCGGAGCTGTTCAAGAGCTTGCTCAAGCGTTTCTTTATGAAGGCGTCTTGCGTCGCCTGATCGTCGTGCTCGTGGTGGGCCTTCTTGAGCATGTACTCGATGTCGACGTGCAGGTAGACGCCGACAGGCTTTTTCGGTTCGTCCGGCTGGCCCAAAGCAGGCGCCGTCAGGAAGAAGAACCCGAGAGCCGCGATCGACGCTGTGCAAGAACGGTTGCTCAAGGTCATGCAAGCCCCTTCGTTCCGGCCGGGATGCAAACGCGCTCTCTCGATATCAAGCCTATCATGTCCGTTTGAGCAGTTCCAAAATCAATCCCAGGGAACCGGGGACGTTCATGCCGTAAGGGAATTCTGGATTTGTTATGGGGACACTATACTGAACTCCATTTGTGATTATTGACGCTGTGCTCCCCGCCGTCAATTAAGTACAGTGTCCCCGTAATACCCGCAGCCCGGATGGTGTTGTGTGCACCGATCGAGGGTGACGGCGGGCGCCGGGCTGCATTAAGTTCGCCCGCGAAAGGACGAAACAATGACAAAGCCCGAAACCTTCTCCGCTCAGGCCCTCGGCTGGATCGAGGAAAAGACGCGCGCGGTCGCCCCGCCGCTGCACCTGTCCTCCACCTTCGAGCGCGATCCCGACAACCGATACCGCTCGGGGCGCAACTACGCCCGCGCCGACAATCCGGCCTTCGACCAGCCCGAACGGCTGCTCGCCGCGCTCGAGAACGGCGAGGCGGCGATGCTGTTTTCCTCGGGCATGGCGGCGGCGACGGCCGTGATGCTGTCGCTTGCGCCCGGCGATCACGTCGTGGCGCCCAGGGTGATGTACTGGTCGTTCCGCAACTGGCTCATGAATTTCGCCCGCGGCTGGGGACTCGATGTCGAACTCGTCGACATGACCGATCCCGGCGCGCTGAGGAGGGCCATGCGACCGGGCAGAACGAAGCTCGTCTGGGTGGAGACGCCCGCCAATCCGCTGTGGGACATCGTCGACATCGCCGCCGCGGCCGAGGTCGCGCATGAGGCCAGCGCCCGCCTCGCCGTGGATTCGACCGTGGCCACGCCCGTCTTCACCCGGCCGCTCGTGCTCGGCGCCGATCTCGTCATGCATTCGGCGACGAAGTACCTCAACGGCCATTCCGATCTCGTGGCCGGCGCGCTGGTGACCAAGGCGATCGACGAGCCCTGGCGGCGCATCTCGGCCGTGCGCACGCAAGGCGGCGGCATCCTCGGCTCATTCGAATCCTGGCTGCTCCTGCGCGGGATGCGCACGCTGTTCCCGCGGGTGCGCACCGCCGCCGCCAACGCGCAGGCGCTGGCGGATAATCTCCTCGGCAACGAAAACGTCGCACAAGTGCTCTATCCGGGACTGCCGGGTTTCAAGGGCCACGACATTGCCGCGCGCCAGATGAAGGGCGGGTTCGGCGCCATGATGTCGATCCGCGTCAGAGGCGGGGAGAAGGCCGCCATCGCCGCGGCGGCGCGGGTGAAGCTGTTCAAGCGGGCCACTTCGCTCGGCGGCGTGGAAAGCCTGGTCGAGCATCGCGCCTCGGTCGAAGGGCCGGATACGCCGTGCCCGGCCGATCTCTTGCGCCTGTCGGTGGGGATCGAGGACGTAAACGATCTGCTCGAAGACCTGACGGAAGCCTTGCGGCCGGGCGGTTAGGGCCGTAAGCAGCTTTTGCGATGGCCGCACGATCCGGCGGCAATCCGGCCACCAATTTGCCGGATTGCGCTCCTAGAGGTGATCCATGCATATCCAATCCGTGTTTCTCTTCGACCTCGACGGCACGCTGGTCGACAGCGTCTATCAGCACGTGCTGGCGTGGATGGAAGCGCTCGATGCCGAAGGCGTGGAACTCTCCGTCTGGCGCATCCACCGCAAGATCGGCATGAGCGGCGGGCTGTTTGTCGATCAGTTCCTGCGCGAGACCGGCCTCACCGTGACGCCGGAGCTTCTGAACCGTCTCAGGGAACGCCACGCCAAGGCCTATAACC
Organism: Rhizomicrobium sp.; assembly: GCA_035524815.1. GTDB lineage: Bacteria > Pseudomonadota > Alphaproteobacteria > Micropepsales > Micropepsaceae > Rhizomicrobium. Next base: position 64,203 of record DATKOE010000019.1, read on the forward strand.
GCCACGTCTCGATGGTGAAGCCGCTGCCCGGCGCGCGCGAATTGCTGGCGACGCTGACCGAGGGACAGATTCCGTGGGCCATCGCCACCAGCGGCCGGCTCGAAACCGCCAAGCCCAATCTCGATGCGCTCGGCGTCGATCCCGCCAAGGTGCCGGTCGTCACGCGCGATCAGGTGCGCTACGCCAAGCCCGATCCGGACCTCTTCCTCACCGCCGCCGAACGCCTCGGCAAGCCGATCGAGAATTGCGTCGTCGTGGGCGACTCGATCTGGGACATGCTGGCGTCGCGGCGCTGCGGCGCGCTGGGCGTGGGCCTCTTGTCGGGCGGCTACGGCCAGGACGAACTCGAGCGCTCCGGCGCGGTGCGCGTCTACGAAGACCCGCGCGACCTGCTCAAGCACTTGGACGAAGTGGGCGGCCGCCGTTAGGCGGCGGTAAGGTTCAGGCGTTGCTCCACAGCGCCTTGAGCGCGCCTTCCACCTCGGCGGGCGATGTCATCCGGCACAGGCGCGATTTCTCGGCGCGGCGCACGTCGGCATCTGCAGGCCACGGCGCCTGTTCGACATACCACGCCAGGTGCTTGCGGAAGATCTTGAGGCCCAGCGTGTCGCCGTAGAAGGCGAGCGTGTCGCGCAGGTGTTCGAGCACGAGGCCGAGCCGTTCGCGCATCGCCGGTTCCGCCGCCTCGTCGTCGCCCGTCAGCGCCTCGTCGATCGCGCGCGCGATCCACGGCCGCCCGCAGGCGCCGCGGCCCACCATCACCGCATCGGCACCCGACTGCTTCAGAGCCTCGCGCGCGCTCGCCGCATCGGTCACGTCGCCGTTGACGATGACCGGCAGGCGCGTGGCCGATTTCACCTCCGCCACGGCGCGCCAGTCGCACTTGCCCTTGTAGAACTGGTTGCGGGTGCGCGCATGCACGGTGATCGCCTTCACGCCGCAGCGTTCGGCGCGCCCGGCCAGCTCGGGCGCGTTGCGGCTTTCGTCGTCCCATCCCAGCCGCATCTTGAGCGTGACGGGCCGCGAAGTGGCGCCCACGGCCGCTTCGATCAGCCGCTCGGCGTGATCGAGGTTCTTCATCAACGCCGATCCGCACAACACGCCCGTCACCTCGCGCGAGGGGCAGCCCATGTTGAGATCGACGATGTCCGCACCCTGATCTTCGGCGATGCGCGCGCCCAGGCCGATCCAGCGCGCCTCGCGGCCGACGAGCTGAACCACCTTGAGCGGCAGGTCGGTGCCCGACGCGGCGCGGCGCACCACGTCGGGACGCTTGTTGACGAGTTGGTCGGCGGCGACCATCTCGGTCACGACGTAGCGCGCGCCTGCCCGCACCGCCGCGCGGCGGAACGGCAGGTCGGAAACCCCGCTCATCGGCGCCACCAGCACGCGGCTGCCGATCGCAACGCCGGCGATGTGAAAACCCTTGTCCATGGCATCGAAGAATAGCTGGCGGAGGCGGAGGGGTGAGCGGGAAAAGCGGCCGTGCGACAGCGCGGTTGCCCGGCGGACGAACCCTCGGCAGGGCTTTACAGCCCTGCAGCGGTTTGGCAATTCGGCAGGGAGGCGGAATTCCGCGGCCATTGCGACTATTTCGAACCGATCGGGCCGGTACTAGCCGAATTTGCCGGAATGCCGCTGGAGCGTCCGGTGCTCTTTCGCCCAGGCCGCCGGCCGTCTGCTTCGGACCCGAAGAACGTCTCCATTGCGAGGACGTGAGCGGCCGACTTGCACTGCTTCCGCTCCTTGCCGAGGGCTGTGCGATGCAGCGCGTCACGGTGGGGCTTGCAAAGTCTGTGGACCAGTTGTACCATTGGTCCGACTGGTACATATATGGGCCGCCCTGATGGACATCACCATCGATATCGACAGTCCTGTGCCGCAGTTCGAGCAGATCATCGAGCAGATCAAGACCGCGGTCACGTCCGGCGTTCTGAAGGCGGGCGACGCGCTGCCTTCGATCCGCCAGCTCGCGGGCGATCTCGAACTCAACAGCAAGACGGTGGCCAAGGCCTACAAGCTGCTGGAGCGGGATTCGGTCATCGAATCCAAGGGCTATCGCGGCACCTATGTCCATCCCAAGGCCAAAGCGAACTGCAAGGTCAATTTGCAGGAATGGACGGCGCGCAAGCTCAGCGAAACGCTCGCCGAACTGCGCGCGGCGGGAGTGACCGATTCGGAAATCCGCAACGCGTTCACCGGCGTCATCAGCCGGCAACCGCAGGCGAAGTGAGGTCCTGTCATGATCGAAACCTATGCATTCCTTGCGGCGTTCGCGGTGCAGATCGTAGTCGTGTCGGTGCTTCATCCGGTCTGGGTGACACGCTATGCCCGCGCCAAGGCGGAGGTGCAGCCATTGGGCGTGCAGCCTGCGACGCGCGAACGCTTTCTGACGGTCTATCGCGCGGTGAACATGGTCGTCGGCCTGCTCGGCGTGGCGCTGCTGGCGTGGCTGCTCATCCGTATGCAACGCCCGGACTGGGATGTCCCTTCGGTTCTCAAGCCGTTCGCCTTCTATAGCATGGGCCAGCTATCGCCGTTCGTCGTCGCCGGCCTGATCGCAATGTGGATCAAGAAGAGGGCGCGCCTGCGTGTCCCGTCGGCGGCGAAACGCACAGCCAGCCTGGAGCGCCGCGGGCTGTTCGATATCGTTTCGCCGTTCACCGTTTTGCTGGCGGGTCTCGCCTATGTCCTGTTTGCCGGGCTCATTCTCACGATCCAGCAGCACCCGGTTCCGGGATTTGCCGGATACGTCCTTCTGCGCACCGTCACGGCGGTGTACGTCCTGAACGCCTTTCTCGTGTACTGGCTGCTGTATCGCAGGAAGAAATGGCCGCTCGAGACGCATGCTTATCGCATGCAGGCGGTGGCGGTGCAGGTAAAGATGACTTTTTACGTCACCATCTTCGTTACAGCGTTTGTGTCGCTCACCGCCGCGCTGAGGCTGCTGCATCTGCTGCGATGGATGCCGTTCGCCGTGAGCGACTATTTTGTGATCGTCGCGCTGTTCACGGCCTGGTTCTTGTTTTCGCTGCGGCGCCAGGCCGAAGCGGATCGGTTGAACTCCAGCCCGTCATCCTGAGCGGCGCGTCAGCGCCGATGGCGGTTATCGCCAATGTCCGCGCCATCGGCGCATCCTTCCCGTGCGCGAAAGTCCGCTCTTTGAGTACAGGCGTTGCTCTCGACGATGCTGTGCGCTGCCAACTTCAACCTCGCATCTTGTCTCCGCGAAGCACCGTTGGCCGCCCGTCAGATCAGCTCAAAATGTTGGAATGGTCGCCCAGAATTGTTGGAATGACGAACCCGACATTTTCCGCATAC
>DATKOE010000020.1:0-3580 GCA_035524815.1 Rhizomicrobium sp.
AGTGTCTTTCGAATGTCCAAGCCGCCGCGCCACGACGAACGCCCAGAGCGAGAGAACCGGCGCGCGGTTGATCGTGATCTTGCTCATCGCGCGACAGGCTAGTTCTTCCCGCCGCCGCAGACAAAGAAAAAGGGCCGGAGATGTTCGCCTCCGGCCCTGTTTCGTTGGACGTGCGCCTGGACTAGTTGAACACTTCGAACAGGCCCGCACCGCCCTGGCCGCCGCCGATGCACATCGTGACGACCGCGTACTTCACGTTTCCGCGCCGGCGCCCCTCCTGGAGGACGTGGCCGGTCAGGCGCGCGCCGGTCATGCCGAACGGATGACCGATGGCGATCGATCCGCCGTTCACGTTGTACTTCGCCGGATCGATATCGAGCTTGTCGCGGCAATAGAGGCACTGGCTGGCGAACGCCTCGTTCAGTTCCCAAAGGTCGATGTCCTTGACCTTGAGGCCGAAGCGCTCGAGCAGGCGCGGCACGGCGAACACGGGGCCGATGCCCATCTCGTCGGGCTGGCAGCCATAGGTCGCCCAGCCCATGAAGCGGCCCATCGGGTTGAGCCCACGCTTCTCCGCTTCCTTGGCTTCCATCACGACGACCGCTGCCGCGCCGTCAGAGAGCTGCGACGCGTTTCCGGCGGTGATGAAGTTGCCGGGGCCTTTGACCGGCGGCAGTGCCGTAAGACCTTCCATTGTCGTGTCCGGACGATTGCACTCGTCGCGGTCGACCGTGTAGTCGACGATTGTTTCTTCCTTCGTGTCCTTGTTGACCTTCTTCATCTTGGTCTTCATCGGCACGATTTCGTCCTTGAACTTGCCGGCCTGCTGCGCGGCGGCCATGCGGCGCTGGGACTCAAGCGAATATTCGTCCTGATATTCGCGGCTGATGTTGTAGCGCTTGGCTACGATGTCAGCCGTGTCGATCATCGGCATGAAGATCGCCGGATATTCATCGACCAGCTTCTTGTCGACGTTGTTGGGACCGGCGCCGGGATTGGGGATCGAGATCGACTCGACGCCGCCCGCCACGATGCATTGCGAGAGGTCGCCGCGGATAGAGTTCGCCGCCATCGCGATCGACTGCAGGCCCGACGAGCAGAAGCGGTTTATCGAAACCCCCGCCGTCGAGACCGGCAGGCCCGCGAGCAGGGCGGCCTGGCGGCCGATATTGCCGGCACCGTGCGCGCAGTTGCCCATGTAGCAGTCTTCGATGAATTCCTTCTCCACGCCGGCGCGCTCGGCGGCGTGTTTCACGGCATGCGCCGCCATGGACATGGTCGGCGTGATGTTGAATCCGCCGCGGGCGGACTTGGCGAGGCCGGTGCGGGCATATGAAACGATGACGGCTTCTCTACTCATGGGTCTTCCTTCCCCTTAGAAATTATGGATTGGCCCCAACATGGCCCAACTGACGGATGGGCGCTAGGGGTGGCCTAAATACACGCCCGGCGCGTACATAATGTCGCGGAACCGGGAGGGGTGGGACGGATATGCGAAAATCCATTTTTATCACGGGCGCGGCGAGCGGAATCGGCCTCGCCACGGCCAAGCTGTTCGCCCAAAAAGGCTGGTTTGTCGGCCTCGCGGACATCAACGCGGCCGGTCTCAAGGCGGCGCTGGAGGCGATCGGACGGGACAGCGGCGCGACCTATCTCCTCGACGTCCGCGACCGCGCCGCCTGGGACGATGCGCTGTCGGTGTTCACCACCGCGGCCGGCGGCAGGCTTGACGTCCTTGTGAACAATGCCGGCGTCGCGGCCGGCGGCAATTTCGACGAGATGAAAGACGCGGACGTCGACCGCATGCTCGACATCAACCTTAGGGGCGTGATCAACGGCGCGCGCGCCGGGATCGGCTACCTGCGGAAAAATCCCGGATCCCAGCTCGTCAATGTCGCGTCTTGTGCAGCCATCTATGGAGGGCCGCAGTCCGCGATCTACAGTGCGACCAAGTTCGCCGTGCGCGGCCTCTCGCAGTCGCTCGACGCCGAGTTCGCGCGCTTTGGCGTCGGCGTCAAATGCATCATGCCGTGGTTCATCGACACGCCGATTCTCGCCTTCGCCGTTCCGGGCACCAACATCACCTTCGCGGATGCCGCGCGGGCGCGCGGGATCACCGTCTATCCGGTCGAGGATAGTGCGAACGTGATCTGGAACGCCGTCCATTCCAGCCGGCTCGAGCATGTAGTCGGCGCGCAGGGGAGCCGGCTCAACTGGGTCGCGCGGCTGTTTCCCGGCTATATGCGCCGGCTGGGTCGCGGACGAAACGCTCTTGGCGCGAAGGAAATCGCCTAGCCACCCAATTTGGGCATTCTTCGGAGGCCTCGCCACGAGCCGCGCATCGACCTTCGCTGCGGAAGATGGCAGGCTCGGCGCTCTGGACTTGGGGGAGTTTCAGATGAGCGACACAACCTATGCGCGGCCGGTTCTGACGGCCGAACGCGCCTTCTTCCTGTCGATGGCGGGCACGATCTTCTTGATCATCTTCTCGGGCTTTTCGCAGAGCGTCTTCCTGCGGCCGCTCTTTCCCAACGTGGAGGCCGCGCGCGAACCGCTCTTCTACGTCCATGGCGCGATCTTCTTTACCTGGATCGCCCTGTTCATCACGCAGATCACGCTGATCGCCTCCGGCAATCTCGCCTGGCACCGTACGCTCGGCAGCGTCGGCTACGTCCTTATTCCGCTGATGCTGGTGATTGGGCTCTATGGCGGCCTCGTCGCAGCGCACCGGCCGACCGGCTTCACCGGCGTACCCGACCCGCCGTTGCACTTTCTCGGGATGCTCGTCTGGATGGTTGGAATGTTCGCCGTCTTCGCCGCGCTCGGGCTCAATTGGCGCAAGTCGCCGCAAACCCACAAACGCCTCATGCTGCTGGCCACGATCGTGCTCGCCGAGGCGGGCGTGTCGCGCTGGCCGATCGATTTCATCGCAGCAAGCGAGCAAGCCGCCTTTGCCATGACGGCTTTGCTGCTGGTGCCGCTCATCGCGTGGGACGTTCACGCGCTGCGCCGGCTGAATCCGGCGACGCTTTGGGGTGGACTTGCGTTCCTCGCCTACGGCCCTGTCCGTGACTGGATGTCCGCGACGGCGCTGTGGCAAGGCTTCGCCAAATGGGCCGCCGCGCTGGTCGCGTAAGCCCCGCCTCAATTTTACGTCGTAGCGATAAACGGCGCGCGCTTCACACGCAGCCGCCGTGATAGAATGGCGGCTCGAAGCAGAACATCCGTACACGTATCGTCACGGGGAAACATGCATATCTTGATCGGAGCCGTCCTGCACGCGACTGTGCTGGTCGTCGTCGGCTATGCATTGCTCTGAACCGCCGCCAAAGTCGAAGGCGTCGTCGGCTTGGTCGGCCGGGTGCTGGGCTCGTGGGTGTTCCTGCTCGCCATCCTCTCGGTCGTTGCCGTCGCCACGACGCCGATGTTCGGCGGAAAGCCGTTCGGCATGGAGATGATGCACGATGGCGACCGCGGCCCCGGCTGGATGCATCATTGGGATCGCGGCCCGGGACCTGCGGGAACGCAACCGGCGGCACCCGCCGCGCCGGCGGCGCCAGCCAAACCCTGATCCGCGGCG
>DATKOE010000021.1:0-9168 GCA_035524815.1 Rhizomicrobium sp.
CGCCAACAACCAGATCGGAATCACGACGACGGCGCGATCCATTTCAGCCTACTTGGCGGGGGTGAGCACCCGCGTCCGAACCAGCATGCCGGATGAGTCGAACAGGCAGCTTACGAACCTTCCGTCGCTGACCTTGTAGACATAGACGACGTGGTGATTTGGAGCGGAATTCATGAAGCGGGGCTGTCCGAATTTCTGCCCAACGATGCGCAAACTTGTGACGCCCGGCGTCCAGCCGAATTGCGGGGAGATGTCGTCCGGTCCGGGTTGATCCTCGGCGGCTACGGAGTTTGGTACAGCGGAGGCTTCGGCGGACGGCGCCTGGGTTGTGGCGGAATTGGCATTCGGTTCTGCACCGGCACTGACACACAATGTACCGATCACTATTGCAGTCAAATATGATAACTTCATTTTGTCTCCCTTCGGCCGCGATAGCGGCCTCGCAGGGACTATTGCATGCATTCGCAAGGGGCGCATCAGGGCGCGAGGAATCCGCGTATTTGCCGCACGGCTTCGGCGAGGCCGCAACGTGAAACGGGGGCCTCCGGCGGGAAAGCGTGTAGCAGCCGCGAAGGCGTGGCGGATTGCAGGATGACGAAGCAACCCCGGTCGTTCGCACCACGAATCAGCCGTCCGAACGCCTGCTTGAGACGCAGCCGCGTCAGCAGGTCGTCATAGCCCCTTCCGAAGCAGGCGCGGCGGGCCTTGTGCAGGATCGTGGGTTTGGGCCACGGCACCTTGTCGAACACGACGAGGCGCAGCGAGCGGCCCGGTACGTCGACGCCGTCGCGCAAGGCATCGGTTCCGAGCAGGCATGAATTCTCTTCGCTGCGGAAAAGGTCGACAAGCGCGCCGGTATCGAGCTTGTCGACATGCTGGGCATAGAGGGCGAGCCCCGCCTCGGCCAGCGGCGCGGCGATGCGGTTCTCGACCGCGCGAAGCGTCCGCACGGCGGTGAACAGTCCCAAGGCACCGCCGCCGGCAGCCAGAAACAACTCGCGATAGGCCGAAGCGAGCTGGTCGGCGTTGCGCCGCTCGATGTCGGTGACGACGAAGATGCGCGACTGATCGGCGTAGGAGAACGGCGATCCGAAGCTGGCGCGCCGGGGCGGCTCGGGCAAGTGGTGGGCGCCGGTGCGGATTTCGGCGCTTTCCCAGTCGTCTTGGGCGTCGGCGGCATCGCGCAAGGTGGCGGAGGTGACGAGCGCACCGTGGGCGTGCGCCAACACTTCGTTCGCCAGCGGAACGGTGGGATCCACCCAGCGGCGCTCCAGCCCGACGTCGACGTCGCGCCCGTCCTCGCGCGCGATCTCGAACCAGTCTACGAATTCCTCGTTGACCTCGCCGGTGACGAGGGCCTCCAGCATCGACATCCAGGCGGGCAGCACGATCCGCCCGCGCCATTCGAGCCCGCGCGCGGCCGCGTCGTAGCGCGCCCGCTGGAACGGCTCGAGCTCGCCGGATTTCTCGTCCATCTCTTTGCGCAGCGCCTTGGCGAGCCGCATCAGCGGATCGCAAAGACGTTTCAGTCCGCGGCCGAGGGCGCGGGCGGCATCGATAGTGTCCTGGCCGAGCGGATGGGTTTCGGCTTCCAGCGAATAGAAGCCGTCGCCGTCTTCGCTCCGGGCGCGGACGTGGCTGTAGGCGGCAGCGAGGAACACCTCGCCGGGCGCGTGCGGCGCGCCGAGACGCGACTGCCAGCCTTCGCCCGCCAGCGCGCCCGAGGCGGCGACGGCTTCCTCCAGTGCGTGCAGGGCATCCTCGGAATCGGCGACGAGGTCTTTCAGCCGCTCTTCCAGTCCGCGCGAACGGCTGCGGGCGCGTCCTTCGGGTCCGCGCACCCAGCGGCGCAAATCCGCCATCTCGCTGCCGCTGACTGCGGCAGCGAAACCGGAATCGGCCGCGTCGAACAGGTGATGACCCTCGTCGAACACGTAGCGCACGCGGCGGCCTTCGGGCGCGTCGGTGGTTTCGTCCACGGCGAGCCAGTCCTGCGCGGCATTGGCGATGACGAGGGCGTGGTTCGCCACCACAATGGGCGCCACGCGCGCCCGCCGCACGACGCGCTCGATGAAACAGGTGCGGTAATGCGGGCAGGCGGCATAGATGCACTCGCCGCGGCGGTCGGTGATCTCGCGCAGCGGCATGTGGGCCGCCAGGAATGCCGGAAAGCCGACGCCGGAAATGTCGCCGTCGGGCGTGGCCGAAACCCAGCGCGCGATCAGCGCCAGCGCCACGGTGCGCTGCCCCGGCGCCAGCGCCTGGCGCTTCACCGCTTCCTCGAAGTTGAGCAGGCAGAGGTAATTCTCCCGCCCCTTGCGCACCACAGCCTTGTCGTGCAGCTCCGTCGGATCGGGATAGAGGCGGGCGATCTCCTGCACGATCTGGCGCTGCAAGTTGCGGGTGTAGGTGGAGATCCAGAGCCCCGGTCCGTTCTTCTCCGCCCAGATGCTGGCGGGTGCCAGATAGCCGAGCGTCTTGCCGATGCCGGTTCCGGCCTCCACCAGCGCGATCTTCGGCACACCCGGCCGCTCGCGCGGGCCGAAGGCATAGGTGGCGGCGTCGGTGTAGGCGCGCTGTTCGCTGCGCTCCTCTCCCGCGCTGCCGACAAGCTGGGAAAGCCGCGCGCGGGCTTCACCCGCGTCGACCGCGTGCGAGGACGGGCGCGGCGGCGCGGCTTCGTCTTCCCATTTGGGCAGCTTGTTCCACACCTCGAAGCCCGCGAACGGTGCCGTCTGCAATTCGCTGGTGCCGACGATGTCCAGGATGTGCGGGGCCCAGCGCCAGCCGGCTTTCATCAGTGTCTGGGTCATGGGGCGCAGGGTGGATTTCGTGGCTTCGGGCAGCGCGCGTATTTCTTCGAGCAGCCGCACCGCGGATTCGTGCAGCGCCCGCGCCATCGCTTCCGGCAGTTCGCTCACCTCGATAGCGAGCGCCCGCGCGATCCCCAGGGCGCTGGGTACGCACGGAGCGCACGGCCGCACGAAGGCGAACAGCTCGAGCACGTCGCAGAGCGGCGTGGAAGGCGCGGTCTTCAGCCGTCCGGCGACGAAGGCGGAATTGGCCACCAATACCTGGCCCGAACGGAACAGCTTCGCCGCTTCCGCATGCGCGATCCGGCGCGGGGCGGAATCGTACACCGCGGCGCCGTTCCCGATCGGGATCAGGGCGGGAAGACTCTCAAGATGAGGGATGATTCTGTCGTCCGGCACGCCGCCACTATGCGACGGAACGCGGCCGTCACACCAGCAAATCGGGATACTCGACCGCAATCGCCAGCCGCAGGCGTTCGTATTCGAAAACGATCATCTGGGCGCCGTTGCGCAGGGTGTGGACGTCGAGTTTGGCGTCGGTTGCGGCGGCGAAGCTGCGGGCCGCGCCGGTCAGGGTCCTGAAGCCGAGATTGGCCGACTGATCGGCGATGTCGGCGGCGATGTCCGCCGCGGCCGGCCACTTCGCACGGCGGGCCGCGACCTGAAGCCGTTCGCAGTTCGCGTTGATGTCGCCGAGACGTTCCTTGAGGATTTGGCGCAGAACCTCTTCGCCCAGCGACTCGCGCAAGACGGTCAGCGTGGCGGCATCGCTCGCGCTGGCGATCGTGCCGGGGATTTTCCTGGGTGCGGACGTTGACGTCATACGGTTCCAAAGCCTAGCTTCGCAGCCTTTCCAAAGGTTTAAGCAGCCATGACCCTCAGCGAAGACGCGCTCAAAGCCCATGCCTGGCCGTTCGAGGAAGCGCGCAAGCTCCTGGCGCGAAAGACCGAGGGCGCCGAGGTGATTTTCGAGACGGGTTACGGTCCTTCCGGCCTGCCCCACATAGGCACGTTCGGGGAAGTGGCGCGGACCACCTGGGTGCGCCGGGCTTTCGCCCTCATGAGCGACAAGCCCACGCGGCTGCTCGCGTTTTCCGACGACATGGACGGGCTTCGCAAAGTGCCCGACAACGTGCCCAACCAGGAGATGCTGCGCGAGCACCTCGGCAAGTCGCTGACCTCCATCCCCGATCCGTTCGGCACCCATGACAGCTTCGGAGCCCACAACAACGCGCGGCTGAAGGCGTTTCTCGACCGCTTCGGCTTCGAGTACGAGTTCCTGTCCTCGACCGAATGCTACAAGTCGGGGCGTTTCGACAAGGCGCTGCTCGCGATCCTCGCGGATTACGAAAAGGTGCGCGACATCGTACTGCCCACCCTGGGCCCCGAGCGGCGCGCCACCTATTCGCCGTTCCTGCCGGTTTCCCCCACGACCGGCGTCGTGCTGCAGGCGCCCGTGCTCGAATGGAATGCCGCGGCCGGCACCATCGTCTACGAGGAGGAAGGCAGGAAACGGGAAACGCCGGTGACGGGCGGGCACGTCAAGCTGCAATGGAAGGCGGACTGGGCCATGCGCTGGCTGGCGCTGGGCGTCGATTACGAAATGGCGGGCAAAGACCTCATCTCGTCGGTCGAGCTTTCCTCGAAGATCCTGCGCGCGCTGGGCGGCAGACCGCCGGAGGGCTTCAACTACGAACTGTTCCTGGACGAGCAGGGCCAGAAGATATCCAAGTCGAAAGGCAACGGCCTTTCGGTCGAGGAGTGGTTGACCTACGGCACGGAAGAGAGCCTGTCGCTGTTCATGTTCCAGAAGCCGCGCGTGGCGAAGAAGATGTACTTCGACGTCATCCCGAAAGCGGTGGACGATTACGTCGCGTTGCTGGACCAGTACCGCACCAAGGACGCGACCGACGCCCAGAAGCTGGAAAATCCGGTCTGGCACATCCACAGGGGCAATCCGCCCGCGGAAACCTATCCCGTCAGCTTCGCGCTGCTGCTCAATCTCGTCAGCGCCTCGAACGCGCACAATCGCGACGTGCTCTGGGGCTTCATCCGCGCCTATGCGCCCGAAGCCTCGCCCGAGGCCAATCCCGGCCTCGACAAGCTGGTGGGCTATGCGATCCGCTACTACGACGATTTCGTCAAGCCGGCCAAGAAGTACCGTGCGCCAAGCGAAAAGGAGCGCGCCGCGCTGGCCGAACTCGCGGTGAAGCTGCGCGGCTTCGCGACGGAACGCGACGCCGAGAAGGTTCAATACGAGGTGTATGAGATCGGCAAGCGGCACGCCTTCGAGCCGCTGCGCGACTGGTTCAAGGCCATCTACGAGGTCCTGTTCGGCCAGAGCCAGGGCCCGCGTTTCGGCTCGTTCGCGGTTCTGTTCGGCTGCACGGAGACTGCCGCCCTGATCGACCGCGCCTTGCAAGGGGAGCTCACTGCCGCCGGATGAAGTGCCTTCTCGCCTTCGCGCTCGTCCTGGCGGTGCCCGCGTTCGGGCAGTCGGCCGACCGGCTCTACGTCGAAGGCAAGTACGATGCGGCGGTGCGTGCCGCGGTTTCCGAGAACAGCGCGCACGGATTTTCCGGCGCCGCGCGCGCCACGCTGGCGGAGGAGGCCACGCGCGAGGAGCGCTGCCTTGCCTGTCTCGAGCGCGCCGAGGAATTCGCGCGCAAGGCCATCGCCGCCGACCCGAAATACTCGGAAGGTTATGTTTTTCTCGCCATCACGCTGGGGCTGGAAAGCCGCATCGAAGGCTACGACGTGGCGCGGCGCAAGGGCTACGCGGGCCAAGCCAAGCGCGCGCTCGAAACGGCGCTGGCAAACGATCCCGGCAACGTCTGGGCGCTCGCGGGACTGGGCGGCTGGAACATCGAGGTGGCGCGCGGCGGCGGCCCGGTGCTGGCGCTACTGCTCTACGGGGCGACGGTCGAACGAGGGCGCGCGTGCTTCGCCGAGGCGTTCCGCATGGCGCCCGACAATATCGCGATCCGCTACCAGTACGGCCTGACGCTGGCCGGGTACGACGGCGAGCGATATCGCGGCGAAATCGAAGACGCCTTCTCGCGCGTGGCGAAGGGCCAGGCCGATTCCGCCTATGGGCGGCTGCTGCAGAAACGGGCGGGCGAACTGCTGGCGCTGCTGCGCAGGGGCGACAGTGCCGCTTTCGCCGAGCGCGTGCGCACCTACGAAGGATACGTCACCACACCGGCGGGATGATCGCCCAGGTCTTCCTGCGATAGGCTTCGAACGCCTCGCCGAAACGCGCGCGCAGGGCGGCTTCCTCCACGACGATGCGCCAGACATACGCCACAAGAAGGAGGAAGAACGCGGCGGCAAGCGAAATCGAGTTGCCCTGCGCCAGCCCGATGCCGGTCGTCGTCATCAATCCGCCGGTGTAGCCCGGGTGGCGCAGGACGCGATACGGGCCGCTCGTCACCAGTTTGTGGTCGTCGTGAATGTGCACGGTCGAGCGGAAGAACCTGCCCAGCGTGACGACCGCCCACGTCCGTAAAACGGTGCCCGCCCACATCAGGACGATTGCGGTCCAGAAAACCGGCGCGTTCGGGAACGCCATGCGCGCCGCCGGAACGCGGTAGGGAGCGGCGAAAGCGATCGCGATGGCCGTCCACACAAACACATAGATGACAAGTCTGCTGCCGCGGTCCCTGCGTTCGCCGGACGCGCCGCGCCGGTCGCGCGCGGCGATCCACATCTCGATCGCGAACCACGCGACAAAGCTGAACCAAAAGACCGCTTGCCAGTCCGGCCTCTGCTGAAACAGAACGAACGCTGTCACCGGGCATTCCCTCGGTCGGACGCCTGGGCGCCGGCGCCTACTGGCTCGCCCAGATGATGCGGTGGATGAAGGCGACTTCGGAAAGCGCAAAAGAACGGTCTTCGAAGGCCGGATTGAGCGATTTCAGCTCGACCCGCTGCGCCGTCAGCCGGGTAAGCTGCTTGGCCAGCACTTCGCCGGCCAGCGTCTTCACCACCACGCGGTCGCCGCGCCGCGCGCTCGCCGCCGGAGACACGATGATGCGGTCGCCGTCGCGATAGACCGGAAGCATGGAGTCGCCCGAAACTTCCAGCGCATAGGCGTGCTCGTCGCCGAGTTCCGGGAAGGGGATCTCGTCCCAGCCGGAGCCGGCGGGAAACCCCGCGTCGTCGAAGAAGCCGCGGCTTCCGGCCTGCGCCATGCCGACCAGCGGAACGAGCCGCAACGGCGCGCGCGCGGCGCCGTCGCCCACGAGCGCGACGAATTCCTCGAGCGATGCGCCGGTTGCGGTCAGGATTTTCGAGATGCTCTCGGTCGACGGCCAGCGCAGCTTGCCGGTCGGCGCGCCGCGCTTGGATTTGTTGAACGTGGTGGGATCGAGCCCCGCAAGCTTGGCCAGGCCCGAAGCAGAGAGCTTGTTTTTCGCGGCCAGGGCGTCGATTGCCGTCCAGATCTGCTTGTGTGTCAGCATGCTTTCGATTCCGTTGGATCGTTGGCAGGGTGGCCAAATCGCGCCTTGCGTGAGCGCTTCTTCATGGTCGCATAGGCGAAATGACGAGTCGGCCCGGCATGGTCCGACGAAACTGAGAAGGTGGTCCCGTTGCCGGTAATCCTTCCTATAGCACTCCAAACGATAGGAATTACCACTTTGTGGGGTTTTCCGTCCAGGGGGCAGTCATGATGGACCTGATCGTCGCCATTCTGCGGCTGCTTCCGCCCGAGATGGCCCACCATGTAACCGTCGAATTGGCCGCGAGATTCGGGCTTTTCGTGCCGCGGGCTCCGGCCGACGATCCGAGGCTGGCGGTCAACGTGCTGGGCATCGATTTCCCCAATCCGGTCGGGCTGGCGGCGGGCTTCGACAAGAACGCGCGCGCCTTCCGCGCCATGCTGAGGCAGGGCTTCGGGCATGTCGAATGCGGCACCGTCACGCCGCGCGCCCAGCCCGGCAATCCCAGTCCGCGCATGTACCGGCTGTGGGAAGACCGCGCGATCGTCAATCGCATGGGCTTCGACAACGACGGCATGGAGTGGGTGAGCGCCCGGCTGGCGCGCGGCCACAAGGGCGTCATTGGCATCAACATCGGCGCCAATCGCGACAGCTCCGACAGGATCGCCGATTACCGCGCCGCCTTCGCCAAGCTTGCGCCGCTCGCCGACTATGTCGCCGTCAACGTCTCCTCGCCCAACACGCCGGGCCTGAGGGGTCTGCAGCAGAAGGACGAGTTGACCGCGCTGCTCGACTCGCTCGTGGAGATCCGCGGCGGCCTCAAGGTGCCGTTGCTGCTCAAGATCGCGCCCGATCTCGACGAGCACGCGCTCGACGACATCGCCGCCGTCGTGCTCGAATGCGGCATCGAAGGCATGATCGTCACCAACACCACGATTGCGCGCGCGGCGTCGCTCAACAGCAAACACGCCTCGCAACCCGGCGGGCTCTCCGGACGGCCGCTGTTCGAGCCTTCCACCCGCGTACTGGCCGGGATGCGCAGGCGCGTGGGCGCCAAGCTCGTTCTCGTCGGCGTGGGCGGCATTTCCTCGGGAGCCGACGCCTATCGCAAGATCCGCGCGGGCGCGAGCCTCGTTCAGCTCTACACGGCGCTGGTCTACGAGGGCGGCGGGCTCGTCACGCGCATCAAGCGCGACCTTGTCGAACTGATGGAGCGCGACGGCTTCAAGTCGATCTCCGAGGCGGTCGGAGTCGACGCCGGAATGTAGATCGCCGCCGGACAAAGTCGAAAATCGCCATGCTGGATGCCATTCTACCGGCAGGCGTAAGCCATGCGCGTTCAACGGCAAGGATGGTTAGCGGCGCGGCGCGTCAAGCGGCGTCTCGAGTGTTTCGCGCCGGTTGCCGCCTCCCGCACCAAGCGGCGTTGCGCTATAGTCCCTGCGGTTGGGGTAGCGGGGGCGTTCATGTCCGAACAACTTGGTAAACTCGTATTGCGCCTTGGTCTGGGCGGTCTGGTTCTTTTTCACGGCGTGCACAAGCTGCTCACCGGGCTCGATCCGGTGAAAGCCATGCTGACGTCGCACGGTTTGCCCGAGGCGCTCGCCTACGCGGCATATTTCGGCGAGATCGTCGCCCCGGTCCTCATCATCCTGGGCCTCTTCACGCGCATCGGCGGGGCTTTGATTGCGCTGGAAGTGCTGGGCCTCGTCGTCCTCGGCGGCATTCCCCAAGTTGTCACCATCTCGCCCGACGGCGCCTATGGTCTGGAGGTCGAAGCCCTCTACTTCACGGGCGCGGTGGCGGTGATGCTGATGGGAGCAGGCCGGATCAGCCTCGGCCGGGGCCGCTGGAGCTAAGTTCAAAAATATTTTTCTGACCGAAACATAGTTGCGCGGCTGGTGGTGCAACTG
>DATKOE010000022.1:0-5016 GCA_035524815.1 Rhizomicrobium sp.
TGGCATTCCTCGACGTCGTATTTCGGTTCTTCGAAATAGTAGTCGACGTATTCCAGGCGGGAGGTTTCCGAGAAATCCTGAATCGGGAACACCGACGAGAAGACCGCCTGCAGACCTTCGTCGAACCGGCCAACTTCCGGCTTCTCGACCTGAAGGAACTGGTCGTAAGAGGTCTTCTGGACCTCGATGAGATTGGGCATCTCCGCCACCTCGACCATCTTGCCGAAGTACTTGCGAAGCCGCTTGCGTCCCGTGAAAGAAAGAGCCATTTCCCGCCGTTCCTTACCTTCCGAAAATCCCGCCATGAAAGCAAAATGCACCGCCCCTTCCGGACCGGTTCCCCGGCCCGGAAAGGCAGTGTACGAACGAAATATGCACGCGCACGCGGTTTTTCAAGCCGCCGCGCCTCCTTACTTCAGCTCGACCTTCGCGCCGGCGTCCTCGAGCTGCTTTTTGATCTTGTTCGCCTCATCCTTGCTCACATCGGCCTTGACCTCCTTGGGAGCGCCCTCGACGAGGTCTTTCGCTTCCTTCAGGCCCAAGCCGGTGATCGCGCGGATTTCCTTGATGACGTTGATCTTCTTGTCGCCGGCAGCCGCCAGAACGACCGTGAACTCGGTCTTCTCGGCCGCCGGAGCCGCCGCCGCCGCGGGGCCGGCCGCAGCCGCAACCGCAACAGGCGCCGCCGCCGACACGCCCCACTTCTCCTCGAGCAGCTTCGCAAGATCGGCCGCTTCGAGAACCGTCAGGCTCGACAGGTCTTCAACCAACTTTTCCAGATTCGCCATTGTCAATGTCCTTTGTTTTCGTACGGGTTTGAACGTTGTTTCGGCTGTCGCCTATGCCGCTTCCTTCTTGGAATACGCGCTGACCACCCGGGCGAGTTGGCCCGCGGGCGCCGCGAGGACGCCTGCGATCTTCGTCGCCGGAGCCTGGATGAGGCCGATGATCTTGCCTCTCAGCTCGTCGAGCGACGGCAGGGTGGCAAGGGCCTTCACGCCCTCGGCATCCAGCGCCGTCGTCCCCACCGATCCGCCCAGGACGATGAGTTTCGCGTTGTCCTTGGCGTAGGCCACCACCACCTTCGAAGCCGCCACGGGATCCTTGCTGAACGCAATTCCCGTCGGTCCCTTGAAGAGGTGGGTGATGCCCTCGATCGGCGTGCCCTGAAGCGCACGCATGGCCAGACGGTTCTTCGCCACCTTGAACGACACTCCGGTCTTGCGCGCGCGCGTCCGGAGGTCGCTCAGTTGGGCGACCGTCAGGCCCGAATAGTGGGCGACAACCACGGAGCCGGCGTTCGCGAAGACGCTTTTCAGCTCTTCTACGACTTCCGCCTTCTTGGCTTTCTCCACTGTGCTCTCCTTATTTGATGGCTTCGCTGCTTGAGGCCGGGAAATCCCGCACCGCCGCCGTTCTGCTCGGCCACCAATCAACCCGGCACACGTGGCGATCCGTGCGCCGCCCTGTTGCTCACTCCTGCCCCAGGGTTCAAACCCGAACCCCGTCTGCGCTGGACATTTAAGTGCCTTGGCACCCCAGCGGTCTCGGACAGGTCATCGGACCATCGCCGGTCCGAAATTCTTGGCTATGCCTCTGCTCCGCCGCCGGCGTTGACCGACGGGAGTGAAATCTTCACGCCCGGCCCCATAGTCGAGCTGATCGAAACCTTCTTCACGTATGTGCCTTTCGCGCCCGAGGGCTTGGCCTTCACCACACTGTCGACGAACGCCTTGACGTTGGCGATGATCGCTTCTTCCGTGAAGCTCGCCTTGCCAACGCCGGCTTGCACAATGCCCGCCTTTTCAACGCGGAATTCCACCGCACCGCCCTTGGCGTCCTTGACCGCGCCGGTGACGTCCATCGTCACGGTGCCGACCTTCGGGTTCGGCATCATGCCGCGCGGGCCGAGCACCTTACCGAGACGGCCGACGATACCCATCATGTCGGGCGTGGCGATGCACTTGTCGAAGTTGATCTCGCCTTTCTGAACCTGTTCGGCGAGGTCTTCGGCGCCCACGATATCCGCACCGGCGGCGCGGGCTTCATCGGCCTTGGGACCCTTGGCGAACACGGCAACGCGCAGCGCGCGGCCCGTGCCGGAAGGAAGCGAAACCACGCCGCGCACCATCTGGTCGGCATGGCGGGGATCGACGCCGAGATTGATCGCGAGCTCGATGGTCTCGTCGAACTTCGCCGTGGCGCGCGCCTTGATCAGCTTGACCGCCTCGTTGACCGGGTAGGCCTTGGTGGTGTCCACGCCCTCGACGGCCTTCTTAAACCGCTTCGAAACCTTTGCCATCGCCCCTACTCCTTGACCTGGATGCCCATCGAACGCGCCGAACCTTCGATCAGGCGCATGGCCATCTCGACGTCGTTGGCGTTGAGGTCCTTCATCTTGGCTTCGGCGATCTGGCGAACCTGGGCCTTGGTCACGGAGCCCGCGACGTCGCGGCCCGGCGCCTTGGAACCGGATTCGAGCTTAGCCGCTTTCTTTAGGAAATAGGACGCCGGCGGCGTCTTCATCTCGAAGGCGAACGACTTGTCCGAAAACACGGTGATATTCACCGGAATCGGCATGCCCTTTTCCATGTCCTGCGTCTTGGCGTTGAAGCCCTTGCAGAACTCCATGATGTTGAGGCCGCGCTGACCCAAAGCGGGGCCGATCGGCGGCGACGGATTGGCCGATCCCGCCGGCACTTGCAGTTTGATGTACCCGATTATCTTCTTTGCCACTTTCCTGCCGCCTCCTTAGCGGTTTGCGGTGCTTGCGGACCGGCTCGGCCCTCCCGCGCTCGAGAAACAGGTCAGATCTTTTCGACCTGTGTAAACTCCAACTCCACCGGCGTGGCGCGGCCGAAGATCGACACGGCCACTTTCAGGCGCGAACGATCCTCGTCGACCTCTTCCACCACTCCGGTGAAGGAGGTGAACGGGCCGTCGGCCACCTTCACTTGCTCGCCGATCTCGAAGGTGACGGACGGCTTCGGCCGCTCGGCACCCTCGGTGACCTGATTCAGAATGCGATCCACTTCGCTCTGCCGCAGCGCCATCGGCTTGTTGTTCTGGCCCAGGAAACCCGTGACCTTCGCCACGTTCTTGATGAGGTGATAGGCCTCGTCGGTCAGCCGGGCGCGCACCAGCACGTAACCCGGCAGGAACTTGCGCTCGGAGTTCACCTTCTGGCCGCGGCGGACCTCCACCACCTCTTCGGTGGGCACGAGGACTTCCTCGATCAGTTCGGTCAGCCCCTGGACCTGGGCCTGGCGCTTGATCTCCTCCGACACCTTTTTCTCGAAGTTCGAGTAGGTGTGGACGATGTACCACCTGGCGTCGGACTTGGTTCCGGCTTCGCTCATGATCCCACCGCGCCGATCAAGAGGCGCTCGCCCCAGGCGAGCACGGTGTCAACGACGAAGAAGAACACGCAGGTCAGCGCCACCATGACGAAGACCATGAATGTCGTCAGATAGGTCTCCTTCCAGGTCGGCCAGGTGACCTTTTTCATCTCGCGCACGACTTCGTTGTAGAACGCCAGGACGCCGCCCTTGCGGCGCGGGGGCGCCGGCAGTTCCTTGTCGCTCTTGGTGTCCATCGTGGTTTTCGTGGCCTCGGCCATGTGTCTCTTTCAGTCTTCGAAGATGGCAGGAGTGGAAGGATTCGAACCCTCGGCCTACGGTTTTGGAGACCGCCGCTCTACCAACTGAGCTACACTCCTGTGCAGAGGTTCGGGCTGTCCCGCTGCGCGGGCCCTCACCCTGCGATTTCAATTACATCGTTTGACTGGTGGAAGTGCTCCTCTTCAGCGCTATTCCTGTTTCACGATGCTATTTGATGATCGACGAGACGACGCCGGAGCCTACGGTGCGGCCGCCTTCGCGGATGGCGAAGCGCAGCTTCTCTTCCATCGCGATCGGAACGATCAGCTCGACTTCGATCGCCACGTTGTCGCCCGGCATCACCATCTCCGTGCCCTCGGGAAGCTTCACAATCCCCGTCACGTCCGTCGTCCGGAAGTAGAACTGCGGACGGTAGTTGGTGAAGAACGGCGTGTGGCGCCCGCCCTCGTCCTTGGTCAGAACGTAGACGTTGCCCTTGAAGTTGGTGTGCGGCGTGATCGAGCCGGGCTTGGCCAGCACCTGCCCGCGCTCGACCCCCGTGCGGTCGACGCCGCGCAGCAGCGCGCCGATGTTGTCGCCCGCCTGACCCTGGTCGAGCAGCTTGCGGAACATCTCAACGCCCGTCACCGTCGTCGTCGACGTCGGACGGATGCCAACGATCTCGACCGACTCGCCAACCTTGATGATCCCGCGCTCGACACGGCCCGTTACAACCGTGCCGCGCCCCGAGATCGTGAACACGTCTTCGATCGGCATCAGGAACGGCTGGTCCAGCGGACGCGCAGGCTGCGGGATGTACTCGTCAACCGCCTTCATCAACTCCAGGATCGAGTTCTTGCCGATGTTGTTCGGATCGGGCTTGTCTTCCAAAGCCACCAGCGCCGAACCCCGAACCACCGGAATCTTGTCGCCCGGAAACTCGTAACTCGACAGAAGCTCGCGAACCTCCATCTCCACCAGGTCCAGAAGCTCCGGATCGTCCACCATGTCCACCTTGTTCATGTAGACCACAAGCGCCGGAACGCCCACCTGGCGGGCCAGCAGGATGTGCTCGCGCGTCTGCGGCATCGGACCGTCCGCCGCACTCACCACGATGATCGCACCGTCCATCTGCGCCGCGCCGGTGATCATGTTCTTCACATAGTCGGCATGGCCGGGGCAGTCCACGTGCGCGTAATGCCGCTTGTCCGTCTCGTACTCCACGTGCGCCGTGTTGATCGTGATCCCGCGCGCCTTCTCTTCCGGCGCCTTGTCAATCTGGTCGTACGAGGTGAACTGCGCCTTGCCCGTCTCCGCCAGGATCTTCGTGATCGCAGCCGTCAGCGTCGTCTTGCCATGATCAACATGGCCGATCGTCCCGATGTTGCAGTGCGGCTTCGTCCGCTCAAATTTGGCC
>DATKOE010000023.1:0-3095 GCA_035524815.1 Rhizomicrobium sp.
TATCCAGCAGCGTCAAGAGGTTGCTCATCGGCTGGCTCACCACGACCGCGCCGGACTCGTAGCGCTGAAATGCCCGCGCGCCGCCGCCAAGTATCTTGCCGGCGCGCCGCTGTGTGAGCTTGAGGCGGGTCCGGATGCGCGCGATCGTCCCTGGGTCGAGCACGCCCTCCGCCGTCGCCTTGAGCGTCGCGAAAGCGCGATCGGCGATGGCGCTGTCCTTTGAGTCGAGCACGCCTTCGTCGCAGTCCCGACACCACCAGGCCGGCTGGTCGATCTCGACGCTGTGCTTCTTGTAGCGGATCGTCCGCCGGCGTGTCTCACGCACCATGCCGCCGCCGCAGGCCGGGCAGGGCCGGATTTCCTCGTGTTTCGATTTGGTCTTGGTCATCGGTCCTTCAGCGATATCAAGAGATAAAAGCCGTCCTTGTCCTTGGTGAACTTCACGTAGAGAACCATGTCCTCGAACGGTAGATGGTAGACATCGTGCCAGATGCGGTGGTCGCCAAAGCTGGTCATCGACTTGACGAAATGACTCCGCTTCACGCCGCCGACTAGGGCAACCACGCCCTCCCGATCCAGGCCGAGAACGCCGAAGGCAAAATCCTGGGCGGTGACCGTGATGCGATAACCCTCCGGCTTGGCGAACTGCGCTTTGATCGCCGCCAAATCGTAGTGCGGCTTCCGCTTCTCGGTCACTTCTCGCCTCTAGATATGGCATCATAATGATGCCAGCGCAAGACGGCTCCTACGCCACCCTCTCCCACCTCACCAGCGCCGCCCTTCCCGCCTCCGTCAGCGCGTACACCCCGCGCTCCACGCGCACGAACCAGCCGTAGACGTTTTGCAGCAGGATCTTCGGCGCGTCCGGGGCCGCTTCCTTGAGGTCGCGCGGGCGGCAGCCCGGCGCTCCGCCCTGCGCCGCCGCGGCGAGCGCCGCCGCGATGCCCAGCGCCTGCTGCCGATAGGCCGTCATGATCGGCGTCCGCGTGGCGCCGCCCACCGCCGGGTCGCCCTGCCGGCGCCGGTGCTCCTCGACGAGGCGCGAGCGCCGCTTGGCGTTGCGCCGCACCGCCCCCGTCCCCGGCTCGGCCAGGATCTCGACATGGCCGCGCGCGAACACGGCGAGCAGGCCGAGGCCGAGCCGCCGGCAGGCCTTGCGCACGCGCGGGTCGCGCTCGCGCCCGCGGCCCCGCGTCGAGGCGCGCACGGCGAGCCACACCTCGTCGCCGGCCGCCATCCGGTCGACGCCCTGCAGCAACAGCTCGAGCGTGAAGCTCTGCTTCAGCTCGCCGATGACCACGATCGGCGGTTCGTCATGTGCTCCGTTCGCTTCGGCTGCCCCGTTCGCCTCCGCGCGCGGCAGCGCCACCAGGTCGCAGCCGCACACCTCCCCCTTCACCGCGAACCCCCGCGCCTCCAGGAATCGCTTCACCGGCAGATAGAGCGCCGTTTCCATCGCGCCACCGTGCCGCTGATTCGCCCGCTCCGGCAACGGCCTGGGCGCGCCGGCTCTCGACGGTCGCGCAGGTTTGGTCTAGACGGCGCCCCCAAAACAAACGGAAACAGGATGGTAGTGGGTCAGTTTGAAAATCAGCGTTCTTGACAGGCGGTTGCGCCGGGCGTCCGCATTGGGGGCGAATGGGAGAGTAGTCATGGACATTGATCGCTATGCGAAATGGGCGGCAACAATTCAGGTCGGCCGACCGCCGATCCAGGACGACATAAAACTATTGTCCTATCTGTGCATCGGGCTTGCCAGCGAAGCTGGCGAATTGGGAGGTCTTGTGAAGAAGCTCCTGCGCGATGGGGAGTGGAACGCCGAACAAGCGGCGGACGAGTTGGGTGATGTCGCCTATTACTTCGCGCGCCTATGCGCGGCCCTAGGCAAGAACCCATCGGAGTTGCTAGACCAGAGTGTTGCCAAGATTGAGGCGCGGATCAAGGGCGCTACTTCAAACTGACCCACTACCAACAGGATAGATGGCTTCAGATTCAGTATCCCTTGGCGTCGATATCGGCGGCGTCATCATCGATCGCGTCAACGATGACACCGATACCTCGTTCTTCTCCGACAACTACCTGCAGACGACAGCCGTGCCGGGCGCCTTCGATGCCCTGCGGCGGCTCGCGGCCGAGCGCTTCGGCGATCGCGTCTTCCTCATCTCGAAATGCGGGCCGCGCGTGCAGGAGCGGACGCTCCGCTGGCTCGATCACCATCGCTTCCACGAGCACACGGGCATCGCGCCCGACCACGTCCATTTCTGCCGCCAGCGGCACGAGAAGGCCGGCATCTGCGAGACCCTCGGCTTCACGCATTTCGTCGACGACCGGCTCGAAGTGCTCAGCCACCTTGCCACCGTCGGCACCCTCTACCTCTTCCAGCCGCAGCCCGCGGTCGCGCGCTTCCGCCACGCCCTGCCGCGCGTCCGCCCCGTCGACTCCTGGCAGGACATCCTGGCCGCAGAACTCCCGTAGCTGCCGCTGGCGTCTCCGCGCGGCGGCGCGCGCCCCGTCATCGGCCCGCGCCTCCCTGTGACGCGCATCATCGACGCCGCCCCGGAACAGGATCATCCTGCGGCTCGGCGGTGGATCGGCTGCGATCCGGCGGGTTTTCCTATGGAGCATCACCCATGAGCGACGCGGTTTTCTTTTTCGGCGGCTACCATGCCAGTCAGCACGATATCGACGCTTGGCTGCGAAGCGCCCGGTTTCAGGAGCCGACCATCGATTTCTATGGCTACCCCTGGCCGAAAGCCGCGGGCGCCGGCGCCGCCAGCGCCGTCAAGCATTTCAGCGAGGGCGGCCGCTACGACGCGACGATCGACGACATCCAGGGCGCCGGCGCCGACACGGTCTACATCGTCGGCCATTCGAGCGGCTGCGCGATCGCCAACGCGGTGGACGCCGGCCTCGAGTGGACCGAGAACGTCGTGCTCGTGGCGCTCGACGGTTTTCGCCCCAGCGACGACCAGCTCGATCGGGAGAAGACGCAAGTCTGGGGCGCCAAATGCGGCCACGTGCACTCGCGGAACTACCCGGGTTTCTCCAAGGGCCGGCGCCGGATCTACGAGGCGACGAACTGCAAGACGGAGTGG
>DATKOE010000024.1:0-27286 GCA_035524815.1 Rhizomicrobium sp.
CGCCGCCGCCTGCGGCCGCCGCTGTCGCGCCGGCGCCTGTACCGGCAACGCCCACGGCTTCTGCTCCTGCGGCGGCGCAGAGCTTCGGGCAGGCCCAACCCGAACCAGCGGAGACCAAGAAGGATCACGCCTGGTACGACGTCGGCAGCTGGTTCAACAGCGGCAACGAGCAGGCCCGCGCCACCATCGGCACGCCGGCCGAATTCGGTGCCGAAACCGTGCCTCCGACCAAGCCCGCTCCGGGCCAGCCGCTTCCGCCCGAACCGCTTGACCACATCACCGCCAAAGTCACGAACGTGGCGTTCAACACCTACGGCCGCTTCACGGTCACGCTCGACAACGGCCAGATCTGGCGGCAGCTCGAAGGCGACAGCTCGAACGCCTATTTCGCCAAAGACGGCACGGACGCCGTCACGATCTCGCGCGGGTTCCTCGGCAGCTACAACCTGGTCGTCGATGGGCACAACGGGATGTACAAGGTCAAACGCCTGCAGTAGGCGCGATCATTCAGGCGAAATCGACCGCATAGATCGGCGGCAGGCGCGCCGCCGACATCGTCCAGCTTTCGCCGCCGTCGTCTGAAAACCACAGCCCGCCGGTGGTCGAGCCCATTGCGAGGCGCTCCCCGGATTCGTCGACGACCAGCCCGTGGCGGTAGACGAGATCGAAGGCCTGCGCGTGCGGAAGGCCCCTGTCCAAGGTGGCGAAGGTCCTGCCGCCGTCATCGGTGCGGTTGACCACGACATGGCCGTTGACAGGCTCGCGGCGCTGGTCGGAGTGCGCGGGCACAAACCACGCCGTGCCCGCGCGTCCAGGGTGGGCGGCGACGGCGAATCCGAATTTCGACACCGGCGGATGCAGTTCGCTCCATTCGCCGCCGCCGTCGGCACTGCGGAAGACGCCGCTGTGATGCTGGACCCACATCACCTCCGGCTCCGAGGGGCACTGCACCATACGATGAGGGTCCTGAATGGCCGGATCGCTTTTCTGCTCCGGCGGGACGTAGGTGGCGTACATCCCGCGCGTGCGCACCTGCCACGACTTGCCGGCGTCGCGTGTTTCCCACACACCGCCGCTGGATATGGCGACGAGCACATGATCGGCGGCGCGCGGGTCGCAGACGATCGAATGCATGCCCGATTCGTCGTAGCCGCCGCCGAACCATTTCGCGCGATCCGGCACGCCCCAGAGCGAGTCGACAAACGTCCAGCTTGCACCCTTGTCGGACGACTTGAAGACGCCGGCGGGAATACCCCCCGCCCATAGCGTTCCGTCCTTCGCCGCCGCCAGCGCCCATACCTGCTTCAGCGTCGGTTTGCCGTCGGCATCAAGTGGAAACGCTGGCGTGGCAACCTCGATCCAGTTCGCGCCGTTGTCGTCGGAGCGGTGCAGCTTGGGCCCGAAATGGCCGTCGCGCAGCGCGGCATAGATCGCACCGCCGGCCGGCTCATGGAACGCGAGCGTGACGGGCGTGCCGCAAAAATGCGTCGAGGCGATGTCCCAGCCGCGCCCGTTGCGCCGGAAGAAGAACAGCCCCTTGCGCGTCGAAACCAAAGCCCTGTCCGCCACATCAACCTCCCGATAGCGCCTGCATGACGTAGATCTCGCTGGAGCGGCGCACCGGGGCATCGAGCGCCGCGGCATTCGCCAGCCGCTCGCCGTCGAGGAAGATGCACACGTGCTGCCGCAGCGCGCCGCGCTCGTCGAGCACGTAGCCCTTCAACTGCGGGCTTGCCTGGAACACGCTGAGGAGGGCGCCGCGCACGTCCGCGCCTTGCACCTCAACCGGCGATCGCGCGATCACCGAGCGCAGATGGGCCGTAAAGTAAACTTGTGGCATGCCGTTCTTTCCGCCGAGCGAAAAAGATATAGCATGCGTACCGCTTTTTCTTCTACTTCCCTTTGGCGAGCCATGCCTGCCACAAGGGTTCGATGTCCGCGCCGTGCAGCCGCCACCAGCCCTCGTCCACCGCGAACGCGGTGTTGAAATGCGCCGTCGGCAGATAGGGCGTCATCGCCACGTTGAGTTCCGGGTGACGGCCCACCAGGGGCAGGGCGCTGATGCGCGCGGGACCGAAAGCGGCCCAGTTCGAAACCTGCGCAAGCTGGGGGGCCAGGGTTGCGAAGCGGACGTAGTCCAGCGCGAGCCGCCATCTGGGATCGCCTCTGGGGATAGCCAAGGCTTCCACTTCGTAAAGTTGATGGTCCCAAACGATGCCGAGCGGCGGACCGGCGTTCTGCGTGTTGGCATCGAATACGGCCCAGTTCGGGATCGTGGCGAGCACGGCGCGTCCGTCGGCCAGCATCTGGGCGGGCTCGGAAGTGGTGTTCCAGAAAACGAGGTCGCTCCGGATGGTGTCGAGCTTGGCAAGCGCGCGCGCGACGCCGGCCGGTGTCGATAGAACGGCGTAAACGTCGCCCGGCGCAACACCGTCGGCAAGCAATGCCATCTCAAGGTTCAGTTTGGCGCTCGAGCGGGCGATCGCGCGCGGGCCGGGAAAGCGTTTGGTGTCGAAAAAGTCGGCCAGCGTTGCGGGGTCGCTTTCGAAACGATGCGCCCGGTAGGCGATCACCTGGCTGTAGACGACGCTCGCCACCCAGCACGGCCCGATCGCGCCCGCAACGAAGTCTTTGGCGGAAGGCGTGCCGTTCGAGGCGGCGGGCAGGCTCGAGGCGTCGATCCTTTCCAGCAGCCCCCGGCTGCAGGCCGCCGCGGCGTCCGGCCCCTCGAGATCGATAACGTCCCAGACGTAATTGCCCGAAGCGACTTCCTTCGCCAGCTCGGCGGTGCCGCCGTCGTAAATCTTGATCACGACGTCTGCGCCGCTTCGGCGGGCGAACGGCAGCACCTGGCCGGTGATCTGCGCGCGGCCGTAAGTCCCCGACCACGTCACGACGGTCAGCGTGGGCCCGCGTCTGGCCATCCACAGGTATCCCAGGCCCAGCACCACCGCCAACAGGAGCGCGACGATGAGCGCCGCCAGCATCCACTTCTTCATGAATCCCTCAATGCAATCCGAACAGGTCCCTCGCCTCCGGGCCCACGTTCATCTGCTTACCGTCGTTGTTCTTGCCGCCCTCGGACAGGTTCTTGAGCCTGCCGCCGCCCGCCTTCGCCCGGTCGCGGCGGCGATCGGGGGGGCAGGGTTTTGTCGAGGGTCTGCCGCTTCATTGCGGCGATCATATCGCGGCAGGGGCGCTCCGCCAGCCCGCGGCGGGCGTCCGGCCGTGCCCGCATGACGCATCTTGCTTTTGCGCCGGGCGAATCATAGTTTCCCGCACCCCGACGTGCAGGCGTAGCTCAGTTGGCCAGAGCGCTGGATTGTGGATCCAGAGGTCGGTGGTTCAACCCCACCCGCCTGTACCAGCCTTCGCTCGCGAAGCGAATGAAGGCTGCCACGTCGAAGCCCAAAGGGCGAATACCGGCCGGCATTTGCTAGCTATGGCTTGGCAGGTCAGCCTTCGCCGTGCGGCAACCGATGCACTCCCTATCCTCGCGAAAAAGAAAGCGGGCCCGCGTTTGTGCT
The DNA here is from genome assembly GCA_035524815.1 of Rhizomicrobium sp. GTDB lineage: Bacteria > Pseudomonadota > Alphaproteobacteria > Micropepsales > Micropepsaceae > Rhizomicrobium. The sequence goes on from DATKOE010000024.1 coordinate 3,528, forward strand.
GCGGACCCGCCCCAGGAAAGCTCGGATCGTCGCCGTGCGTCCTACTTCGCATCCTCGCCGAAGCGGAAGCGCAACTCGACGCCGAACATGCGTGGCGCTCCGAAGATCGACGCGGTTGTGCCGATCTGGTGCTCGAGCGCATTGGCGCCGGTCTTGTAGGTCCTGTCGCCGAGGTTGTTGACGAACGCGCTCGCGTCGATCGGCGAGCCCAGCACGCTGTTCCAGTCGAGACGCAGATTGATGAGGCCGTAATCGCCCTGGAAGGCGTCGGGCTCGTAGTCGAACGGATTGGCCGAGGTCGGCGTGACGCTCGCCATGTCGGTGAACCACACCTTGCTCTGCCAATACCATGTGGCCGACAGGTAGGGCATGCCGTAGCTGCCGTCGACCGGCAGATGGAAGCGCGCGGTGGCGCCGAGCTTGTGCCTGGGCGTGAAGGCGAACGGCGCGCCGGCGTGGTCGTCGATCCCCAGGATGGTTCCCGTGGCTCCGTCCAGCGCCGCCGGAACCTTGAAGCTGTCGTAGCTCGCGTCGGTGTAGGAATAGAACGCGGTTACCTGGAAGTTCTCGTCAGGAATGAAGGTCGACTCGAATTCCAGACCCTTGATCGTCGCCTTCGCCGCGTTGACGGTCAGCACGATTGGCGGAGTGGGGATCGGGCTGACGATGTTGACGATGTCGTTCTTTTGAACGTCGTTGTACCAGCCGTAGTAGAGGTCGAAGTTCGTGCGGCCGGGAACCCCCAGGATTTCCCAGTTGTTCTTGGTGCCGAGTTCGACGTCGGTGAGATATTCCGGCTTGAACAACAGATAGGCTGCCGCGGCCCCTGCGCCGCCGCTGTTGAACCCGCCGCTCTTATAGCCGCGCCGCCACGAGGCATAGAGCAGGGTGTCGTCGCTCGCCTGCCAGTTGGCGCTCACGTTCCAGGTGGGCGCGTGGAACGAGGCGGAGTAGACCGCGGAGTCGTATGGTGGCGAAGTGACCGGGTAGGGGCACGGCGGGTCACCCAACAGCGCCGATTGCAGGCAGGAGATGGCGGTCGAGACCTTGTGGTCCCAGGTGAAACGTCCGCCGCCGGTCAGGCTCAGGCCAGGCACCCAGTCCGATGCATCGACGGTGATGTTGGCATAAGTGGCCAGCGAACTGCCGCCGTTCGCCAGGACGTCGACTTCGGTGCTGCCCAAGGGGCCGAACGGTCCCGTGCCGCTGCCGCCGCCGAACACGTCGCGCTCCACCTCGGCATAGCCGCCGCGATAATCGTGCTCATAGTAGAAACCGACGAGCCAATTGAAGGCGCCGCCGCCCTGCTCGCCCTGGACCTGGAGTTCCTCGGTGATCTGCCGCGAATTCTGCTCCCAGGTGCGCGCGTTCGGAATCTCGAGCAACGGGATCATCGATCCGTCGTAGTCGAACGCCGACTGCGTTTTGTCGCTGAGATAGCCGAAGATGTTGCGGATGCGCAGGTCGTTGCTGAAGTCGTAGCGTGCGATGTCGGTGATGCTCCAGACGTGCCGCTTGTAGAAGAGCGGAATGGTGGAGGTGATCTGGCGCACGCCGAGCGCCTGCTGCCCCGCCAGCATCGCCTGCAAGCCGCTCGCATAGAAGTTGTGAATCAAACCGGTCGCCTGATCGGTGATCAACGTCGGATTGGCCATGAGCATGCCGCCGAGAATGGTCTGGGCGGTGGCTTCGTCCACGTGCATGGACGCCTCGATGTTGGCCAGCGTCTCAGCCGTGATCAGGCTGACCACCTGCGGCCCGTACTGGCCTTGCAGGTTCGCTTCCGGCGCGATCGCGGTGAGCTCGGCACCGGTGCCGTTGTCATGGTTGTTGAGGTATGAGAACGCGGTGTAATTCTCAAAACCCTCGATCGGCTTCACCGTCACGCCGACGCGGAACGCTTCATAGTCGACATTGTCGGTGTCGCGCAGCGTGCTGAGGTCCTGCGTGAAGCCGTCGCGGCGCGCGATGTCGCCCGCGGCGCGGACCATCAGCTTGTCGTCCAGCACCGGTACGTTTACCGCGCCTTCCAGCTCGTACATGCCGTAGTTGCCGGTCTGGCCGTCGATATAGCCGCCGAATTCGTCGGAAGGCTTCTTGGGCTGGAACAGCACCGCACCGCCCGTGGTGTTGCGGCCGAACAGCGTGCCCTGCGGCCCGCGCAACACCTGAATCGAATCCATGTCGTAGTAGTTGCCGGGGCCGCCCGCGCCGAACGGAACTTCGTTGAAATACGTCTGCACACCCGGATCGGCGCCGCCGAACGGTTGGCTCTGGCCGCGGATGGTGAAGACGTTGTCGTCGCGCGAGCCGAGGTTGCCGGTAACCGTCAAGGACGGAGCAAGCTCCTGCAGGTCGATCGCCGTGCGGATGTTCTCCTGACGGATTGCATCCGGCGAGATCGCGGTGACCGCGACCGGCACGCGCTCGAGATCTTCCGCCTTGCGCCGTGCGGTTATGGTGACCGTTTCGATCGTGGCGCCGTTCGATGCGCTGTCCGTGGCCGCGTTGGATGCGGTTTGCGCATCTGCGGGCGTCAGCATCGTCGCGCCCAAGAGTCCAAGCGCAAGAGCAAATCTACGGTGTGCCATGGCTGCCCCTCCTTGACTTCGGCCGGTCAAAAACACGCAAGCCCCCTTGCGACATCCCGGGCCAGGTCGAACACATTTTAGCGCATCAGCCGCCCCGATGCGATTTCCACCTCCTGAAACGGTTGAAACCGCATGCGAAACAGGCCCGTATGCCAAGTTCCATGCTGTTCACACAATTGCACATGAATATCAGTCCGATAGTGATCGATCAGTCGGGCAGCCAGCACTCCACCGGACCGGTGCGTGGCGCGATCGTCAGCTTGCCGTTGGCGTAGCGTGCTTCAGCCTCGTATGAGATCACCGTGTGCAGGTCCGGCACCTGCTTGGCGAATTTCGGCGTGCGGGCCATCTCCTTGCGATAGGCCGCGGTGCAGTCCGGCCGCTTTGCCTGGGAAAGGGAGGTTGCGGCGACGATTTTTTTCCAACAGCCTTCGGCGTCCGCCATCAGCGAGCACGGCGAAGGCCATACGCGAGTGTAGCGGATCGTGAGGTTGTCCTTGCCGGCTTCGATCGCGGCATAGCCGTCCCCCTTGCGCACGTCGTCGAACAGCTTCTTGCCGGCCTTGGAGAACACGGCGAACGGCATGCCGCCGTTCCAGCCGTCGTCGCCGTCGAAAAAGACGAAGTCGCCCTTCGCGCCTTTGAAGTAGCCGCTCCAGACTTCCGAGCTGATGACGGTTTCGCCCGCGAGCTTGGCGGTACATTTGGGCGGCTGCGCGGCCATCGGGGCGATCGAAAGCTCCGAGGCGCCGACTTCGCCGAGGTCGATCTGCTTCACCACGAAGCCGGGATAGTAGGTGCAGGTGCGCGTAGGTTTGGCGCTCGGGTTGTCCGGGTCCGCCGGCAGCTTGATCACCTGGGTCTGCACCGGCTTGTCGAAGCCGGATGCATTCGCCGGCCCGACCGCGGCGAGCAGCGCCATCGCGCAACACTTCAATCCGTTCATAATCGCCCCCGAAAAGGAAGCGCCAGATTACCACGTCCGCCGACAGCACCAATCAGGTAGCGACCGCCATGCGAGCCGGTTTCAAATGGAATACGCGCCAGATCAGATGGGCGGCGATGACGATCACAAGAAGCCCTGCGATTGCGGAGGCGTGCTGCATCAGGATGACGCTGGCAGACGACAGAGAACCCGCCGGGGGCACGGGAAGGCCGGCCACCGACACCTCCCGCACCATGTTGGTGCTGATCAGCCAGGTGAACGCCCCTGTCTTGCCAAGATCGATCAGCGCGCGGGCAAAGATGCGCGCCAACGTCCAGTAGGGCGTGAAGAGGTTGGACGCCGACAGGGCGATCTCGACAATGCCGATCGCAACGCTGATCTGGCAGAACGGCACCCACACCGGGCTCAGGGTGAGATGCCCGAGCGGTGAGGTGTAGACGTTGTGCGACAGGTATCCGGCCGCAAAAAGCGCCAGGAGGATCAGATTGCCGATGATGTCTCCGATCGAGGTGCTGCGCGGAATCCGGCTGCGGTCTGCGACCGGCCTCAGCGTCTTCGGATTCCACTTGTCGAGGGATGCCGGGTTCATGCCTTGCCTCTCAATTACCGCGAAGATGACGGTCACGACCGCAAATGCGCTCCACAGGTTGTTCCAGGATTGGCCCCACAGGTCGAGGCTGGCGTCGCCGATGTTCTGATGTGCTCCGACGGCACTCACGAACAGGACGGCGACGGGAATGAGGCTGACCAGCGCCACGATCTTGAGCACCAGAACGTAGAGGGGGAAGAGTTCGGGTCCGATCAGCCAGCGCCTGGGAAGATAGCGGCTCGCCACCAGCATCGGCCGTCCGCGCGCCTTGAGGATCGCCGCGACCTCGTCGTCGGTCAGCTTGCGGCCTTTCACACGCTCGGCTTCCTCGATCTCGGAGCGGATGTCGTCCGCCAGCTCGGCGGCGACGTCGTCCCGGATGTCCTTTGGCAGCCAGAACTTGACCGCTTCGATGTAGCGCTCAACGAGATTCATGGCCTGCCTCCTTGATCTGTTCGATGGCATCGCCAATGCCGCGCCATTCGGCGACGAGCCGCGCGAACACCTCCGCGCCGGCTTGGGACAGGCGGTAGAATCGTTTGTTGCGCTTGTCCTCTTCCCGCCATTCGCTGACGAGGAGCCCCTGCATTTCGAGGCGGCGAAGCAGCGGATAGAGCGTTCCTTCGTCGATCGCCATGCCGTGCTCCTGAAGCGTCTTGCGCAGGGTGTAGCCGTATTGCTCGCGCCGCAGCGCCGCCAGAACCGCAAGGATCAGGCTTCCCCGCCTCAACTCGAGACGGAGGTTTTCGAATATGGCCTGCAGCTCCTGATCCGGCACCGTCTTACCCTGTTTGACATATACTGTATGATACATAGTGTACGACGTCAAGTACTTTCGCGGCGATTTGGCGGGAGTGTGCCGCCCGCGTGCCTGTACGCTTCCTTGCCGCCCCGAAAACCAGCGTTTACAAGGCCCGCGGCTGTCGAAAGGCGTTCCATGAGTTCCGAGAAGATCATCCGGCCCAAGGCGCGGCTGCCGCGCGGATTTCGCGACCGCGAAGCGGGCGAGATCGCGGCCGAGCGTTGCCTTATCGACACCATCAGGGGCGTGTACGAGAGCTACGGCTTTTCGCCGCTGGAAACCCCGGCGTTCGAGTACACCGACGCCCTCGGCAAATTCCTTCCCGACGTGGACCGGCCCAACGAGGGCGTGTTCTCGCTGAAGGACGACGACGAGCAGTGGATGAGCCTTCGGTATGACCTGACGGCGCCGCTGGCGCGCTATGTGGCGGAGAATTTCCAGACCCTGCCGAAGCCGTTCCGCCGCTATCAGGTGGGACCGGTGTGGCGCAACGAGAAGCCCGGCCCGGGCCGCTACCGCGAATTCACCCAGTTCGACGCGGACACAGTGGGCAGCGCTTCGCCCGCAGCGGATGCCGAACTGGTCATGATGGTGTGCGATGCGTTGGAAGCGCTGGGGCTCGGCAAGGACGAATATGTCGTCAAGTTGAGCGACCGTCGGTTGCTCGACGGCATGCTCGAAGCCGTTGGGCTTCGGGCGGAGGACGTCGCACAGCGCGGCACCGCACTTCGCGCCCTCGACAAGTACGATCGCCTCGGAATCGACGGCGTGCGGGCACTGTTGGGTTCCGGCCGCAAGGATGAGTCCGGCGATTTCACGAAAGGCGCCGCGCTGCCAGACGCGGCGGTCGACCAGATTGTGCAATTCCTCACAATCCGCGAGCGGGGCGAGAACTTCTTCACCGCCGTGGATTCGATCTTCGCCTTGAACGATGCCGCGGCGGGCGCGTTGAAAGATCTCGCAATGATCGAGAATCTCTGCCGCCGGTCCGGCTTCGGCGCCGAGAAAGTGATGGTCGATCCTTCGATCATCCGCGGGCTCGAGTACTACACGGGCGCGGTATTCGAGGCGCAGCTGACGTTCCCGGTCACGAACGAGGCAGGCGAAGCGGTTGTGTTCGGTTCGGTCGCGGGCGGCGGACGCTATGACGATCTCGTCGCGCGCTTCACGGGTCAGAAAGTTCCGGCGACGGGTATCTCTATCGGCGTCAGCCGTCTGCTGGCGGCGATGCAGCAGCGCGGGCTTACGGGAGACGAGAAACCGCTGATCGTGGTGTTGTCGATGGGCGATGCCGCGGCGAATTTTGCCGCCGCGCGAGAGCTTCGCGCCGCGGGCTTCCGCGCCGAGGCCTATGTCGGCACCAAGAAAATCCCCGACCAGCTCAAATATGCCGACAAGCGCGGCGCGGCGCTGGTGGTGATGGAAGGCGAGGACGAGAAGGCGAAGGGCGAGATCACGCTGAAAGACCTGAAGCTCGGCGCCGAGATGTCGAAGTCGGTCGAAAGCCGCGCCGAATGGGTCAGCGCACGCGCCGCGCAAGTCACGGTCAAGCGCGATGCGCTGGTCGAGAATGTGCGCGTCATGCTGGAGCGCAAGGGCTGAACCATGCCGGCGTTTCCAACCTATGGCCCAAAGGAACTCGACGCGCTGAACCGCGTCGCCGGCGCCGTGCTGGGCGTGTTTGGCGCGCACGGATACACCCGCCACGAACCTGCGATCCTGCAACCCGCGCAGATCTTCGTAGACCGCTCGGGCGAGGAAATCCGCCGCCGCACCTACGAACTGATCGATTCCTCGGGGACCGAATTGTGTCTGCGCCCCGACCTGACGATTCCCACCTGCAAATGGCAGGTGGAAAGCGGCAGTCCTTATCCCGCACGGCTCTGCTACCACGGACTTGCCTTCCGCCACGAGCCCGGCGACGGGCAGTTCTATCAAGCCGGCGCCGAGCTTCTTGGCTTGCCGGACCGCGCCGCGGGCGATGTCGAGATGATGTCGCTGACGGTGGAGGCGGTGCGCGCGGGCGGCGTCAAGCAGTTCGATGTGATCGTGGGCGATCTCGGCCTCTTCGCCACGCTGGTCGACGCGCTCGACGTGCCGGCGCAATGGCGCGGGCGGCTGAAGCGGCACTTCTGGCGCACCGGCTATTTCGAGGCCCTGCTGGCGCGCATGGTCGCGGGCGAATCCAGCGACGCACAGCGTGCCATCGAGGCGGTGCAAGGGCTCAAGCTGATGGAATTGAAACCCGCCATCGAGAACCTGATCGCCGGCGAAGGCGACGCGCCGCTCGGCGGGCGCACGCGCGATGAGATCGTCGAGCGGGTCATGATCCAATCCTGCGACGGCGCGCCGCGTCTCGATGCGGATGTCGCCGGTCTGATCACGCGCTTCTTGAGGGTGAGCGGTCCCGGCGAGGCGGCGCTCGAGCAAATTCGCGACCTGACCAGACCGGTCGCGGCCAAGATGGTGAAGCCGCTGGCCGCGATGGCCGACCGCCTGCACGCGCTGAAGCAACTGGGCATTGCGCCCGAGCGCGTGCGCTTCGTGGCGCATTTCGGACGGGCGCTGGAATACTACACCGGCTTCGTCTTCGAATTCTGGACGCATGCGGGCGAAGTGGCGGGCGGCGGGCGCTACGATACGCTGCTCGAAAGCCTGGGCGCACCGCGCGGCACCTCCGCAATCGGCTGCGCCATCCGCACCGAACGTCTCGTCAAGGCGGGAGAGCTCAAATGAGCGATCCCGTCACGCTTGCGATTCCCTCCAAAGGCCGGCTCAAGGAGCAGGTGGATGCCTATTTTGCCAAAGCGGGCGTCGCACTGAAGCAGACGGCGGGCGCGCGCGGCTATCGCGCCACGGTCGAAGGAAACCCCGGCATCGACGTGATGCTCCTGTCGTCGAGCGAGATCGCCTCGGCGCTGGCGGGCGGCGACATCCATCTCGGAGTGACCGGCGAGGACCTGATCCGCGAGACCGCGCCCGAACTGAAGGACCGCGTGGCGCTGTTGAAGCCGCTCGGCTTCGGTTTCGCCGACGTCGTGGTGGCCGTTCCGCGAAGCTGGATCGATGTTTCTACGATGGCGGATTTCGACGACATCTGCGCGGCCTATGCGAGCCGCCACAAGAAGCGCCTGCGGGTGGCGACGAAATACGCCCAGCTCACGCGTGCCTTCTTCGCCCACGCCGGCATTTCGGATTACCGCATCGTGCCCAGCGCGGGGGCCACCGAAGGCGCTCCCACCGCAGGCACTGCCGAAGCCATCGTCGACATCACCACGACGGGAGCGACGCTCAAGGCCAACGGCCTCAAGATCCTCGACGACGGCGTGATCCTGAAGAGCCAGGCGCAGCTTGCGATGAGTTTGCAGGCGGATTGGAGCGGCGAGCAACGTGCTACAGCGGCTGCGCTGGTTGAACGGCTGGGTGCAACGCTGGCCGCATAGGGAAGGATGTCGGGCACGCAGTCCCGCGCGCCACCAATCGCTGCTTCCTGCTCGCTTCTCGCCGTTCTTACTGCGGCGAAACCGGTCCCGCCACGATGTCGGGATCGTGGAGGTGTTCGGCCTTCCAGCGCATCGCCATGTAGATGCGGTTCCGTCCCGAGGGATGATCGAAGAAGATGAACTCCTCGAGCGGGGACGGGTCCAGCTTGCGGTACTCTCCGAGTATGAGAGCGACCTTGGCCATGGCGTCCGGCTGGCGGGCGAGGTTGAGGCCGAAGATGTCCGCCTGAATCTCCTGCGTGCGGACGATCGTGTTGGTGAGGGGCGTCGCGATGAAGAAGAAGAACGAGAACAGCGCGATCACGAGCGGCAGGCCCGCCGGATCGTCGATCGTCCTCACGTCCCAGTTGCCGCCGAACACCCTGACGAGGCCGTGATAGGCGCGATCCACGAACCAGAAACAGACGAGAACGAGGAGCCCCAAGAAGACGATGCTGTTGATCACGTGACCCATCACGTAATGGCCGATTTCGTGGCCCATCACCGCGATCACTTCCGACGGCGTGCAGCGGTTGAGCAGGTTGTCGTTGAGCGAGATGCGCATCGTGCCGAACAGGCCCGAGACGTTGGCGGACACGCGCTTGGACTGCTTCGACGCGTCGAAGGTATAGACGTCTTTCGCCGGAATGCCCTGCGAGTGGGCCATCGACAGGATGGCGTTCTTCATGCCGCTGTCGGGCAGCGGCGTGTAGTGGTTGAGCATTGGAGCGAGGTAAACCGGAGAGATCATGACCACGAAGGCGATAAAGGCGACGCTGACGATCGTGCCCCATACCCACCAGCGCCGCTGCACCGCCCGGGCGACTGCGTAGATGATCGTGATCAGAATCGAGAACAGCACGAGGCTCTGGGCGAAGCTGATGCCGAAATCGCCCGCCCACTGCGCGAAGGTCTGGTTGGAAAGGCCGTATTGGTGCTCGCGCAGAAAACCCTCATACACGGCAAGCGGCAGCCCCGCGATGGTCGTGATCGCCACGTACTGAAGGGCATAGAGCGGCGTCTGCCAGAAGCGCGAGCGCGTGACGGCGGCAGCGTTGTTGCGCATCCAGGCTGATATCTTGAGCCACAGCAGAAGACCCGCGACGACCAGCGTATAGACGATATCGACCACGAGGAGCACATAACCGCCCTCGAAGTACGCGTCGCTCCTGGCCTTGTCTGCGGGACTGACCTGCGCCAGATAGGCGTTGGTGGCCTTGACCGGGTCGAATGCCTGGCCGATCGGTTCCAGCTGCGCAACTTCGACATGATGGGTCGGCGCCGCCAGGGGCACCGGCTGCGCCAGGGCGGAGACCGAGCCCAGAACGAAGAAGACAAGTACCGCGACCAGTCGCTTGAGCATGACTACCTCCCGAACCTGAAGCGATTGTAACATGCGGGACTGGCGCCCCGCGCGCGCTCATGCCATGACGCTTTGTCGGATTTTCACGCGGACGGAGCAATGCCCGATCCCAGTTTTCTCAATCTCGTGAACGGCGAGCGGGTCGCATATCGATGCCGGGAAGGCCGCGGTCCGGGCGTTCTGTGGCTCGGCGGCTTCCATTCCGACATGAACGGCAACAAGGCACAGGCGCTGGCGGCGTGGGGTGCGCGCACCGGCCGCGCCTTCCTGAGATTCGACTACTTCGGTCACGGAGCCTCGTCCGGCGAGTTCCGGCAAGGCACGCTGTCGCGCTGGCGCGACGACGCGCTCGCGGTGCTGGACCGTGTGGCGCAGGGGCCGCAGGTGATCGTCGGCTCCAGCATGGGCGGCTGGATCGCGCTGATGCTGGCGCGGCTGCGCCCCGAACGGATCGCTGGCATGGTCCTGATCGCGCCTGCGGCCGATTTCACGGAAGTCCTGATGTGGGAACGCATGCCCCCGGAAATCCGCCGCCAGATTCTGGAGGAGGGATGCTGGCTGCGGCCTGTGCCGGACGCGGAGCCCTATCCGGTTACCCGGGCGCTGATCGAGGACGGCCGGAGCAACCTCGTTCTTACGAGCAAGATCGCGCCGCAGTTCCCGGTCAGAATCCTGCACGGCCTGGCCGATACCGACGTGCCCTGGCAGCACGGGGTGCGCGTGGCGGAGACGATCGAGGGCGATGTGACGGTCACCCTGGTGAAAGGCAGCGATCACCGCATGTCGGGTCCGCGCGAACTCGAACTGATCGAGCGCACGCTGGGGATCCTGCTGGAGGACATCGGCGCATGAAGGCCCGCTGGTTTGCCGCTCTGACGATCGCCGCGTTCTTGCCTGCGGCCGCCGAAGACATGACCTACGGCGATTGCGTGGCGATGGTCTCGCGCGCGCCGCAGACCGCGGAGCAGCGCGCCCACGACTGGCAGACGCACGGCGGCGGTGCGGCGGCGATGCACTGCAACGCATTGGCGCTGACGGCGCTCAAGCGCTATGCCGAGGCGGCGCGCGTGCTCGATGCGCTTTCGCGCAACCGCGAATTCGCCGCCGCCAACCGCGCCGAACTGGCCGACCAAGCCGGCAACGCGTGGTTGTTGGCCGGCAAGGGCTCGGAAGCGGCACAGTCCTTTTCGGCCGCGCTCAACGAAACGCCGAACAACATCGGAATGCTGGCCGACCGATCGCGGGCCCGCGCGCTCATGAAAGACTGGCGCGGCGCCGATGCCGATCTTTCGGCCGCCATCCTGCAGGACCAGGACCGTGCCGACCTGCTGGTGCTGCGCGCGAGCGCGCGTTGGGCGATGGACCGCAAGGCCGACGCGGCAACCGACATCGTGCGAGCGCTTGATCTCTATCCCGACTATCCGCCGGCGCTGGTCGAGCGCGGCAAGATGAAGTACTCGGCGGGCGACACCGCGGGCGCGCGCAACGACTGGAAGAAGGCCGCCGCATCGGGCCCGAGCGGAGCGGCCGAGGACGCCAAGCAGTTCCTGAGTCAGCTGGGGCCGGAGACCAAGAAACCGCAATGAACCGCGCGTTCCTTGCCGTCCTCTCATTGCTGCCGCTTGCAGCGCGCGTATTCGCGGCGGACAGCTATCAGGACTGGGTCCGGCAAGAGCCTCGGCGCGCAGGAGACGTGAGGGCCTTCGAGGCGTTTCTTGGGCGTGAGGGCGTCGGGGACGTTCTTCCCGTCGATGAGCTGCTGCGCAACGCCACAAGCTGGCGCGCCTGCGGGCTTGAATCGCCGTGGTCAATGCCGCCGCGCGCCCTCTGGCGACACATCGTGCCGACGCTCAAGTTCGTTCGCGACGAGATCGTTCCGCGCATCGGTCCGGTCGCGGTCGAGTCGGGATGGCGGGAACCGAAGTTGAACGCCTGCGCGCACGGGGCCCCATTCAGCGCGCACGCGCAGTTCTACGCACTCGATCTGTTGCCGGAGCATGCGGCGGGGCGCAAGTCGTTGACGGCAACGCTCTGCAAGGTGCAACGCGAGCGCGGCCGCGCCTACAACCTCGGTCGCGGCTTCTACGGCGGCGTTCGATTCCACGTGGATACGAAAGCGTACCGGCGCTGGGGCTCCGACAACCACTCGGGCACCTCGCCCTGCACGAAAGCGGGCGCATAACACCCGGACCGAGCGCGCGTTTATGACGAATCAGCGATCGGATGTCGCTGTGCCGAATCCCGGCGCTCCGATTGCGTTATAATGCAAACAAATCTGCACTACATCATGCGTCGCATTCGCGGATGTTCTCAGGACTACGTGCGATGGCGATGCGGGGGAGAGCATCCATGACGACTGTCATCACCGGAACAGTGGGCAGCGGAAATAACGTCGACTCCGATGGCCTGAAGAAAGTCGGCAACGGCACGTTGTCGAGCAAGACCACAACGAGCTTCATCGACGCGACGACGAACGGAATGACCTTCACGTTCAGCGGCACGGGCTTCACCTACAGCGGCAACACGCCGACGGGCGGCACGATCACCAGTTTCACGTTCAAGCACAGCGGCGAAACTACGCTGACGACCTGGAGCAAGTTCAGCCTGTCGGCCGCCACGGTATGGACGGCCCTCAAGAACGGCGACGTAACCCAATTCGACAGTCTGTTCTTCGGCGGCAACGACACGTTCACGGCCAACACCACCGACAAGACCGACGGCGACCAGGACAACATCCTCTATGGCTTTTCCGGAAACGACACTTTCAACATGCAGGCCGACAACAACTTCGATCAGGTCTACGGTGGCGACGGCAACGACACGATCAACTACGGCGGCAATCTTACTGCGACGAACACGATCGACGGCGGTTCCGGCACGGATACGCTGGTGCTGAACGGGGACTATTTGGCGGGATTCACCCTCAGCGCGACGATCACGAACATTGAGAAGATCCAGCTTACGGCGGGACACAACTACACTCTGACCACGGACGACGCGAATGTCGCCGCAGGCATGACGCTCACCGTCGATGCCTCCGCGCTGGGAAGCGGCAATCGCCTTTATTTCGACGGAAGGGCGGAGACGAACGGCAAGTTCGTGATCACCGGAGGCGCAGGGGACGACACCTTCAAGGGCGGCGCCGGCAACGATACGTTCAACGGCGGCGCAGGAAACAACTACTGCGAGGCCGGCACCGGCACGATCGTGTACAACGGCGGGGCGGATGGCGATGTCGTGCGGTTCCAAGCCGGCCACCTGGTCGCGGCCGACAAACTCGACGGCGGCGGGAGCGCGAACACCGTCACGCTGGTCGGCGATTACACGGGAAGCCACGCGCTCGTGATGAATGCGACCACGATAGTCAACTTCAACCTGCTCCAACTCCTCCCCGGCTACAGCTACGACATCACGACAAACAACGCGACAGTAGCAGCGGGTCAGACGTTCTACGTCGACGCCGGTGGTCTGGGGGTGGGAACGACGCTCACCTTCAACGGTTCGGCCGAGACCGACGGCGGCTTCTACATCTACGGCGGCGGCGACAGCGACAGTATAGTCGGCGGAGCCGGCGGCGATGTCATCTACGGTTATGGGGGCAAGGACACGATCACCGGCGGCGGCGGCGCAGATGTCATCTACGGCGGTGACGGGGACGACGTCATCAACGGCGGCGGCAGCGACTATCTTGCCGGCGGCAGCGGAAACGATGCTTTCAACCTCGGTGCGACTTTGCTCATGAACACGATCATCGACGGCGGGGACGGCACCGACATGGTCAACCTCGACGGCGACTACTCGGCGGGAGTGGTGTTCTGGAACACGACGATGGTGAACGTCGAAAGGCTCTACGTAATGGCTGGCCACAACTACAATCTCACGACAAACGACGCCAACGTCGGCGCGGGCCAAAATCTGAAGGTGAGCGCTTCCGCCCTGGGCTCCGGCAACAAGCTCAAGTTCAACGGTGCAGGCGAGACCGACGGCACCTTTTCCTTTACCGGCGGCGCCGGCAACGACTCGCTGGCGGGCGGCGCTGGCGCGGACAGCTTCGATCTGACCTTGGGCGGAAACGACACGGCCAACGGCGGTTCCGGCAACGACACCTTCAAGCTCGGTGCCACGCTCGACTCGGCCGACCGGATCAATGGCGGGACCGGGACGGACACCGTGAAACTGGACGGCGACTATTCCGCCGGGCTGACCTTCTCGCCTACGACGTTCGTCTCGGTCGAGACGCTGACGCTGGCGGCGGGCCACAGCTACACGCTGACGACCGACGACGGGACCGTCGGCCTTGGCAAGACCCTGAGGATCGATGCGTCCGCGCTGGGTTCGGGCGAAATCCTGAACTTCAATGGCGCGGCCGAAACCGACGGCAATTTCAGGATCATCGGCGGCCTGGGCGGGGATCAGCTGAGGGGAGGCGCGCTCTCGGATACGTTCGTCTACACCTCGGCCATGCAGTCGACAGGTGTCGAATACGACACCATCAGCGGGTTCAACTTCTCCTCGGACATCCTGGACATCCCGGGAGCGGCGGGCACGATCACGGCCATCGACACGGCGCTCAAGGCCGGCACCCTATCCACCGCCACGTTCAACGCCGACCTGGCGACGGCGATGAACGGCCATCTCGGTGCCCATCATGCGATCCTGTTCAGGCCGGACGCCGGCACGCTCGCAGGCAAGACATTCCTCGTCATCGATCTCAACGGAGTCTCGGGTTATCAGACGTCGCAGGACCTGGTGATCCGGATGAGCGCCGCAACCGGCGTGCTCGCGCCAGGAGGATTCCACTGAGCCCCGTGGGGACGACGGCGGCGACGGGTCAACGGCTCTTCGGCACCCAGAAGGTGCCGTTGGCACTCGTATGGTCGAGGCGGTAGTTCGCCTCGATCAGGCGATTGAGCCCGCGGACGTATGCCGCGTCGACCTCCGGGCGCGGTCCCCAAATGTCGGGCGCGGCCTGAAGCTGCAGCACGGCGTAGCGCCGCCGGGCGATGGCTTCGTGCAACTCGCGCCCGTCGCGGGCGCCCACCGTAACCGCCTGAATGTAGCCCCAAACGTCGATTTCTGCGGGCTTTCCCGACCAGTAGCAGAGCGTCAGCTGATAGCAGAGTGCGCGTCCTTCTCTGACCTTCAGGAACGCAACATCGCGCGTGGTGTCGACGAGGGGTGGCGAACTGCGGCTCCACCAGTGCGGCGGCAGCTTGCCGGTGAGGGGATGATAGATCAGCATGGCGACCACCGGAACGAAGTGGCAGGCGGCATAGAGAGGGCGCAGCGGCGCGCCCTTGAGCCTCAAGTTTGCGAGACGGTTCGCGCCGACGCCGCCGCAAAGCGAAAGCGCGATCACGGCGTCATACAGCGCCTTGCTTCCGACGCCCGCGCCGCCGAGGAAATACGCCGCGCAGACCAGCGAAGCGGCCAGATAGGCAACGCACAAGACGACATGCGTGTCGCGCCGAAACCACCGGAGCAGGGCGAGCGACGCGGCGAGGGGAACGAGACCTGCCTGCGAACGCGCGCCCATGGCGTGCAGACTGTACTGCAGCAGCCAGACGCGGGCGCTGTCGAGTTGCGACCACAGGGAAGTTCCGAACGCGAAGCGAAAGCCTATCATCCCGAACAGGAGCAACAGCAAGCCAAAGGCGGCGAGCCTGATGCCGTTGCGTCGGTCGTAGACGAGAAGCCAGACGCCGGCGGCGAGCGGCTGGATGACGAGGCTGTGCTTGGTGAAAAACCCCGCAACGAATAACAGCGCGGCAAGAAGCATGGATGCATCGGTCCGCCGCTCGCGAAGCACGAGCACCAATCCGCCGATCTGGATCGCCTGGCCCAGGAGTTGCGGATCGTTCATGCCAACATAGGTGTAGTCGAACAATAGAATGGTCGAGAACAGCAACGCCGCGAAGGCCGCTTCGCGCCGTTCGCAGCCCATCAGGCGCGCTGCGGCGGCGACGCCAAGGCCGATCGTCAGGAACGCCAGCAGCGAGACCGCGCGTCCTGCAACGAGCGCATCTCCGGTCAGCGTGCTCAGCAAGCCGACGATGTAGAATCCCAGCGGCGGATAATTGTCGTAAAAGAGCCCGCTGGGGGGCGGGTAGGGGTTCTGTCCCGCGGCTGCCTGCGCCGCGTGATAGGCATTCCAGCCTTCCGTGCCCCAGGCGAGCGGCAAATCGAGCGTCAGCGCGACACGGATCGTGCCGATGAGCGTGGCGGACGCCAGCACGACGAGCATGGCATCAAGCCAGCGCGATGCCACGGACGCCGTGCGCATGGACGACAAGCCGCTCAAGCGTTCTTCCCCCCTGCGGGCGCCGCGGTAGCACAGCGGCCCGGCCGTATCAATTTGCGCTCCGGGGGCCGCACCCGGTTCACCATTCCTCCCGTACATCCGCGTCGGTCTCGGCCGCGGCGTAGCGCGCCGCCAGCACGGCGAATTGCGCGTCTTCGATGAGCTTCGACAGAGCCCACACTGCGGCCGCGCGGACGAGGGCAGAGGCATCGTCGATCAGACGTTCGGCCTCACCCGCCAGTGCGCGGTCGCCGCTGTTGCCGATGGCGATCAGGACGTTGCGCACGAAACGGTCGCGGCCGATCCGCTTGATCGGCGAGGCACGGAACAGCGCGCGGAACGCGGCGTCGTCGAGCCGTGCAAGTTCGGCCAGAGCCGGACGGTTCAAGGCGTCGCGCGCCTTGAATTGCACCTCGCGCGAGACCCGCGCGAACTTGTTCCAAGGGCACACTGCCAGGCAATCGTCGCAGCCATAGATGCGGTTACCGATCGAGTCGCGGAATTCCCGTGGGATATGGCTCTTGTGCTCGATGGTGAGATAGGAAATGCAGCGCCGGGCATCGAGCTGATAGGGAGCGGGGAACGCGCGCGTGGGGCAAACGTCGAGACATGCGCGGCATTTGCCGCAGTGATCCGGCTCCGCTTCGTCGGGGGCGAATTCGATCGTAGTGAACACGGAACCCAGGAACAGCCACGACCCGAAGCTGCGGCTCACGAGATTCGTGTGCTTTCCCTGCCAGCCTGCGCCCGCCGCCTGCGCCAGCACCTTTTCGAGAACCGGCGCGGTATCGACGTACACCTTCGCGTCGCCGCCGAAATTCTTGACGACGAACGCGGCCACGCGCTTCAGGCGCGTCTTGAGCACGTCGTGATAATCGTCGCCGCGAGCGTAGACCGAGATCGCGCCGGTGCCGCGCGCCTTCAGATCGTCCAGCGGGTCGTGATCGGGGCCGTAGTTCGTGCCCGTGACGATGATGCTCTTCGCTTGCGGCCACAGCACGGCGGGGTCGGCGCGACGATCTGCGTTGCGCGCCATCCAATCCATCGAACCGTGATAGCCGTGGGCGAGGAACGCAGCGAGCCGCGCGGTTGCGCCGGCGGGGGCGACGGCGCGGGTAAAGCGCACGACGTCGAAACCTTCCTCCAGGGCTCTGGCGCGGATGGCCTCGCGCCCGTCAGAAGTCGAGTTCGGCATAGTGGGACATCGGCGGCTGGCCGGGCACGCGGTCGGCAAGCAGCGAGCGGAAGGACGGCCGCGACTTCATCCGCATGTACCATTCCCTCAGGGGCACGTTGGTGTCCCACGGCACTTCGCCGAAATAGTCGAGATCGGAAAGGTGGGCCGCCAAGGCGAGATCGGCGAGTGTGCAGGCGCGGCTGACGAGATAGCCGTGCTGGTCCACCGTTTTTCCCAGCATCGGCATGAGTTCGCGCAGCGCCTCGCGGCCGCCGCGGATGACATTCATGTCGGGCGTCGAGCGGCTAGGCGCGCCGGTGAAGCGGGGATTGGCTTTCTCGTAGACGATTTTCTTGGTCACGTGATCGTTGAGGACGTACATGCTCCAGTCCAGCCAGCGCAACGTCTCGCGGCGCTCGGCTGGGGCTTCGGGAACCAGCGGTACTTCGGGATAGGCCCCCTCGAGATGATCGACGATGGCCCACAGCCCGAAACATTCGGCCCCATCCAGGTCCGTGAACACCGGCATGTGGGCGTGGGCATCTTCGGCCTGATGCGGATCGATGACGAGGCGTTTCTCGCCTGCCATCAGGCGGACGAGGCGCGAGGCGGGCTGGAACACGAGGTGAACGAGACGACGCATGACGCGGAATGTAATGAAACCGGGGGCGTTCGTCTATTTGATGCACCAGTCGAGTTCATCGCGCTCGACCTCCCAGGCCCGGCGCATGATCCGTTCGGAGTCGCTGGTGATGAACCGGCTCGAGCTTGCGGCGCGCCGGTGGTCGGGATTGGGCAGCGTGGCCGCCAGCCGGGCGGATTGCGACTTGGACAGCATCGACGCCGGAACATGGAAATAGGCCTCGGCGGCGGCTGCGGCGCCATAATTGCCGCGGCCCCAGTCCACGAGATTAAGATAGGCGGTCAGGATGCGGTCCTTGGGCCAGATCGCCTCCACCAACACGGTTAGGTAGGCCTCGACGCCCTTGCGGACCCAGCTCCGCACCGGCAGCAGGAACAGCGTGCGCGCCACCTGCTGACTGATGGTGGAAGCGCCGCGCAGCTGTCGCCTGGGGTGGCGCTCGTGCTGTTTCACCGCCTGCTGGATGTCGTCCCAGTCGAAACCGTGATGATTGCAGAAGTTCTGGTCCTCGGAACCGATGACGGCGCGCTTGAGGTTGAAAGAGATCTCGTCCGAGGCGCGCCAGGTCTGGTGCACGGGCTGGAAGGTCGCGACATCGAGCGCCATCTGCGGCGTGAGCGGCACCGGCAGGAAGCGGAAAACGAGAAGGTAGAGGACGGGCAGCGGCACAAGGAATACGAACACGATCACAACCATGCGCCGCACCCAAGGCGTGCGGCCGTCGTCCCTGAACCACAACGAACGCAAGAACTTACGCATTTCCCCCTCCGGAGCCCGGCAGGTTACAGTTTAGCCCTCCTCAGGCGCAGTGCGTTGCCGATCACCGAGACCGAACTGAAGCTCATTGCCGCAGCCGCGATCATGGGCGAGAGCAGCCATCCGGTCACGGGATACAGCACGCCTGCGGCCACCGGCACGCCGAGGCTGTTGTAGGCGAACGCGAAGAACAGGTTCTGCTTCATGTTGCGCACCGCAGCGTGCGCCAGCCGCCGTGCACGCAGCAGGGCGGAAAGGTCGCCCTTGAGCAGGGTAAGGCCGGCGGTCTCGATCGCCGCATCCGAGCCGGAGCCCATCGCGATGGAGACATCGGCCGCAGCGAGGGCCGGGGCGTCGTTGACACCATCGCCGGCGAAGGCGACGGTGCGTCCTTCGCTTTGCAGGCGGCGCACCAGCCCGGTTTTCCCTTCGGGCGACAGGCGCGCTTTGACGTCGCTAAGGCCCGCCTCGCGCGCGATGACCGACGCGGTGGCTTCCTCGTCGCCGGTCGCCATCACGATGCGAAGGCCGTCGCCGGCAAGCTCCTGTAACAACGCCCTGGCGTCGGGCTTCAGCGTGTCCTTCACCGCGACAAGGCCGAGCAGGGCGGCATCCCGGGCGACGAACACTGCCGTGGCGCCGTCCCGGCGCAACTGCTCGGCCCGGTTGGCCAGCCCGGCCGTACCGATCCCGGCGCGCGCGAGGAACTCGGCGTTCCCGACCAGAACGGTCTTGCCGCCGATCCGCCCGCCCAGTCCGAGACCGGCGGCGCTCTCGAAATCCGTCACTTCCGGCAGCACGAGAGACCTGGCTCGCTCCGCGACGGCGTGGGCGAGCGGATGGGCGCTTCGTGATTCCAGCGCAGCCACTACGGTGAGCACATCCTGCTCGCTCGCGCCCTCCGCTGGCACGATCGCGATCACTTTGGGTTTGCCTTCGGTAATGGTGCCTGTCTTGTCGATGACGAGCGTGTCGGCGGAGGCGAGCTTCTCCAACGCCGCCGCATTGCGCACCAGCACTCCGGCATGGGCGCCGCGGCCCACGGCGACCATGACCGACATCGGCGTCGCCAGGCCGAGCGCGCACGGGCACGCTACGATCAGCACGGAGACGCCGGCGAGCAGGGCGTAATCGAACGCAAAGCCCGCCGCCATCCAGACGATGAAGGCCATGACCGCGACCGCGACCACACCCGGTACGAACCATGCCGATACCCGGTCGGCGAGGCCTTGGGTCGGCGCGCGGCTGCGTTGGGCTTCGGCCACCAGCGCCACGATCTTGGACAGCATGGTGTCGGCGCCGATGCGCGTGGCGCGGATCACCAGCGCTCCGTTGCGGTTGATCGTGCCCCCTGTCACCGTCGCGCCCGCCGCCTTGGCGACGGGAACGGACTCGCCGGTGATCATGGATTCGTCGACGGCGCTTTCGCCCTCGATCACCACGCCGTCGGTGGGCACTGCATCGCCGGGACGCACGATCAGTTCGTCGCCAACGCGCACCTCGGAGAGCGACACGGTCGCGATGCCATGCGGCGCACGCCGCAAGGCCGTCTTAGGCGAGAGGTCGAGCAGTGCCCGCAAGGCTGCGCCGGTGTTGGCGCGGGAGCGCAACTCCAGCACCTGCCCCATCAGCACGAGCGTGACGATCACCGCTGCGGCCTCGAAGTAAACCGGCGGGCCCATGCCCGCGCCGCGATAGGCTTCCGGCACCGCATTCGGAAACAGCAGCGCAACGAGGCTGTACAGGAACGACACGGCGACGCCCAACCCGATCAGGGTGAACATGTTGGCGTGACCGGTGACGGCGCCCTTCCAGCCGCGCACGAACAGGGGCCATGCCGCCCACCCGACGACGGGCAGCGCCAGCATGGCTTCGATGCTTTCACGCAGGATCGGAGGAAGGAGTGCGTCCAGCGCGCCGGTTTCGCCGGCCATCGCAAGCAGAAACACCGGTGCGGCGAAGGCGAGAGAGAACCAAAACCGCAGCAGCATCTCCCTGTATTCGGAATCGTCCGGGGCCGCGGCGGGATCGAGCGGTTCGAGCGCCATGCCGCAGATGGGGCAGGCACCGGGGCCGATTTGCCTGACCTCGGGGTCCATCGGACAGGTGTAAATCGTGTTCTTTTCTTTCCCTCGTTCGGCGGCCACGCCGCCGGAGACGGCGAGCGGCGCACAACACGCTTCCTCCGGCTGCTTGCCTGGTGCAGCACTGGTCTCTCCATGAGCGGCGGAGGATGCGCCGGGTGCAAGGTACTTGGCCGGATCGGCTTCGAACTTGGCTTTGCAGCCGGCGCAGCAGAAGAAGTACTCGGTGCCCTCATGGGTGGAGACGTTGCCCTTGGCGCGAGCGACGTCCTTGAACGGCGTCATGCCGCAGACCGGATCGCGGACCTTTTCGGGCGCGACGGCAGGGATGGGTGCGGGGGAAAGATACTTCTGCGGATCAGCCTCGAACTTCGTTTTGCAGCCTGCGCAGCAGAAGATGTAGCGCACCCCGTCGCGCACCGTGGTGTTGCCCTTGGCGATGGCGGCTTCGGGGCTTGGGGTCATCCCGCAGATGGGATCGCGGCTGATGAGGGGTTCACTTTCCATAGCGGCTGAACAGTTCCACGAGTTCATCGAACTTCTGTTTCTGGTCGCGTGCGTTGCCCGATTTGATGGCATGGGCGACGCAGTGGGAGGCGTGGCCCTTCAGGACCTCCGCTTCCACGCGGCTGAGTGCGGCCTTGATCGCCTCAAGCTGGTTGAGCACGTCGATGCAGTAGCGTTCTTCCTCCACCATGCGGGCGACGCCGCGCACCTGTCCTTCGATGCGGGCGAGGCGGGAGAGCAGTCCGGGTTCGGCCTTGGTCATGCTTCAATACCCTCCCAGGGTATATACGGGCCGGGGTATACAGGGTCGGATGAGCGGGTGCAAGACGCCCCTTCGCGGCGCGGTTGTGCCCCGCGACAGCTATGCAGAATCGGGATCGCGGTCGCGCGAAGACGGCCCGTTCAGAGCGAAACGGCGGTGTGTTTACAGCTCCTTAATTTCGGAAGGAGGGAAACTACTGGACCGACCAGGGAATCGCCGCACCTCCCGACCAAATGAATGCTGCTTAAACGCTTGCTTAAGCGCTCATCGTTCATTTTTGACGTGTACCACGCGTTCATGTGAGATGGCCGACATGACCCCCGAAAAGTCCGCAGCACCGGCAGCGCGAGCCGCGCGTGTGACCGTCGTCGTCCTTGCCGCAGGACTGTTCGGCATCTGGGGTCTGGCCCAGTGGCTCTACAACACTCAGTTCCAGCAATTTGCCGCGTTCTTCAATTTCTCCCAAGTACAGATCGCATGGACGTTATCCCTGTTCCAGATCGCCTATTTCGTCCTGGCGATTCCGGCGGCTTTGTTTCACCGCCAGTTCGGTTACAAGCTCGGCCTGCTGCTGTCGCTCAGTCTGTTCGCCAACGGCGGTTTTTTGCTGTACTTGGCGGTCGCCCAGCACGGCGCCGCGTATTTCGTGTGCGCGGTGCTGATCATGGGCTCGGGATGGGCTTGGCTCGAAACCTGCCTCAATCCGCTGGCGACTGAAGCGGGGCGGCCGCAATCCGCCATTTTGCGGCTCAACGCAATCCAGATCTTCAACGGCGCCGGCCTGCTGGCGGCTTCGTTCATCGCCCACAACCTGGCCGCATCGCATCTGCCGGCCGGACAGATCGTGCAATCGATGGCGCACCCGTTCATCATCATCGGGCTCGCCTGGCTGTTGCTGGCCGTGGTCATCGAGCAACTCGGATTTCCGGCTTCCGCCAAGGTCCGTTCGAACGGGGCATCGGGCATCATTCAAGAACTGCGCGCGCTTGCCCGCGATAAGAGCGTCGTGCTGGCCGCCGCGGCGCTGGCTGCATACTGCATTACGCTGACCGTCATCTGGAGTGCGGCGTACAATTACCGGATACAGGAGCTGGGCGGACGGGACTTCAACCTGTTCGGGTGGGTGTATTTCTGGTTCTGCGCCGGACGATTCATCCTGGTGCCGCTTATGCGCTGGATCGACCCGGTCCGGCTGCTGCAATGGTGCGCCTGCTTGAGCTTGGCGGCCGTCATTTGCGCCTTCGCGTTCGGCGGCATGACGGGCTGGGTCGGCATCCTCGCGATCAGCTGCTTCATGTCGATCACTTTTCCGACCGTGTTCGCCGCCACGATCACCCGTCACGGGACGCAATCGAAGCTCATCTCGGGTCTGCTCGTGGCCGGCGCAGGGTTTGGCGGGGCCGTGGGACCTCTGTTCGTGACCCCGGCGCTGCAGAACTGGCCCATCCGCGAAGTTCTGTTGCTCGCCATCCCGTTCGTGGCGGTCATCGTGGTTTGGACGGTGTCCGCGAACCGGGATGCGCATCGGTCGGCGACACTCGGTGCGTTGGGGGCGGCGCCCAAGGGCCCGCAGCCGGCTCAAATCTAGCCGCGCTCATCGCGCCCTGGCACCGGCCTCCTGCATGCGGGTGAGCCATTTTCGGCGGTCGGACGTGCCGTCAATCGCGCCGACGAGCGTGCGGCGGACCGGCTTCACGCCCGCAAATCGCAGCAAGCCCTTGGTGAGGCCGCGCACACCCTGCGTGCCGAAAAGCCAGCGATACGCGAAGGCAGACATGCCGAGCGTCGTCACGACATGCGCCGATTTGCCCTTCAGGATTTTCTTCGGCGCTTTGTCGTCCGGCTGCGAGAGCACGAACCCGAGGCGGAACACCTGTTCAAACAGCGCTCGAAGCAAGGCTGGCGGACTGCCGATCCAGATCGGATGAATGATCACGATATGGTCTGCCCATCTGAGCGCATCCTGAACGCGAGCGGAATCATCGGGCAGAGGCGCGCGTGCGAAATCCTCCCTGGTGCGAAGAAGCGGGAAATTCATGGAGCCGAGATCGAAGCGCCGCACCTCGTGGCCCGATCGGCGCGCACCGGCCGCATATGCGTCCGCGAGTGCGGCGCAGAAACGCTCCGGCGACGGGTCCGGATGCCCATCCAAAAGGAATATGCGTGTCATACGTGGCGCTTCCCCGCACGCATTGTGCGCGCGGAGGTCGGCCGGTTAAGTGCCGGGATTGCCGCGCGTCACTCCGCCGGGATGGC
>DATKOE010000025.1:0-20409 GCA_035524815.1 Rhizomicrobium sp.
TGACCAGCGGACCGGGGCCTTCCTTCGACGTGCCGGAGGCCAGCACCAGGATGGAGATGTCGCGGTCGCGCCGGATCAGATCCATCAGCACGTCGCGGGCCTCGCCGTGTTCGATCACAAGCTCGGGCGTGATGCCGGTAAGTTCGTTGATGGTCTTGGCCGCCTCGTAGACCAGCGCTTCGGCGTCCTGATGGGCCTCGTCCGTCATGATCTCTTCGACGCCCTTCCATTGCTGGAAATCGACCGGAGCGGCGACGCACAACAGGGTGACGCGCCCCTCCGTGTGCTGGGCCCGGCGCGCGGCGAAACGGACCGCCACCCGGCATTCGGGCGACTTGTCGACCACCACCAGGAATTTGCGGGCCGGCACGGTCATGGCGCGGGAGCCTGTCTCATAACGCCGCCTACGGCAAGGTCAGCTTGCGCTTGAGATCGTACAGCAATTCCAGCGCTTCTTTCGGCGCCAGGGCATCGGGTTCAACGGCGCGCAACGCCTCTTCCACGGCGCTCTTGGCCTTCGGCACCGGCGCGGTGGCGCTGAACAGCGGCAGATCGTCGATACGCGCAAGTGGCTTGTGGCCCTCGCGCCCCTCCTCCAGCGCAGCGAGCACGTCCTTGGCCCGTGCCACCACAGCGGCGGGCAATCCCGCCAGCTTGGCGACATGGATGCCGTAGGAGCGGTCGGCCACGCCCGGCACCACCTCGTGCAGGAACACGATGGTGTCGTTCCATTCGCGCACGCGCATGGTCACGCACGCCATGCACGCCAGCCGCTCGGCCAGGGCCGTCATTTCGTGATAATGGGTAGCGAACAGCGCGCGCGACCTGTTCTTCAGGCACAGGTGCTCGGCCGTGGCCCAGGCGATGGCGAGCCCGTCGAACGTCGCCGTGCCGCGCCCGATTTCGTCGAGAATGACCAGGCTCTTGTCGGTGGCCTGGTTGAGGATCGCCGCGGTCTCGACCATCTCGACCATGAAGGTGGAGCGCCCCGCCGCCAGATCGTCGCCCGCGCCGACCCGGCTGAACAGGCGGTCGACGACCCCGATGTGAGCCGACTCCGCCGGCACGAACGCGCCCATCTGCGCCAGGATCGCGATCAGCGCGTTCTGGCGCAGGAACGTCGATTTGCCGGCCATGTTCGGGCCGGTGACCAGCCAAAGCCGCTGCTCGCCGGACAGATTGCAGTCGTTGGGCACGAAGTTGGCGTGGGCCGCGGCGAGCGCGGCTTCCACAACCGGATGGCGCGCACGCGTGATCGCGAAGGCGCGGCTGGCGTCGACCTTGGGCCGCGCGTAGCGCTGGGTGAAGGCGAGTTCGGCCAGCGCGGACGCCACGTCGAGCACGGCAATCGCCTCGGCGATGCGGGACAGGGCCTGCGCGGCAGCGAGCGCTTCCGACGCCATCTCGTCGAACAAGTCCTTCTCGAGCGCCAGCGCCTGGTCGCCGGATTCGGAGATGCGGTTGGCGAGCGTGGAAAGCTCGTCGGTCGAGAAACGCACCGCTCCGCCCATCGTCTGGCGGTGGCGGTAGCCGGGCGCCGACATCAGCCTATCGCCGTGCTGCGGCGTCACCTCGATGAAGTAGCCCAGCACGCCGTTGTGTTTGATCTTGAGCGGCGTGCCCGTCTCCTCGCGATAGCGGGCTTCGAGGCTTGCGATCACGCGCCGGGATTCGTCGCGCAGGGCCCGCAGTTCGTCGAGCCCGGCATGGGCGCCGCCGCGGATGAATCCGCCGTCGCGCGCGTAGAACGGTGGCTCCTCCACCAGCAGGTGGCGCAACTTGGCGTCGAGCTGCGACAGCGTCGCGACGCCTTCGGTCAGGCGGGCGACGGCATCCGCGTTCTCCCCCTGCCCGGCTTTGACGAGGTTGCGCACCGAGCGCGCGCACGCAATGCCGTCGCGCAGGCAGGAAAGATCGCGCGGCCCCGCCCGCTGCACCGACAGCCGCGCCAGGGCGCGCGCGATGTCGGGGGCCTGACGCAGCTTTTCGCGCAAAGCCTCGCACAGCTCGCGCTCCGCCACGAATTGCGCCACCGCGTCCTGGCGCGAGGCTATTGCGGCCGCATCGGTCAAAGGAGCCGCCAGCCGCGCGCTCATCAGCCGGGCACCTCCGGCCGTGACCGTACGGTCGACGGTGGACAGGAAGCTGCCGCGGCGCTCGCCTGCCAGTGTCTGGGTCAGTTCGAGATTGCGCCGGGTTGCCGCGTCGATCGCCATGAAAGTCTGCGCGGCAGCGCGCGCCGGCGGCGACAGCGCCGGCAGCTTGCCCTTCTGTGTCAGCTCCAGATAGCCGATCAGCGCGCCCGCGGCGGATATCTCTGCGCGCGAAAAGCTGCCGAAACCGCCCAGCTCCGACATGCCGTAGTACGCCTTCAGCGCCCGCTCGCCGGCGCCGGAATCGAATTTGACCGCGGGAAGGACCGTCAGCGCGGCTCCGAGCGTGTTCAAGACCGCGGCTATGGCGGCATCGCCCATCAGGCTGTCGGGCACGATCAACTCGGCGACGTCGAGTCGCGCCAGTTCGACCGCAAGATCGCCAGCCGCGACGGCACCAAGCGAGAACGCGCCCCCGCTCATCTCCGCCGACGCCAGCGCAAGTTCCCCGCCAGCGCGGCCCAGACTAGCCAGCGTGTTCGCCCGCTTGGGCTCCAGCAACGAATCCTCGGTCAGTGTGCCGGGCGTGACGAGGCGGATCACTTCGCGGCGGACCACCGCCTTGTACCCGCGCTTCCTCGCCGCCGCGGGGTCCTCCACCTGTTCGCAGATGGCCACCCGGAAGCCCTTGCGGATCAGCCTTTCCAGATACTGTTCGGCCGCATGAACGGGCACTCCGCACATCGGAATGTCCTCGCCCAGGTGCTTTCCCCGCTTGGTCAGGGCGATGTCGAGGGCCTCCGCGGCCTTGGCTGCGTCATCGAAGAACAACTCGTAGAAGTCCCCCATGCGGTAGAACAGAAGATAATCCGCATGGGCGGCCTTGATTTCGAGATATTGCGCCATGACCGGTGTGGCGCCTTCGAGGACGGGCTCGCTCATGCGGTCACCCTAGCAGATGGGCCTGCATGCTTGCGTTGCGCGCCCCGCACGTACAAAGCCCGTGCGACCTGATATTCTGTGGAAAAGCCGCCGGTTGGGACGAACGCCATGGAACACACCCACCACCCCTCCTTCACCGAGGACGAGGCCCTCGCCTTTCACGCCGCCGGCAAGCCCGGAAAGATCGAGATCACGCCCACCAAGCCGATGGCCTCGCAGCGCGATCTGAGCCTGGCCTATTCCCCGGGCGTGGCCTGTCCCGTGCGCAGAATCGCCGCGCGACCCGACGCGGTCTACGACTACACCGCCAAGGGCAACCTCGTCGCCGTGATCTCGAACGGTACGGCCATCCTGGGGCTCGGCGACCTCGGCGCGCTCGCTTCCAAGCCGGTGATGGAAGGCAAGGCCGTGCTGTTCAAACGCTTCGCCGACGTCGACGCCATCGACATCGAAGTCGACACCCACGACGTCGACGCCTTCGTCAACTGCGTGCGCTATCTGGGGCCCACCTTCGGCGGCATCAATCTCGAGGACATCAAGGCACCCGAGTGCTTCATGGTGGAGGAGCGCCTGAAGGAGCTGATGGACATTCCCGTCTTCCACGACGACCAGCACGGCACTGCCATCATCTCTTCCGCAGGCGTGCTCAATGCGCTGCATCTGACCGGCCGCAAGCTCTCCGACATCAAGGTGGTGGTGAACGGCGCCGGTGCGGCGGGCATCGCCTGCCTCGAGCTGCTGAAGACGATGGGGCTGCCGAACGCCAATGCCATCCTCTGCGATTCCAAGGGCGTCGTGTACCGCGGACGCGCCAGCGGCATGAATCAGTGGAAGAGCGCGCACGCCGTCGAAACCAAGGCGCGCTCGCTCGAAGACGCCATCAAGGACAGCGACGTGTTCCTGGGCCTTTCGGTCAAGGGCGCGCTCACTTCGGACATGGTCAAGACGATGGCCAAGGCACCGATCATCTTCGCCATGGCCAATCCCGATCCGGAGATCACGCCGGAGGAAGCCAAGGCGGCGCGACCCGATGCCATCGTCGCCACCGGACGCAGCGACTATCCCAACCAGGTCAACAACGTTCTCGGCTTCCCCTACATCTTCCGCGGCGCGCTCGACGTGCGCGCCCGCGAGATCAATCTGGCCATGAAGACCGCCGCTTCCGAGGCGCTGGCGGCGCTGGCGCGCGAAGACGTGCCCGATGAGGTGGCGACGGCCTATCGCGGGGCGCGGCCCAGCTACGGCCCGGACTACATCATTCCCGTTCCCTTCGATCCGCGCCTGATCAGCCGCGTGTCGGCGGCAGTGGCGGAAGCGGCCATCCGGACAGGCGTGGCGCGCCATGCCATTCCCGATCTCGACAACTACCGCTACGAACTGTCGGCGCGGCTCGATCCCTCCGCCAACCTGTTCCACCAGCTCACCGCAACGGTGCGCGCCCATCCCAAGCGGGTGGTGTTCGCCGAAGGCGAGGAGCCTTGCGTCGTGCGCGCCGCGGCGGCGTTCCAGCAGGCGGGTCTCGGCAAGGCGCTTCTGGTCGGACGCACCGAGGTCGTGAAGGCGACCATCAAGAGCGTCGGCCTCGAAGGCGCAGCCGACCTCGAAATCCGCGTACCGCACTCGGCTGCCGATGCCGCGGTCTACATCGACGCTCTCTACCAGCGCCTGCAACGGCGCGGCGCGCTCTATCGCGATTGCGTGCGCATGGTGACCAACGACCGCAACATCTACGCCGCTTCGATGCTGGCGTCGGGCGATGCCGACGCGATGGTCACGGGCGTGACCCGCGCCTATGCGCAAGTGCTGTCCGACGTGCGCCGCGTGCTCGATTCTCCGCCCGGCCAGCGGCCAATGGGCGTTCTGGTGATCTTCGCCAAGGGCAAGGTCATCTTTGCCGCCGACACCAGCGTGCACGAGCTGCCCACGTCGGATCAACTCGCCGACATCGCCGTGCAGGCCGCGCGCGTAGCCCGCCAGTTCGGCTACACGCCGCGCGTGGCGCTGCTGGCGCACTCTACGTTCGGCTTCCCGCGCAGCGAGCGCAGCGAGCGCATCGTGGAGGCGGTGCACACCCTCGACAAGCGCCAAGTCGATTTCGAATACGACGGCGAGATGAGCGTGGACGTGGCGCTCGACCGGGACAAGATGGCGCTCTATCCGTTCTGCCGCCTGACCGACACCGCCAACGTCCTCATCATGCCGGCGGCGCACTCGGCGGCGATCTCCACGCGGCTGCTCGAAAAAGTCGGCGGCGTCTCCATGCTGGGCCCGTTCCTGGTCGGCTTGGAACGGTCGGTGCAGATCGTCTCGCTGGGCGCCAAGATGACCGAAATCTACAATGCGGCGCTCGTCGCCTCCCTTTGATCGCAACAGAGAAAAAGAACGATGGAACTTCCCGCCTTCATGGACCGCAATTGGGACGAAGACATCGTCCCGACCCTTTCCGACTACATCCGCATCCCCAACGTCTCGCAGATGTTCGATCCGGATTGGGAAAAGCACGGCCACATGGACAAGGCCGTGACGCTGTTCGAGGACTGGGCGAAGAAGCGTCTCGCCTGCGCTCCCGGCGCCAAGGTGGAAGTGATCCGTTCCGAGGGCCGCACGCCGCTCATCTTCATCGAGGTGCCGGGAAGCGCGCCTGGAACCGTGCTGCTCTACGGCCATCTCGACAAGCAGCCGGAGATGAAGGGCTGGTCCGGCGGCCTGGGGCCGTGGAAGCCAGTGCTGCGCGAGGGAAAACTCTTTGGTCGCGGCGGCGCCGACGACGGCTATGCCATGTTTGCGGCGATTTCCGCGATCCTAGCCTTGCAGGAATCCGGCACGCCGCACGCGCGCTGCGTCATCATCATCGAAGCCGGCGAGGAATCGGGTTCGCCCGATCTGCCATTCTTCCTCGAGCATCTGGCCGGCCCCATCGGCAGCGTCGATCTCGTGGTCTGCCTGGATTCCGGCTGCGGCAACTACGATCAGCTGTGGCTGACGACCTCGCTGCGCGGCATCGCGGCGGGCACGCTTTGCGTCCGCGTGCTGACCGAGGGCATCCATTCGGGCGACGGCAGCGGCATCGTTCCTTCGTCGTTCCGCATCTTCCGCCAGCTCTTGACCCGCATCGAGGACGAGAACACCGGAGCCATGAAGTGTCCGGAGTTCTACGTTCCCATTCCCGAGGATCGCCTGGCGCAGGCGAGCGCCGCCGCGGCCGCCCTTGGAGATGAGGTCTTCAACAAGATGCCGTTTGCGGGCTCCACCCGTCCGATGGCCTCAAGCCACAAGGAGATGATCCTCAACCGAACCTGGAAACCCCAACTCGCCGTCATCGCCATCGGCGGCTATCCCGAACCCGAGGCCGCCGGCAACGTGCTCATCCCTTTCACGCGCGCCAAGCTGTCGCTGCGCACGCCGCCGACCTGCGACGCGCCAGTCGCGGTCGACACGCTGAAGCGGGTTCTCGAAGCCGATCCGCCATATGGCGCCGAAGTGCGCTTCGATCCCTTGCCCGGCCAAACCGGCTGGAACGCGCCCAGCCTGGCGCCGTGGCTCGAGACGGCGCTGGAGGAGGCTTCGCAGAACCACTTCGGCAAGCCGGTCGCCTTTATGGGCGAAGGCGGCTCGATCCCCTTCATGGCGCTGTTGGGCGAGAAGTTCCCCGGCACCCAGTTCGTCGTCACGGGGCTGTTGGGGCCCGGATCGAACGCCCACGGGCCCAACGAATTCCTGCACATCGCGGCGGCCAAGAAGGTGTCGGCCTCGATCGCGGACATCCTGGCGTCGCATGGCAGGCGCTAGCCGGTCCGGTTGGCCATTCGCGGCCCCGGGGGCCGGGGGGCCTCGGAGAGGGCGGGGATAAGCCCCTAATCCAGCAAGGTTTTGGAGGGTAGGGCCGCGTCGGGCCGGCATTTTGCCGCCTTCCCCGCCCTAACCCTTTCCAAAGGCTTACTTCCTGCCGACGATGACACGCCAGCAAAGTGCCTCACGACCTTGCGAGGCGAATACCCCCTTCCTATATACCAGTTCAGCATGGTGGAGGGCTTGAAGCCTTCTGCCTCTATTTGTGTGGGGCGGGCACCTAAGGCGCTCTTCGAGGCCCAAGACCCGCTGCCGAAAGAGGAAGGAAAAACATGGCTAAAGTGATCGGCATCGACCTCGGCACGACCAATTCGTGCGTCGCGGTCATGGAGGGTACCACCCCCAAGGTCATCGAAAATTCGGAAGGCGTAAGGACGACGCCCTCCATCGTGGCGTTTACCAACGACGGCGAACGCCTTACCGGCCAGCCCGCCAAGCGGCAGGCCATCACCAATCCCGAATACACTTATTTCGCGATCAAGCGGCTGATCGGCCGCCGTTTCGACGATCCCATGACCCAGAAGGACGTGGGCATGGTGCCCTACAAGATCGTCAAGGCGGACAACGGCGATGCCTGGGTCGCAGGCCGCGACAGCAAGCGCTACGCGCCCTCCGAGATTTCCGCCTTCATCCTGCAGAAGATGAAGGAAACGGCCGAGAGCTATCTGGGCGAAAAGGTCACCCAGGCCGTGATCACGGTTCCGGCCTACTTCAACGACGCCCAGCGCCAGGCCACCAAGGACGCGGGCAAGATATCGGGTCTCGAGGTCCTGCGCATCATCAACGAGCCGACCGCGGCAGCGCTCGCCTACGGCCTCGACAAAAAGAACTCCGGCACCATCGCAGTGTACGACCTCGGCGGCGGCACGTTCGACATCTCGGTGCTCGAGATCGGCGACGGCGTGTTCGAGGTGAAATCGACCAACGGCGACACCTTCCTCGGCGGCGAGGACTTCGACCAGCGCGTCGTCAACTACCTGGCCGACGAGTTCAAGAAGGAAAACGGCATCGACCTCAGGAACGACCGCCTGGCCCTGCAGCGCCTCAAGGACGTCGCGGAGAAAGCCAAGATCGAGCTCTCCAGCGCGATGCAGACAGAAGTCAACCTGCCGTTCATCACGGCCGATCAATCCGGCCCCAAGCACCTTACTATCAAGATCACGCGCGCAAAACTCGAAGCCCTGGTCGACGATCTGATCCAGAAGACGGTCGGTCCGGTGCGCCAGGCACTCAAGGATGCCGGCGTTTCGGCCAACCAGATCGATGAGGTCGTGCTGGTCGGCGGCATGACGCGCATGCCCAAGGTGCAGGAGACGGTGAAGCAGCTGTTCGGCAAGGAGCCGCACAAGGGCGTCAACCCGGACGAAGTCGTGGCCATCGGCGCGGCGATCCAGGGCGGCGTGCTGAAGGGCGAGGTCAAGGACGTTCTGCTCCTCGACGTGACGCCGCTGTCGCTCGGCATCGAGACGCTGGGCGGCGTGTTCACGCGCCTGATCGACCGCAACACCACTATCCCGACCAAGAAAAGCCAGATCTTCTCGACCGCCGAGGACAACCAGACGGCCGTCACCATCCGCGTGTTCCAGGGCGAGCGCGAGATGGCGCAGGACAACAAGCTCTTGGGCCAGTTCGACCTGATGGGAATTCCGCCAGCGCCGCGCGGTGTGCCGCAGGTGGAAGTGACCTTCGACATCGACGCCAACGGCATCGTGTCGGTCACCGCCAAGGACAAGGCCACCAACAAGGAACAGCAGATCCGCATCCAGGCCTCCGGCGGCTTGTCGGATTCCGACATCAAGAAGATGGTAGCGGAAGCCGAGCAGCACGCGCAGGAGGACAAGAACCGCAGGGCACTGGCGGAAGCCAAGAACCAGGCGGATGCTCTGGTACACACCACCGAGAAGGCGCTCTCCGAGCACGGCAGCAAGATCGGCGACGGCGAAAAGCGCGCCATCGAGGATGCGATGGCGGCGTTGAAGGAAGCCGTCAAGACCAACGACGTGGACTCGATACAGCAGAAAACGCAAGGCTTGGCACAGGCGTCGATGAAGCTGGGCGAGGCGATGTATAAGGCGCAGGCTGCGCAAGCGGGCGGAGAACAACCGCCCGGCGGCGAGGACGCCAAGAAGGACGACAACGTCGTCGATGCGGAGTTTTCCGAAGTCGACGAGAACAAGAAGCAGCAGTAATTTTCGAACCGCCGCTCCCTCACCGGAGCGGCGGTTCACCGTTTGAGGAAACGCCGGCCTTAGATGAGCAAGCGTTGTTATTACGAGGTTCTGGGCTGCAAGAAGGGCGCGCCGCTCCCCGAGATCAAGGCGGCCTATCGCAAGCTCGCCAAGGAACTGCACCCGGACTGTAATCCGGGCGACCGCGCCTGCGAGGCCAAGTTCAAGGAAGTCAACGAAGCGTATGACGTCCTGAAGGACGATCAGAAGCGTGCCGCCTACGATCGTTTCGGCCACGCCGCCTTCGAGCACGGCGCCGGCAACGGATTTTCCGGTGGCGCCAATCCGTTCGACTTCGCCGGCTCGTTCGCCGACGTGTTCGAGGATCTTTTCGGCGAGATGATGGGCGGAGCAGGCCGCGGCCGGCGTCAGAATCGCGGCGGCGATCTGCGCCACAGCCTGAAACTGTCTCTCGAAGAAGCCTTCCACGGCACGCGCGTGGAAATCCGGGTGCCGACGGCGGTGGCGTGCGAAGCCTGCGGCGGCTCTGGTGCCGAAGCCGGCACGCGTGCCGAGACCTGTCCCACCTGCGGCGGCCACGGCAAGGTGCGCGCGAGCCAGGGCTTCTTCACCATCGAGCGCACCTGCCCGAATTGCCAGGGCCGGGGCCGCGTCGTCCGCAGTCCCTGCAAGCCCTGCAACGGCTCGGGCTATGTGCAGAAGGAGCGCACGCTGGCGGTCGACGTTCCGGCGGGCGTCGAGGAAGGCACCCGCATGCGCCTTTCGGGCGAGGGCCAGGCCGGATTCGGCGGCGGTCCGGCGGGCGATCTGTATGTGTTCATCTCCGTCGCGGGCCACCCGATCTTCCAGCGCGACGGTCACGATCTGCACTGCCGCGTGCCGGTGTCGTTTGCGACCGCGGCCCTGGGCGGCAACGTGGAAGTGCCCACGCTGGACGGCGGACGCACAAGCGTGAAGGTTCCTGAAGGCACCCAGTCCGGTCATCAGGTGCGCTTGCGCGGCAAGGGCATGCCGGTGCTGCGCGGCAACGGCATGGCCGGCGACCTGTTCGTCGAGATCTTCGTCGAGACGCCCGTGAAGCTGACCAAAGAGCAGAAGGAGATTTTGCGTTCCTTCGATGCAGCAGGTGCGCAAGGTACGCAGCCGGAATGCGAAGGCTTCTTCACCAAGGTGAAAGCCTTCTGGGAAACCTCGACAACAAAGCACTGAAGCGCGATCGCAAAAGCGCGAAGCGGATTTCCGCCAGATCGGGCGAATCGAATCACCGGCAACCGATAGGATTAGAAAGCTCCGGCTCCAACGTCCGCGCGACCGCGCACACCTTGGGGCGAGCAGATGAGACTGGTTCGGACTACCGAGGGGAGTAGCGGCTTGCTCTGCCCGGCGGAAGCTTCGAATTGGCTTAGTTTAAGCCTTTGACTAACCAGTTAATCGCAGCTTTCCGGCGGAAACATTACTCACTATTGAGAGAACGGTAATGTGACAGGAAAGCGAAGAATGAGAATTCGTATCGAAAAAATAAGCGAAACAATCATGCAACTTTCCACAAGAAAGCAGAATAAAGAACCGAGTTTCGCAGCATTAAATCAAGCGGCGTGATTCGCTTAAATGAAAATGCCAGGGAATCGCAGTTTGGGGAGCTACATGGCCGCTACCCAATCTGAGGTTTAGTATTACACCACCTGCGGGCAGGACAAGTTCCCCAAAGATGGGACATTTTCATTCTGTCGGCGGGTGTCGGGCAGGCATCGGGGGGCCGCGCATGGATTGTGGCAATCGTTTCTTGCGAAATCGGAAAACGACGAAGCGGTGACGCCGAAGTGACTCTTCGGGTCACCAGGCGCCGGCGCACGAGTTGACATGCTGATCAAAGCCGGTCGGCTCGATCCCACTTCGCAGACGCGCAGCTTCGCAATCCGGCGGCCCAGGTCGTGAACCCGAATGCGGGCTTGAGTGAGCGAATAGAGGTCGTGGACGGACGCGTGCCGCGCCCGCCCCGGGCCGTTTGACTGAGGACGAGGTGAAAAGCCCGGCGGAACCTGGAGCGGCCGGATGGGCGGCGAGGGTTCCAGCGGAGGCGGCGTAGGTCAACAAAAAGCAAAGCCGGAGCGTTTTCGGCCGTTCGCGAACATCGCGACGGCGGCGGCGGTCTCCGGCGCGAAGATGGCAGGTTGAGATGGACGCGATACCGATCCTGTTCTTCTTTAGCATCGGACTGGTTGCGGCGATGGCCTTGACCGAGTTCGAGCGCGCGCGCGCCGGCCTGGCCGTGTTCGCGCAATTCGGCCACCACCAGATCGCGGGCCTGCTCCGGCGCAAGTACAACTTCGAGATTTATGTCTCGGAACTCTTCGCCAAGTACCGGCTCGAGCACATTGCCCGCCGGGCGGATGCCGATCCCGGCAAGCAGGCCAGGCGCGAAGCCCGCAAAGCCGAACGCGACGCCGCCCGCGAAATCGAGCGCATGGCGCGCGAAAACGAAAGGCTCAAGAAGGAAGCCGAGCGCATCGCCCGCGACGCCGAACGCGAGGCGGCCCTCGAGGCCAAGCGTGTCGCGCGCGAGAGGGAACAGGCTGAGCGGGATGCCGAGCGCACCGAGCGGGAGGCTGCCGCCGAAGCCGAGCGCGTTGCGCGCGAGCAGGAGCTTGCGGAACGCAAGGTTGCGGCCGAAGCCGAGCGCATCGCGCGCGAAAACGAGAAAGCGCAACGCGAAGCGGAACGCGCCGCCCGCGAAGCCGCGCTCGAAGCCGAACGCGAGGCCGCCCGCGAAGCAGAACGCGTTGCCCGCGAAAAGGAGATCGCAGAACGCAAGGCTGCCGCCGAGGCCGAGCGAATCACCCGCGAAAAGGAGCTGGCGGAGCGCAAGGCGGCTCTCGAGGCCGAGCGCGCTGCCCGCGAAAAGGAGATCGCCGAACGCAAAGCCGCTGCCGAAGCCGAGCGCGCCGCTCGCGAGAACGAGAGGGCCCAGCGCGAAGCCGAACGCGCCGCCCGCGAAGCCGCGCTTGAAGCCGAACGCAAGGCTGCGGCCGAGGCCGAGCGCATCGCGCGAGAGAACGAGCGGGTTCAGCGCGAAGCCGAACGCGCCGCCCGAGAAGCCGCTCTGGAAGCCGAGCGCAAGGCCGCTGCCGAAGCCGAGCGCGTCGCGCGCGAAAGGGAGTTCGCCGAACGCAGGGCCGCTCTCGAAGCCGAGCGCATGGTCCGCGAAAAGGAGCTCGCTGAGCGCAAGGCCGCCGCCGAAGCGGAACGTATCGCACGCGAGAACGAGCGCGCTCAGCGCGAAGCCGAACGCGCCGCCCGCGAATCCACGGCCGGCACGGTCGAGCGGATGCCCCTGCGCAGGGATGGGTTCGTCGTCCGCGAGAATTCGTCCCCCGAGGAGACGAACATCGCCCGCCAGAACGTCACGCGTCTGGTGCCCGCTCAGAAGCCGGTTTCGGAAATCGTCGCACCTGCCGCGCGTCAAGCCGAGCCCGACCCCGCGAGTTCTTCGCCAGAGCCGGTTTCGCGGTGGCGGTGGCTCACGTCTAGCCGCAAACCCGCGCCGCAGGCTGCGGAAAGCGGTCCGTCGAATG
This sequence comes from Rhizomicrobium sp., assembly GCA_035524815.1. Lineage (GTDB taxonomy): Bacteria > Pseudomonadota > Alphaproteobacteria > Micropepsales > Micropepsaceae > Rhizomicrobium. The sequence goes on from DATKOE010000025.1 coordinate 12,646, forward strand.
GGGCGGAGTCAATCGGCGGCCTGTCCGGACGGTTTGCCGACGTGCCGCGTTTCGAAAATGAAAACGCGTGGCCGCACATGGAGCGGGAGGCGGCCAACGACGGCACCCAGTCTCACGTCATCGTGTTCCTCCGCACGACCGCCGAGGCCGACGCCACGATGCTGGCGGTGAACACCGCCTGTTCGCTCGCCGGACCCCAGCGCAGCGTCTGTCTCATCGATCTGGACTTGAAGTCCGGAGGCATTGCCCGCCTGATGGGTCTCACCCCGCAGTCCGGTCTCCAGGAACTGGTGCAGGACCCGCACCGCCTCGATCGCGTTGGTGTGGAGTCCATGCTGGTACGCCACAACACGGGCGTTCACGTTCTTACTGCGCCGCGCATGTCGACCTCGCTGAACGGCCTCAAGCCTTCCGCGGCCGCCGAGCTGATCCGCGCGGCGTCGAGCCGGTTCACCTACGTGGTCGTGGACATGCCGATGGCGATGACGCCGTGGACCGACGCGGTGCTCAAGGCCGCCAAGCTCGTTTATCTTGTGACGCCGCTCACCGACCAGGCCGCGCACCGCACGGCGAAGCTCCTGCATCTGATGGAGCAACAGGATCTGGACCAGCTGCCGGTGAAGATCGTGGCAGCCAGTTGCGGCAACGGCGGCGGCGGCGCGGTCACGACCAAGCAATTCGCCAATACCATCGGCCGCGAGGTCGATCACACCCTGCCGGACGACTCCGAGCTGGTGTTGCGATCCCGCAGGCTGGGCGTGCCGGCGGCGGAGCTATCTCCGAACGGCGAGCTTCCGCAGGCCATCGCGAAGATGCTCGCGGAGGACCTGAACGAAGCGCCCGTCGGCGGGGCTGCGCAGCCCCAGTTCGCCGCGATGGACCGTCCGTAGGCGACGTCCGTTCCGGCAAGGCCGGCGAGGGGCGCAGGTAACCGTCCCCGCTGGGACGCTCGCAAGCGCGGTTCGGCGCGTCCTGTGGGCCGCCGGAAAAGGCAGGCTGGACTTTCTACTCCGCCGTGTTGGCGATGTGCTCGGCCGACTTGAGGACGCGCTCGTCGACGTACGGGGCGAACTTGGTGAAGTTGTCGCGGAACATGCCGGCCAGGCGCCGGGCCTGCTTGTCGTAGGCCTTCTTGTCGGACCAGGTGTTGCGCGGGTTCAGGATCGCCGAATCCACGCCCGCCACGGCCACCGGGATGCGGAAGCCGAAGACGGGATCGTGCTGCCACTGGCTGACCGCCAGCGAGCCGTCGAGGGCAGCGTGCAGCAACGCGCGCGTTGCCTTGATCGGCATGCGCGTGCCGCCGGCCGAGGCCGGGCCGCCGCTCCAGCCGGTATTGACGAGCCAGCAGTCGCAATCGTGCTCGTCGATCAGATCGCGCAGGAGGTTGCCGTAGACCGAGGGATGCAGCGGCATGAACGGCGCGCCGAAGCAGGTGGAGAAGGTCGGTGCCGGTTCCTTGCCAAGGCCCTTTTCCGTTCCCGCCAGCCGCGAAGTGAAGCCGGAAAGGAAGTGATACATCGCCTGGCTGGGCGTGAGTTTGGCGATCGGCGGCAGCACGCCGAAGGCATCGGCCGTCAGCATAATGACGTTGGCCGGATGATCGGCCCTGCCCGTCTCGCTGGCGTGCGGAATGTAGTCGATGGGATAGGCCGCGCGGGTGTTCTCGGTGTAGCGCTCGTCGTCGAGATCGAGATGGCCGCTTTCCTCGTCGCACACCACGTTCTCGAGGATGGTGCCGAAGCGCTGGGTGGTGGCGTAGATCTCCGGTTCGGCATCCGGCGACAAACGGATCACCTTGGCGTAGCAGCCGCCTTCGAAATTGAAAACGCCGTTCTTGCCCCAGCCATGCTCGTCGTCGCCCACAAGCGTGCGCGAGGAATCGGCGGAAAGCGTCGTCTTGCCAGTGCCGGAAAGGCCGAAGAATATTGCCGAATCGCCCTTCTCGCCGACATTGGCCGAGCAATGCATCGGCATCACGCCCTTGGGCGGCAAGAGGTAGTTGAGGATCGTGAACACGCTCTTCTTGATCTCGCCGGCATAGGAGGTGCCGCCGATCAGCACCGTGCGCCGGGTGAAGTCGATGGCGATGACGGTGGACGTGGCGCAGCCGTGCCGCTTGGGATCGGCCTTGAAGCCCGGCAGGTCGATGATGGTGAACTCCGGCGCGAAGTTCGCCAGCGCCTGCGCCTCGGGATGGATCAGCAGATGGCGGATGAACATCGAATGCCAGGCGTACTCCGTCACGATGCGCACCGAGATGCGTAGCGCCGGATCGGCGCCGGCCCACAGATCCTGTACGAACAGCTCCTTGCCCTTGGCGAATTCCATCATGTCGGCGTGCAGGGTCATGAAGGCGCCGGGCGACATCGCCTTGTTGTTATCCCACCACACGCTTGGGGCGGTCATCTCGTCCTTGACGATGAACTTGTCGGAAGCCGAGCGGCCGGTGTGCTGGCCGGTGAGCACGACCAGCGACCCGCCCCGCGCCAGCCGGCCTTCGTCGTTGCGCATGGCCATCTCGTAGAGCCGAACGGTTCTGAGGTTGCGGTGAACGGCCTTGAGCCCCGTCAATCCGTGTGCTTCCAGGCCCGTGGCAGTTTCCGACATCGTCATCCTTCCGTCCGGCCCCGGGGCCGAAAGCGTTGGTCGTTTGTTTCGCTCGGATCGGCGAAAACTGGCTGTTTATTTCCGGGATAGACCGGCAGATTCATAGCGCCATGATTGTCGCATGGGGGCGCAAATGTCGCGCCCTCCGGAAGTTGGCGCGCCGTCACAGGCAAGTCCGGTTCGCAGCCGCCGTCAATTGGTTTATGACCCCGACAATGAGCTTTTCCGAGACCGAATTGGAACGCTACGCCCGGCACATCGTGCTGCGGGAAATCGGCGGCGTGGGCCAAGCCCGGCTGAGGGCGGCCCGCGTGCTGGTGGTCGGCGCGGGCGGTCTGGGCAGCCCGGTCATTCTCTATCTTGCCGCCGCCGGGGTGGGCACCATCGGCGTGGTGGATTTCGACGCCGTGAGCCTTTCCAACCTGCAACGCCAGATCGCCCACGGGACCAAGGACATCGGCCGGCTCAAGACCGACAGCGCCGCAGAGGCAGCCCGGACCATCAACCCGCACGTCACGATCGAAACCCACGCGCTTCGTTTCGACGCCGCCAACGCCATGGGTCTGATTTCGCGCTACGACGTGGTGGCGGACGGATCGGACAATTTCGACACTCGCTTCCTCGTGGCAGACACCTGCCATTTCGCGGGCAAGACGCTGGTGAGCGCGGCCGTAAGCGAATTCTCGGGCCAGCTCGCCACTTTCAAGCCGGAAGGCCGGCCCTGCTACCGTTGCTTCATCCCCGCCCCTCCGCCAGCGGGCACTACCCGTCCGTGTACGGAGGCGGGCGTGCTGGGCGCCGCCGCCGGGGTCATGGGGACGCTGCAGGCGCTGGAAGTGCTGAAGGAGATCACCGGGGCAGGCGAAAGCCTGGCGGGTAAGCTGCTTATTTACGAAGCTTTAGAAACCGAATTCCGGACCGTGAGGCTGCGGCCAGACCCGGCCTGCCCGCTCTGCGGCGAGCGCCCCGCCATCTCGGCCCCGGCTCAAGCTTAACCACCGTTAAAGCCCTTTTTCGCATGATGACGCGCTTGAGGAGTGCGCGCATGCCGCAACAGGTTCATTTCGAGGTGTTTTCGCGCCGCGGTTCCAAGGGCGGCTGGAATCTGGTGGATGTACGCCAGGCGCGCGACGACGCCATCGCCTTCGCCCAGGAGTTGATGGGCAGCGGAGCGACGGGCGTCAAAGTCCACAAGGAAACCTACAACGAGGACACCGGCGACTATCTCTCGCTCAAAATCTTCGAAGACGGCCACAACAAGATGAAGATGGCGCCGGCGCAGGACGACTTTTCGCCGAGCCCGCCCTGCTTCAAGCCCGACGACCTCTATTCCTATCATTCCCGCAAGACCATCGCCGAGATCATGCCGGACTTTCTGCGGCACTATAAGGTGACCGTCACCGAGCTGGGCCACCGCGCCGATCTGCTCGAGAAGCTCGAAGCAAGCGGCAACATCCTGCAATTTGCGATCCAGCGTGTCGCCGTGGCCCAGGCCGCGACCAGCGAACAACAGGTTCAGCAGATCATCAAGAAGCTCAACGAACTGACCACGCAGGCCTTCAACCGCGTCTACCGCGACACGCGCAAGGGGCGGTTCCCCTGGATCAAGCCCGGCGAATTCCGCCCGCTGGCGAACAAGCTGTCCGACCAGAGCGACGGACGCTACATTTTGAACGGCGCCATCGCGCTCTATCTGAGCGACGCCAAAGGCTGGGACGAGAAGGTGCTCCGCCTGATGGAGCTAATGGCGGAAGCCGACGGCGACGGCGCCGGGGCCATGCTCCTTCTTGCGGCCATCGATTCGATCATGAGCGAGGTACTCAACGGTCCGGCCGCCTTGCGCGAGCTGATCGGGCAGAAGCAGAACCACGGCGCCGCCGTGATGAGCCTGGTCAAGCTGTTCCTCGGTCACGAACCCGACGATGCCGAAGGCCGCCAGGGCCTGATTTCGCTCACCCATCGCTTCGCCGCGGACGCCCTGCCCGACTCGCGCGGGGCCATCGCCGACCGCATCGTCGCCGAAATCCGCAGCTTCAAGCGGCTGTGCCCGGAGTCCCTGGATCAGGAGTTCAAGATGCTGCGCCAGATCGCCAACCTGGTGGTCACCGGCGTCGGCAAGTACCTGAGCCACCAGGATCTGGTCCACGCGTTCGTGACGCGCTCGAAACGTCTCGTCACCAACGAAAACATCGGCGCCTACCTGAAGGAAGCCGCGAGCCCGGACGAAAAGCTGGAGCGCCTGCTGTTCATGGAGGAGAACATCATCGGCGCGGAGAACAAGCGCCTGTTGGCGACGTTCGTCATACCCATCGTCACCTCGGCGGTGTTCGAGGATCACTTCACCTCGCCGAAAACTCCTCTTACGGCGCGCCTGCAGCGGCTCGCCGCGCTCAATTTGCGCGTGCACCGTTCGGGATTCCAGGAAAACCAGCGCGACGAGATCGCGCGGATCGTCGATCGTATCGCGTGCGGCGTGGAGGCCAAAGGAGGACTGCTCGAGTCGATCAACAAGAGCTCGCGCAGCCATGTGGAGAAGGCAAACGTGCTGCTGTCCTATTTCAACGCCAACACTTTCACCGAGCCCGCGTTGTCGGCGAAAGCGCGTGAACTGGTGGTCGGCTATCTTACCAAGCCGGGATTTCTTCAGGAATATGTCGCGCAGGCTTCACGCGGCATCCCTGACGGCGACAAGGCGGTGGATGACTTGATCCAGACGCTTCAGAAGATCGGCATCACGGAAGCCAACGGTCTCAAATCGGTTGCGGCCTGAAGAGCGGTTCCCGGCCGTTCGAACCGGCCCGTCCCGATCCCGAAAAGCTCAGTCGGCGGCAGGCTTCAATGCGCGTCGTCCCAATTCTGGGCGGCCCGGGCTTCGACGGTCAGTTCGACCGAAAGCTGCACCGCGGGCAGAGGGGCCTGCTCCATCGCCTTGATGGCGGCGGCCGACGTCTTCTCGACCTCGGCATCCTCGGCCTCGAATACCAGTTCGTCGTGGACTTGCAGCAGCATGCGCGCTGCGAGCTTCGCGTTGCGAAGCGCCGCGGGCATGCGGATCATGGCGCGCCGGATCACGTCGGCGGCGGTGCCCTGGATGGGCGCATTGATGGCGGCGCGCTCGGCCCCGCCCCTGAGGCCCGGAATCTTCGAGTCGATCTCGCGGATCCACACGCGCCGGCCGAACAGCGTCTCCACGAACCCATGCTCGCGGGCAAAGGCCTTGGTTTCCTCCATGTAATCGCGGATGCCGGGAAAGCGCTGAAAGTACTTCTTGATGTAATCGTCCGCCTCGCCGCGAGCGATTCCGAGCTGGGCGGCGAGCCCGAACGCCGAGATGCCGTAGATGATGCCGAAGTTGATGGCCTTGGCCCGGCGCCGCACCTCGGCGGGCATACCCTTGACCGGCACGCCGAAGATCTCGGAGGCGGTCATGGAGTGGATGTCGAGCCCGTCTGCGAAGGCTCTCTTCAATTGAGGGATATCCGCAATGTGCGCGAACAACCTGAGTTCGATCTGACTGTAGTCGGCGCTGATGAGCTTTGCGCCCTTGGGCGCGACGAAGGCCTGACGGATGCGGCGGCCTTCGGAGGTTCTGATCGGGATGTTCTGCAGATTGGGGTCGGTCGAAGCCAAGCGCCCCGTCGCCGCCGCGGCCATCGCAAAGCTCGTGTGCACGCGCCCCGTATGCGGGTTTATGTAGGCAGGGAGCGCATCCGTATATGTGCCGCGCAATTTGGCGAGCTGGCGCCAGTCGAGCACCTTCCGGGGCAGGTCGTGGCCCTGCGCCGCGAGTTCCTCCAGCACGTCGGCGTCGGTCGACCAGGCGCCGGTCTTGGTCTTGCGCCCGCCGGGCAACCCCAGCTTGCCGAACAGGATGTCGCCCAACTGCTTGGGAGAGCCGATGTTGAAGGGCTCGCCCGCCAGTTTGCCGATCTGGGTTTCGAGCTCCGCCATTTCCTTGGCGAAGTCGTTCGACAGCTTGCGCAGCAGGTCCGGATCGATCGAGATGCCGTCGCGCTCCATGTCGGCAAGCACCGGCACCAGCGGGCGCTCCAGCGTTTCGTAGACCGTGCGCTTGCCTTCGGCGGCAAGCCGCGGCTTCAACAGCATCCAGAGACGCAAGGTCACGTCCGCATCTTCGGCCGAGTAGCGGGTGGCTTCCTTCACCGGAACGCGATCGAAGGTGACCTTCTCCTTGCCCCTGCCGGCAACGTCGGCAAAGGTGATCGGCTTGTGGCTCAGGTGCAGCTCCGAAAGCTCGTCCATGCCGTGGCCCTGCTTGCCGGCATCGAGCACGTAGCTCATCAACATGGTGTCGTCGAACGGCTGCATGCGGATGCCGCGCTGCAGGAAAACGAGATAATCGTACTTGACGTTCTGGCCGATCTTGAGAATTGAATCGTCTTCCAGCAGCGGCTTCAGCCGCTTCAACAACTCCTCTTCGCGCAACTGTTCGATGGTCTTCTCGCCGCCGAGCGCGAGGCCGTCGCCCAGGACATGGCCGCACGGCGCGTAGCAGGCTTCATTGGGCGCAAGCGCCAGCGACACGCCGCAGAGCGCCGCCTGCATCGGATCGAGCGAGGTCGTTTCGGTATCGACGCAGACAAACCCCTGCTCGCGGGCGCGCGCGATCCATTCCGACAGCCGTTCCGGGGTCGCCACGGTCTCGTATCTGTCGTGATCGACCGCCTTCAGGACCGCCGTGCGATCGGCAACGGTGCCGACGGGCGTCTTTCCTCCCCCTGCTGGGGGGAGGTCGCGAGGCGGAGCCGAGCGGGAGGGGGTCGGCGTCGGACCCTCCCCTTTCAGGGGAGGGACAATTGCCTCAACATCGTCGACGCCATAATGGGCGGCGGCCCGCCTGGTCAGCGCGGCAAACTCCATGTTCTTCAGGAATGCGATGAGCGCAGCCGGATCGGGTTCGCGCACCGTGAATTCGTCGGGCTTGACCTTGGTTGCGACGTGGTCGTCGAGAGTGACCAGTTTCAGCGAGACCCGCGCGTTGTCGTGATTGAGCTCGAGCGTTTCGCGCCGCTTGGGCTGTTTGATCTCGCCCGTCCGCTTGAGCAGCGTTTCGAGATCTCCATAACTGTTTATCAGCTCGGCCGCCGTCTTCACGCCGATGCCCGGCACGCCCGGCACGTTGTCGGTGGAATC
>DATKOE010000026.1:0-18545 GCA_035524815.1 Rhizomicrobium sp.
CCTTCACGCCCTCGGTGCCTTCGGGAACGAGCAGCCTGCCGATCTTGCCCTCGTCGACCGCCTCGAACTCCATCGTCGCCTTGTCGGTCTCGATCTCGGCCAGGATGTCGCCGGACTTCACCGTGTCGCCTTCCTTGACCAACCACTTGGCGAGCTTGCCCTCCTCCATCGTGGGCGACAGCGCAGGCATGAGGATCTCGATCGACATGCGCCTACGCCAGGATGTCGGTGTAGAGCTCGGCCGGATCGGGCTCGAGGCTCTCGGTGGCGAACTCCGCCGATGCGTTCACCACCGAACGGATTTCCTTGTCGATCGCCTTGAGATCGTCCTCGGTCGCGAGCTTCTGGGCGACGAGCTTCTGTCCCAGATGTTCGATCGGGTCGCGTTTCTCGCGCACTGCCGTCACCTCTTCGCGGGTCCGGTATTTCGCTGGATCCGACATGGAATGGCCGCGATAGCGATAGGTCTTCATCTCCAGAATGATCGGCCCGTTGCCCGAGCGGCACCAGTCCAGCGCCTTCAATGCCGCCGCGCGCACCGCCTCGACATCCATGCCGTCGACCTGCTCGCCGGGAATGTTGAACGAGGAGCCGCGCTTGAAGAAGTGCGTCTCGGCGCTGGAACGTTCGACGCTCGTGCCCATGGCGTACTGGTTGTTCTCGATCACGTAGACGACGGGAAGCTTCCAGAGTTCCGCCATGTTGAAGGCTTCGTAGACCTGGCCCTGATTGGCGGCACCGTCGCCGAAATACGTGACGGTCACCTGTCCGTTGCCGCGATACTTGTTGGCGAAGGCGAGTCCCGTCCCGATCGGTACCTGCGCACCGACGATGCCGTGGCCGCCATAGAACTTCTTCTCGACGGAGAACATGTGCATCGAGCCGCCCTTGCCCTTGGAGTAGCCCGTGCTGCGGCCGGTGAGCTCGGACATCACGTTCTTGGGGTCCATGCCGCAGGCCAGCATGTGTCCGTGATCGCGGTAAGCCGTGATGACCTGGTCGCCGGGCTTCTGCGCCGCCTGCACGCCCACGACGACGGCTTCCTGGCCGATATAGAGATGGCAAAAGCCGCCGATCAGGCCCATGCCGTAGAGCTGGCCCGCCTTCTCTTCGAAGCGGCGGATCAACAGCATGTCGGTGTAGAACCGTTTCAGGGACACCGAACTGTTTCCGGGCGCTGGCGCGCTGTCACCGGTATCCGCAACTCCCTGCGGCTCAGACATGGCCGGCATTCTCCGCGGAAAACAAGGAAAGTTCGGGCATGGCGCGTTGTGGCAAGCGCGGCCGTTTTTGGCAAGCATTGATCGTTCGTCGGGCTCGGGACGCCCATGTCAGAGCAAGATTGCGCGAAATGAGCATGCTCTTCCGCACGATCCGAACCGTTCGGTCGTTCCGCGAGAATGTGAAGTTTAGTGCGCCGTCCGCGGTACGGCGACCTGGCCCGGACCGCCGATCATCAGCTGGCTTCGCGCATATTCCTCGATCACATCGGGGTCGCCAGACCGGACGAGCGCGATGCGGTGCTGCAGGCGCGCGCGCGCGGCTTGCGCTTGGACAAGCTCCGCCTTCTGGACATCGAGGCGGGCGCGAATGTCGGACAGCGCGAGCATTCCGCGCTCGCCCCAGATCGCGTGGTAGCCGAAATAGGCAATGACGGCGATGCTGATCGCCGGCAACACCGACATGCCGAAGAACCGCGTGACGCTTCGCCTGATTCGCATCCTGCGACCGAATCACGAACTGATTCGGCCAGTCAAGCGGTTAACGCGCGGATTTTCGCGATTAACTCTTGAGGACGCTCCGGCCGGCATAGACCGCCTGATCGCCCAACTGCTCCTCGATGCGAAGCAGCTGATTGTACTTGGCGAGGCGGTCCGAGCGGGCCAGCGAGCCCGTCTTGATCTGGCCGCAGTTCGTCGCGACGGCGAGGTCGGCGATCGTGGTGTCCTCAGTCTCGCCCGAACGGTGGGACATCACGGCGCGATACGCGCTCCTGTGCGCCTCGTCGACGGCGTCGAGCGCCTCGGTCAGGGAGCCAATCTGATTGACCTTTATCAGAATCGCATTCGCGACGCCCTTGCTGATGCCCTCCGCCAGGCGCGCGGTATTGGTCACGAATAGATCGTCGCCGACGAGTTGCACCCTCCGTCCGATCGCTTTGGAGATGCTCGCCCAGCCGTCCCAATCGTCCTCGGCCATGCCGTCCTCGATCGAGATGATGGGATAGCGGGCGCAGAGGCCTTCATAGACCTTGACCATCTGGTCGGGCGTCAACGTCTTGCCTTCGCCTTCCAGAACGTACTTTCCATTCTTGTAGAACTCGGTCGACGCCGGATCGAGTGCGAGATAGACGTCTTCGCCCGGCTTGTAGCCCGCGTTCTCGATCGACTTCACGATGAAGGCCAGCGCTTCGTCGGCGCTCTTCAGGTTGGGTGCGAAGCCGCCTTCGTCGCCGACATTGGTGTTGTGGCCGGCGTCGTGGAGCGCCTTCTTCAGCGTGTGGAACACTTCCGCGCCCATGCGCAGTCCCTCGCGGAAGCTCGGTGCTCCGACCGGCATGATCATGAATTCCTGGAAGTCGATCGGATTGTCCGCATGCACGCCGCCATTGACGATGTTCATCATCGGCACGGGCAACGTCTGCGCCTTCGCGCCCCCCACATAGCGATAAAGCGGCAGGTTCGCGGCTTGTGCCGCAGCCTTCGCGATCGCAAGCGAAACGCCGAGGATCGCGTTGGCACCGAGCCGCGACTTGTTCGGCGTCCCGTCGAGCGCGCACATCAGCCGATCGAGCCGGACCTGGTCTTCGGCCTCCATGCCGCACAAGGCATCGAAGATCTCGCCATTGACCGCGGCGACCGCCTTCTCGACCCCCTTGCCACCGTAGCGCTTGCCGCCGTCGCGAAGTTCCACCGCCTCATGCGCCCCCGTGGACGCGCCCGACGGCACCGCGGCGCGGCCCAGCGAGCCGTCTTCGAGCCGCACATCGACCTCGACGGTCGGGTTTCCGCGGCTGTCGAGAATCTCGCGGCCGGTGATGTCGATGATGGCTGTCATATGCGCCCCGTCACGGAATTGACCAATTCGAAGTGCTTTAAGGGATCGATTGCACGCCAGCAAGCGTGCGACGGAGAGGGGCACTTTCCGCGTTCAAATGAACGCTCAACGGAGATAACCCTCTAATGTTCCCCTTCAAATTCGCCTTCGCGGCCTGTGCTGCCCTGCTGTTGGCCTCACCCGTGCTTGCCGCCGATGCTCCGGCAGGAGCGCCTCCGGGCCACGGCATGATGCGCGGCATGTTCACGCCTGAGGAACGCATGATGCTGATGTCCGATGCGTTCAAGGCGATGGCGGGCATGACCGACGAGCAGCGGCATGCCTATCGCCAGCAGCAGCGGGATCGGATCATGGCGATGTCGGATGAAGACCGTGCCAAGTTCAAGGCCGATCTCGATGCTCGTTGGAACGCCCTGCCGGCCGACCAGAAGGCGGCGCTCCAAGCGAAGGTTCAGGCCTTCATCGCGGCCAGGCGCGCGGCCATGGGCAGCGGCGGCGCCAGCGCGCAGTAAACGCCACGCCGCGAATCTTGTAGGCTGAGGCCGCATGGCTCCCGCGCATTGCGCGCGGGAGCCCAGATTTCAGGGGGCCAACGCCAATGCATGCCGCACCAGCCGCCATCCTAAGCGCGGTCGTCACGATCCTCGCGGTCCTGTTTTACTTCTATACCGGTCTTGTCGTCGGCCAGATGCGCGGCAAGCACAAGATCGCAGCGCCGGCCGTGACCGGCAACCCGGAATTCGAATGCGCCTATCGCGTGCAGATGAACACGCTGGAGCAGCTCGTCGTCTTCCTGCCGCTCCTGTGGCTGGCGACCACCTACTTCACGATGCTCGGCTGGCTCGCGCCGGCACTCGGCGTGGTCTGGATTGTGGGCCGCTATTTGTACATGACGGGCTACATGGCAGCGCCCGACAAGCGCAGCACCGGCTTCCTGATCGCCCTTATCGCCAATCTCGGCCTGTTGATCCTGTCTCTCGTCGGGATCGTGCAGGCGTGGATCGCGGCCAGCGCCTAGTTCAGGTGCGGCCGCTTCGCGATGCGGTCGATCTCGACCAGGTCTCTTAGCAATGCGGGCACGTCCTTGAGCTTGATCATGTTCGGCCCGTCGGACGGCGCGCGGTCGGGGTCCTCGTGCGTCTCCATGAAGACGCAGGCCACGCCCGCGGCCACCGCCGCGCGCGCGATGTAGGGAGCCATCTCCCGATTGCCGCCGGTCCGGTCGCCCTGCCCGCCCGGTTCCTGCACGGCGTGGGTTGCGTCCATCACGACGGGCGCGCCGAATTTCGCCATGATCGGCAGGGCGCGGATGTCGACGACGAGCGTGTTGTAGCCGAATGATACGCCGCGCTCCGTCACAAGCACGTTGGGATTGCCCGCGCCCGTGATCTTCGCGATCACGTTCTTCATGTCCCAGGGCGCGAGGAACTGCCCCTTCTTCACGTTCACGACCTTGCCGGTACGCGCCGCGGCAACGAGAAGATCGGTCTGCCGCGAAAGGAAGGCGGGGATCTGCAAGACGTCCACCGCCTGCGCGACGGGCGCGCATTGATCCGCCTCATGCACGTCGGTGAGGACCGGAATGTCGAGGCTCTCGCGGATCTCCGCGAAGATCGGAGCGGAGAGTTCAAGTCCGAGGCCGCGTCCGGCCATGGCGCTGGTGCGGTTGGCCTTGTCGAAGCTCGTCTTGTAGATCAGGCCGACGCCAGCCTTTGCAGCCATTTCTTTGAGTGCACTGGCCATTTCCAGCGCGTGCTGGCGGCTCTCGAGCGCGCAGGGACCCGCGATAATCGAGAGCTTGCGCGCATTCCCGACCTCCACGGACCCGACCTTGACGACGGCTTTTGGCTGAACGGCTGTCATAGGGGCATCCTATGCGGCATCGCCGGGCGTTATACAACATCCGCTCCGCCGCGCCGATCTTCCGGCCACGGCTACGATCTCGAGAAGTCCCGATCTTATGGAACCGTGTAGCGGAGCGCGCTCACGCCTGCGAGCGGCGAGAGGACGTCGATCACATCCCAGAACGCGGTGGATTCCACGCGAATGACATCGCCCGGCCGGATCACGGTCGCATCCGTCGCCGCCAGGCGGTACTCCACGTTCTCTCCTTGATGGCGAACATAGAGCACGCTCTCGACCGCCTTGGGCGTGAACCCGCCAGCAACCGCAACCGCAGTCGCTGCCGTCATTCCGTTCGCATAGGGATACTCTCCGGGCTTCATCACCTCGCCGACGATGTAGAACGGCCGATAGGTCGTGATTTCCACCGCGACGCGCGGATCGTTGAGATAGCCGTCCGCCAGCGCTGCTCTGATGCCCCCCTCGAGGTCGTGCGCCGTCAGGCCGCCAGCCCTTACCTGCCCCACCATCGGAAGGCGCAGGAAGCCGGTAGCATCGACCTGGAACTCGCCGCTGAGATCCGCCTCGCCGAAGACCGTGACGCGGACCTTGTCACCGGTCCCGAGCCGGTAGTCCGCCCCGCCATAGGCCGGCGAGGGGACCGGTTGGGCGGCAGAGGCGGCGCCGCCGGCAGCGAGGACGATCGCGCACGCAAGCGCCCGCAGGATCGAAGCGATCGGATGCTGCCCCAGGACCATGGGGCCACCATAAGCGGCCGGTGTTTCTGAATCCCTACGCTTTTAGCGGCGCAGTAAACCGACCGTTAACGGGGTCCGCCCAGGGCAACCGCGATAAATCTGCGCGCGGACGCATCCGCCGGCGACCCGGCCGCATCAGAATGGGGTGGAGGAGGAACGAGCATGGACACTTTCAACGAGGCCACCAAGCCGGTCACACAGGCTTTGGCGTCCACCGCCCTGTCATGCCTGGCTTTCGCGCTGCTTCGATTTGGCGTCGGGGCGAGCCCCGGCATCAGCCTGTACGCTGGTCTGATTCTGGCGGGCTTGCTGAACATTCGCCACCTGTGGTCATTGAACCGGGACGGCTTGCTCCCCACATCGGAGCAAGTGTCGGGGAGCTAGCGCCATGAGTGCCGCAGGTAGCATCGTTGAGCCAGTCCTCGTAGCGACTGCCCCTCCACCGGAGAAGCGGCCGTCCCTTCTCAGGATGCTGCTCCATCGTCACCCCAATGAATTCGAGACCCTCCCCCGCGTCGCGTACGAAAAGCCCGTATGGGAGTGGAAGAGCATCTTCGGACACAATTTCGTTGTGAGCGACCCTGCGGGCATCAAGCGCGTGCTGCTGGACAACGTCGCGAACTATCCCAAGACCGAAATGGAAACGAAGATGCTCGGCGCCGTCGTAGGCGAAGGGCTTCTCGTTTCGCAAGGCGAAAAGTGGAGATCGCATCGCCGTCTCATGGCGCCCAGCTTCGACTTCAAGTCGATCGTTGCCTACTCGCCGGCCATGGTGGCCGCGGCCGAACGCATGGCGCAGTCATGGTCGGGGAAGGGAAGCGGTGCTGTGATCGACGTCGCCGACGAGATGACCTATCTCACTCTGAAGGTCATCTCCACGACGATGTTCTCTGCCGACGGAGAGGAATTGGGCGGGCTGGTCGATCAATCGCTGCGCAAGATGGGCGATGCTCTCGATTTCGGCGTCGCGGATATCCTTCCGCTGATCGGTCCGCCGCGGATGAAGAAGAAGATGGAGCGCATCCATGCGAACTTCCTCGAGATGGACGCGACGATGCAGAAGCTCATCTCCGCGCGCTCCAAGGTGCAGGGCGAGGCGCCGCGCGATCTCCTCGACCGATTGATCGCGGCGCGCGACGGCGAGACCGGTGTCCATCTCACGAATGACGAGGTGCGCGACGAGGTCGTGATCATCTTTCTGGCCGGACACGACACCACGTCTCTCGCGTTGACCTACACCTGGTACCTCCTGTCGCAGCATCCCGCTGTGGAGACGAAGCTGCACGAGGAGCTGGCGCGCGTGCTCGGCGGTCGCGCCCCGACACATGACGATCTCGTCAATCTGCCCTACACGCGCATGGTGCTCGAGGAGGCGATGCGGCTCTATCCGCCGGCGCCCGGCATCTCCAACCGCGCTGTGCTGGAGGACGACGAGGTCAGCGGGGTCAAGATCCCCAAAGGGTCGACTGTCGCCATCATGCCTTGGCTCGTGCATCGTCACCGCCTGCTCTGGGACAATCCGGAGAAGTTCGATCCCGAACGGTTCTCGCCCGAGCGCAGCCAGGGACGGCACCGCTTTGCCTACATGCCGTTCGGCGGCGGACCGCGAGTCTGCGTCGGCATGGCTTTGGCGATGGCGGAGGCGCAGTTGATCCTGGCGACGCTCGCCCAGCGCTTCCGGCTCAGGCTGGTCTCCAACCAGGAGATCGTCCTCCAACACCGCATCACGATGCGGCCGCGCGACGGCATCAAGATGATCCTGTCGCCGCGGGCGTGACCGCCGGCGGCAGTTAGGGACGTCCGAAGCCACCACTGTTCGCGGGCGCGGAACGGCGTTATTATGTCGTTTACCATCTGCGGACTGGCCCAAGACGCGTATATGGCACTGACAACGAGCGAGAAGACGCGACCGGACCTCTATCTGGCGCCGTTCGTAACCTGGCATCTGTTCCGGCCGGTTGCATTGCTCGTGGCCGAGTTCACGCTCTATCTCGTCTGCGTGACCGGCGCTGTCATCAGCACCAGCCTTGCAGCCAAACTCGGCTTTGCCTTCGTTGCGGGCGTCCTCACGGCGACGCTTGGAATCATCGGACACGATTGCGCCCACCGCGGCGGGACCCGCCATCAATGGCTCAATCGCCTGATTGCAACCATCGGGTTCCTGCCCGCGCTCCATCCGCTGAGCCGCTGGGCCCACCACCACAACCAGGTGCACCACCGCTATACGGCGCAGATCGGAGTGGACAACGCGTTCCCGCCGATGACGGTCGAGGACTACCGGAACGCCACGCCGACCAGGAAGGCCTACTACCGCTTCCTCCGCAGTCTCGCCGGCCACGCGGTGTACTATCTGGTGGAAATCTGGGCGCGGCAGATTTTCATTCCCGGCGCGGAAGAGCGGGCGACATTTCGAAGGCGCGACTACGTGGACTTTGCGATCGTCTATGTTTGGCTGGTCGCGCTTCTGGGCGCCCTGGCCTACGCCGCGCACACCTATCTCGGTCAAAGCCTCGGCTTGGCGTTCGCAAACGCCGCACTGTTCGGGTTTGCGATCCCGTTCCTTCTCTGGAACCTGTACATCTCGTTCGTCACCGTCGTGCAGCACACTGGTCCCGAAGTTCGCTGGTCGATGCCGACCGGGCGGCCGTCCACGGTCGAACAGAAGATGCACGGCACGGTTCACATCGTCTTCTGGACGCCCATCGATCTGCTCTTCCACCGCCTGATGCAGCACACCGCGCATCACCTCAATCCCATCATTCCCATGTATTCGCTCAAGGCTGCGCAAAGCAGTCTCGAGCGCGTCCGCGACGACGTTATCGTGGTGAACTGGACGCCGGCCTATCACTGGCGCCTCACCCGCACCTGCAAGCTGTACGATCCTGCAACAAACCGCTGGTGCGACTTCGATTTGCAGCCAACGACCTGAAGGCTGTGCGATCCGCACAAGAGTCGATTAACCCTGCCGTCTCGAATTCGAGGCCCGCATCGCGGCCATTACCTTTCGTTAGCCGAACAAACTCACACTGCGCCGCGAAATCGAAGCGGGCACAGCAGTGGACGTTGCGGACGCTCTACATGTCGCAGCGGCGGACACCCGTCCGGCGGTCCAAGCCATCCCGAAGCGCAGTTTCGTGCGCGGCCTCAGCCTCTATGCCGTCTACTTCTCGCTCTATCTCGTCACGCTGGCCGGCGCGCTGGCGCCGTTTCCACTCGCGCTGAACCTCGCCTTCGCGATCGCGAACGGCGTCTTCATCGCGATGGTCTTCATCATCGGCCACGACTGCTGTCATGGCGCGCTGGTGCCGAGCCCGCGCTGGAACCGCTGGCTGGGGCGCGTTGCGTTCCTTCCGGTGCTCCACTCGACCAGTCTTTGGCAGTTGGCACACAACAGGCGCCACCATGGCCGGACGAATCTGAAAGGCTTCGATCCGGTTTGGGCGCCGATGAGTGTCCGGGAATATCGTGCGGCCACGCCGGCGCGGCGTTGGCTGGAGCGTCTTTACCGCGGCGGGTTTGGACCCCTGCTCTACTACCATTTGGAGATATGGATCCCGATGCTGCTCCTCCCGCTGACCAGGACGGCGCGCGCGGAGTGGAGGCGGCATGTCGTGGATTCGGCCTTCGTATTGCTCGGTGGCACGGCGCTCGTCATCGCCATCCTGATGTCTGGGCATGCGCTGACGCCCTGGCGGTCGCTATCGACCGTCGCGCTCATGGGCTGGGCCGCCCCGTTCGCGGTCTGGAGCTATCTGGCGGCTGTCACCACCTATCTCAACCACACCCACCCCGACATTCCCTGGTTCGACACCGAGGACGCATGGCGCACGCATGACGGCAACATCCGCGGGACGGCGCACGTCAGGATGCCGATCGATCTGTTGCCGCTCTATTCGGACGTGATGGCGCACACGATCCACCATGTGGATCCCTCGGTTCCGGTGTACGCGCTCCCCCAAGGCCAGGCGCAGCTCGAGGCGAAACTCGGCGACAGGGTCACCAGTTATGTCCTGTCGGTCGACGAATACAGGCGGGCTCTGAACGCCTGCAAGCTGTTCGATTTCGACCGGATGTGCTGGACGGACTTCTCCGGATTGCCCACCACATTGCCGCTGATCGCCAACCGGGCAACCTAGTGCCGCGAAGCGTCTCCGGCGTGCATTCCGCCGGGCGAGACGACGCCGGAGAATGCCACCCCGACGGCGTCGGGCGAGTAGGCTCGCGCTACGTCGGCCAGTGACAGGATCCCAACCAGCCGCTTCCCGGAACTCAGGACCGGCAACCTGCGGACCTGGATGTCCGCCATGTTTTCGATGACGTCGTCGATGTCGTCGCCTTCGAAACAGTACCGGACGTCCATTGTCATCGCGTCCCGCACCCTCGCCGAACCGTCCTGTCCCTGCGCGATGCAGCGGGTGACGATGTCGCGGTCGGTGATCATCCCGACCAGACGGTCATTTTCTTCCACCGGAAGAAAGCCGAGATCCTCCTGGGCCATGATCTGAGCGGCCTTTTTCAACGTTTCTCCGGCGCTGATGACGTGTGCGCCCCGGCTCATCGCCTCACGAACCTTCATGGCATCTCTCCCTTGCGACCGCCCCCAATGCGGTGGGAATGACGGTGCACGCAGGTCGTTCCGCTGCCGGAGAAAATTTGTTCGCTGGCCTAGACGAGGCGGCTGTTCTGCACCGCCGCAGCGACGAACGACGTAAACAGCGGATGCGGCTCGAGCGGGCGCGACTTGAGCTCGGGGTGGTACTGCACGCCGATGAACCACGGGTGGTCGGGAATTTCCATGATCTCCGGCAGCAGGCCGTCGGGCGACCATCCCGAGACCTTGAAACCGTACCGATCGAGCATCTTGGCGTATTCTGTGTTGACCTCGTAGCGGTGGCGGTGGCGTTCGCTGATCTCCGTCCTGCCATAGACGTCCGCGACCCTGCTCCCTGGCGTCAGGATTGCCGGATACGCGCCCAGCCGCATCGTGCCGCCGAGGTCACCGTCGGCGGTGCGCATCTCCTTCCTGTTTCCCTTGGTCCATTCTGTCATCAGGCCGATCACGGGATGCTTGGGGTGGCCGATCTCGGTCGTACCGGCGCCCTCGAGGCCGGCCAGATCGCGCGCGGTTTCGATCACGGCCATGTGCAGGCCATAGCAGATACCGAAGAACGGGACCTTGCGCTCGCGCGCGAACTTCACGGCGTGGATCTTTCCCTCAGTCCCGCGCTCGCCGAAGCCGCCCGGCACAAGAATGCCGTTCACCTGCTCCAGGAATGTCGGGGCATCGGGGCGCTCGAAGATCTCGCTGTCGATCCAGTCGAGATGGACCTTCACGTTGTTGGCAATTCCGCCATGGACCAGCGCCTCGGACAGCGACTTGTAGCTGTCCTTTACTTGCATGTACTTGCCGACGACCGCGATCCGCACTTCGCCCTCAGGGTTCTTCACCCGGTCGACGACTTGCTGCCAACGCGAAAGATCGGGTGGTGGCGCATCCTGGATGTCGAACACCTTCAGCAGCTGCGTATCCAGGCCGGCCTCGTGATAGGCCATGGGCACGCGGTAGATCGTGTCGAGGTCCAGGGCCGGTATGACGCGTTCCGGCGGCACGTTGCAGAACAGCCCGATCTTGCGGCGCTCGTCCTCCGGGATCGGGTGGCTCGCGCGGCAAAGCAGGACGTCAGGCTGGATGCCGATGGCGCGCAGCTCCTTGACCGAATGTTGCGTGGGCTTCGTCTTCAGCTCACCGGCGGCCTCGATATAGGGCACCAGCGTCAGATGAACGAAGGCGGTGCGGCCCCGGGGCAGCTCATTGTGCAGCTGGCGGATCGCCTCGAAAAACGGCAGGCCTTCGATGTCGCCGACCGTGCCGCCGATCTCCACGAGCAGGAAATCAAGGCCGTCCACCCCGGCCATGACAAATTCCTTGATCATGTCGGTAACGTGCGGGATCACCTGCACCGTCCGGCCGAGATAGCCCCCCCGCCGCTCTTTCTCGATCACCTGCTGGTAGATGCGGCCCGACGTGATGTTGTCCGACTTGGATGCCGACACACCGGTGAAGCGCTCATAATGGCCGAGGTCGAGGTCGGTCTCAGCGCCGTCGTCGGTTACATAGACCTCCCCGTGTTGGAACGGAGACATGGTCCCCGGATCGACATTGAGATAGGGGTCCAGCTTCCGCAAACGGACCTTGTACCCGCGAGCTTGCAGCAAAGCTCCGAGTGCGGCGGACGCGAGCCCTTTTCCCAAGGAAGAGACCACGCCGCCGGTGATAAAGATCAACCGCGCCATGGGAGGCCACCATAAGCAGGTGACGCGCGCGCACTCAAGCGAAAAGATCGGCGCATTGGACGCGCGCAATTTCCCGCGCAAATCAGCGTGCTGCCGCACGATTTGGACAATAAGACGACCCGGACCGGCAGGAAGCGATCTCCGGCAAGCCGCGGCGATTCGACGGCCGTGCCGTCAGGGCGCCGGACCCGGCCGGAGCGGAAGGGACAATCCGACCTTCACGCGGTCGAGCACCACATGGGTCTCATAGCGGGCGACATGGGCGGTCTCGCGGTGACGCGCACGAACTACAACGTTCGCGGGACGGCGCTCCAGACCGCCGACCTGATCGAGAAGTACGTGTTGCCCTCGTTGCCCTGCGCGCAAGCGCGGTGACTAGTGCGGCGTCGGGACCGCTGGCGCTGCAGGATGATTGCCCGCGGGTGCCGGAGTTTTGACCGGCATTGCGGGCGCGGGCGTCGTGCTCAGAATCGACGTCTCCTTGTGGCCGCGCAGAGCGATCAGGTTCAAGCCAAGGCAGGTCAGGAAGAAGAGCGCGGCAAGAATCGTGGTCGCGCGGGTCAGCGTGTCTGCCGCACCGCGTGGCGAGAACAGCCCGCCAAGGCCGGAGCCGCCGCCGCCCATGCCGAGCGCGCCCCCTTCGGACCGCTGCAAGAGCACGACGACGATCAGGCCGATTGCGACCAGGAGTTCGACGACGATCAGAATGGCTTGCACAACCTGTCTCCTGCACCCGTCACGGCTGCATTCAGGGGGCGCTCAATAGACGAAAGGCCCGGTGCGGTCCAGTGGCTCCGGGGAAGTCGGGAAAGGCGGCGGCTAGCCGGCGGCGGCAGCCGCCTCTTCCATGCTTCGCGCCCGGATCTGGGCCACGGTCGCCTCGATCTCCGCCAGAATGTCGTCCTGCGACTTCTCGCTGTGGAAAACGTGGTTGAGGCTGAGCGCCGCGTGACCCAGAAGGTGCATCGCGGCAGTGCGGTCAACGCCCGCCTGCAGGCCTTCGACTGCTGCCATGACGGAATCGCACCATTCGAGCGCGCTCTCGCAGTCGTTGTCGCGGCAGCGCTTCGCAATTCCCTTGGACAGCAGCGCGATCTTCTCCAACTCCTGCGTGTAGGTTTCCGCGCCGGGCACATGCTCCTGCATCAGACGCCAGAGGATCGACAGCTGAAACACGTCGCGGCGAAGCTTTTCCGTGTTGAGCTTTCCACGGGCCTTGCGCAGCTCCGCGTCCATCCTCAGCGTCGCCTCCTCGACAGACAAGCGGTCCTTCGCCTTCATCCTGAGCGAGTTCGGGGGCTGGAAGAGCTCGACGTTGGTAGGACGCAGGTGGTCCTTGCGCCGGTCGGGACCGACATATTCGCTGGTGACGACGAAGCCCTTGCGCCGCTCTATGTGTGCCTCGATGCGCTGTCCGAGCAGCGCGGTCGAGAACGGTCGTAGCAGCACGTCATCGGCTCCCGAATTGACGGCGCGGGTGACGAGCGCGCCCGATTTTTCCCAGGCGGTCACGATGATGACGATGAACGGATTGAGGCCGGTGAAGCCTTGGCGAAGCTCCTGGATCATCTTGCACACGTCGCCGTCCGCGCCCTGCATTTCGCACATCGCAAGATCGGGCGGCCGGCGGCGGATGGAGTCGGCAAAGGATTCGAGCGTGGCCATGGTCTCGATCCGGCGGAAGCCGAGGGTATACAGGGCCGCACGGGTGGCCGTGCGATTTGCCGCCACCGGGTCGTAAACCAACACCTCCGTCGAATCGTAGGAAAGACGGCTCATTTCCCCGGCAGCCCAACCCTCAAATCGGGTATTTCGTGCCATGGGCGGAGTTAAGGAACGGTGGGAAGATGCGGTTAAACGGCCGCTCGGCAAGCACGTACAATTGTAACGAAATCTGCGGCCTTGAGACTGGCGCCGCCGACCAGCGCACCGTCAACATCGGCGAGCGACAAGATCTCCCGGGCATTCGACGGCTTGACGGAACCTCCGTAGAGGATCCGCAGCGGCGTCGCGACGCGATTACGGATGTGTTCGTGCATCGCGACAATCTCCCGGGCCGTGGGCGTTCTTCCTGTTCCGATCGCCCAGACGGGCTCGTAGGCGATCGCCGTGTTCGCGGCGGAGGCGCCCGCGGGAATGCTGCCGTCGAGTTGGCGGGCACAGACGTCGTGCGCGTCGCCGGCATCGCGCTCCGCTTCGGTCTCGCCGATGCAGATGATCGCCATGAGACCGGCGCGCCAGGCAGCCCGCGCCTTCGCGGCAACGATGGCATCGGTCTCGCCATGATACTGGCGGCGTTCCGAATGCCCGACGATGACCGCGGTCGCGCCGGCGTCGCGCAGCATCTCGGCACTGACATCGCCGGTGAACGCACCGGATGCCTCGGCATGGCAGTCCTGGCCGCCGATCGCGATGCCCGAGTTCAGCGCCACAGCGCGCGCGATCAGGGTGGCCGGCGGGCAGACCACGACGTCGCAGGGCGGCGGATCGGTACGCAGCAGGGACGACAAGGCTGCGATCTCGGCCAGCGAGGCACCGAGGCCGTTCATCTTCCAATTGCCGGCGATCAACTGACGCATATGCTCCTCGACACTGAAAGCCGCCATCCGCGCGCAGGGCCGGGCCGATGTAGACCTGCCTTGCCCTTCACCTACCCCCTCCCTATCATCCGCCGCTTTTTACCGCCACGCCTCCCAACGCCGGGTTTTCCATGCTTCAGGAAATGCGCAAGTACACGAAGTCCTGGGTCTCGTCCCTCTTCCTCGGGGCGTTGGCGCTGAGCTTCGCGGTGTGGGGAATCGCGGACATCTTCCGCGGCAATACTGACACGACCGTGTTCTCCGTCGGCTCGACCAAGGTGCCGGTCGACAAGTTCGCGCGCGACTACCACAACGAGATGCGCAGCGTCGGCACGGCACTTCAGCCCGACCAGGCAAAGCTCCTCGCGAAGAAGGTGCTCGATCACATGATGCTGACGACGGCGCTCGACAATCTGACGGACCGCCTTGGCCTCACCGCAAGCGATGCGCGGGTGCGGGCACAGATTCAATCGAACCCGGTCTTCGCCGGAACCCTCGGCACCTTCGACCACGACAATTTCCTGCGCGTCATCAACCAGTTCGGCTATGACGAGAACGAATTCATCGAAGTCTCGCGCAAGGATGCGGCGCGCTCGCAGATGATCCGGTCCGTCGAAGGCGGGTTCATGATGCCGCCCGACTACGCGCGTGCCATCTACGCCTATGTCAACGAGCTTCGGGCCGCCGAATACGTCGTGCTCTCGCCCGATGCGGTCGGCACGATTGCGCCGCCGACGGACGCAGTGCTCGCGGCTTACGTCAAGGCGCACCCGGACCGCTTCAGCACGCCCGAATACCGCACGGTGGACGTCGCATCGATCGGCGTGGAGGACGTGGCAAGCACGATCACCGTCACCGACAAGCAGGTCCAGGACGAACTCGACCTCCACAAGTCGCAATACGTCACGCCCGAGAAGCGCGAGCTCGAGCAGATCAACTTCACCTCCGAGGCGGACGCCAAGGCGGCGAAGGCGGAGCTGGACGGCGGCAAGACGTTCGAGGCGCTGGCGGCCGAGCGCAAACTCAAGCCCGCCGACTACCAGCTGGGCGAGCTCGCGCAGGCCGATCTTGCGATCGATCCGGCACGCGCGGCCGCGGCGTTCGGGCTCGCCGCCGGCGCGACCAGCGCGCCGGTCAAGGGCGCGTTCGGCTGGTCGCTGATTCATGTCGTCAAGATCACGCCGGGTTCGAGCAAGAGCACAGACGAGATCCGCAAGATCGTCCAGATGCAGCTTGCCATCGCCAGGATCATCGACGTCGGGAACGCGTTCAATGACGCGCTCGCAGGCGGCGCAAGCATCGAGCAGGCCGCGCGCAAGGCGGGAATGCGCTTCAGCCATGTCGCCGCCGTGGATGCGCGGGGGCTGGGGCCCGACGGCTCAAAGATCGCGGCCACGGGCAATCCCGAGCTGCTGGCGGCGATCTTCAAGTCTGAAATCGGCGAGGACAACGATGCGTTCCAGACCCAGGACTTCCAGCACTGGTTCGCGGTCAAGGTCGACGGCGTCACGCCGCCCAGATTGAAGCCGCTTGAGGCCGTTCGCGCGGCGGCGGTGGAAAGCTGGACCGCGGAGCAGCGCGCGGTTCAGCTGCGCGCCAAGGCGGCGGCGCTGACAGCGAAGGCCAATCGCGAACATTCGCTGAGCGGCGTTGCCGCCGCGCTCGGCGCGCCGGTGCAGGCGAGCCCTGCCCTGAACCGCGGCACCAATTCCGGCCTGTTCGACGCCCGCCTCGTGACGGCACTGTTCGGCGCGCCCGCCGGCGGCACGGTGTTCAGCCCGGGCGCGAACGGCAGCATCGTCCTCGCGCGCGTGTCCGGCATCTCCCATCCGGTTCCGCCGAGCACCGACATGGGCTATCAGCGCGGGGTGCGTCAGCTCTCGGGCGAGATCGCGGCCGACATTACCGCCTCGCTCGCCAGGGACGAGCAGGCACGCGAAGGAAGCGATGTGAACCAGCAACTGGTCGACACCACCGTCGGCAATGCGGGCGCCGGATCGTGAGCGACCGATGGCGATTGAACCCGACTTCGGCGCCTTTGCTGACGCCTACGAATCCGGCGCGCCGCAGGTTCTCTACACGCGGCTGATCGCCGATCTGGAAACACCGGTATCGGCGTTCCTGAAGCTCGGTGAAGGGCGCGACAATGCCTTCCTGCTGGAGAGTGTCCAGGGCGGCGAAACGCGCGGCCGCTACTCGATCATCGGCCTCAAGCCGGACCTGATCTGGCGCTGCCGCGGCGGCAAAGCCGAAATCAACCGCAACGCCCGCGCCGCCGCCGACAGGTTCGTCGCCGACAAGCTGGCCGACCGGCCGCTCGAAAGCCTGCGCGCGCTGGTCGGCGAGTGCCGCATTGCGCTGCCGAGCGGCGTACCGCCGATGGCCGCAGGACTGTTCGGCTATCTCGGCTACGACATGGTGCGGCTGATCGAGCGGCTGCCGAACGTGCCAGCCGACACGCTCGGGCTTCCCGACGCGATCCTGCTCAGGCCCACCATCGTCGCGATCTTCGACAATGTGCGCGACGAGATCCTGATCGTGACGCCGGTCTGGCCGGAGAAGGGCGTCGATGCGCGCGCGGCCTATGCCCGGGCGAGCGAGCGGCTGAACGACGCGATCGCGGATCTGGAGCGCCCTGCCCCGGCGTCGCCGCAGATCCAGGACCATGCCGAGGCGCTGTCGCCGATCGAGAGCAACACGACGCACGCGCAGTACCTGAAGATCGTCGAGCGCGCGAAGGAATACATCCGCGCCGGCGACGTGTTCCAGGTCGTGCCGAGCCAGCGTTTCCGCCGCAAGTTCACGCTGCCGCCGCTCGCGCTCTATCGCGCGCTCCGGCGGCTCAATCCCTCGCCGTTCCTCTACAACCTCGCCTTCCCCGGATTCTCGATCGTGGGATCGAGCCCGGAGATTCTCGTCAGGCTTCGCGACGGCGTGGTGACGATCCGGCCGATCGCCGGCACGCGGCCCCGGGGCAAGACGCCGGCCGAGGACGCGGCGCTTGCCGAGGAGCTGATGAACGATCCCAAGGAGCGGGCCGAGCACCTGATGCTTGTCGACCTCGGGCGCAACGACGTGGGCCGCGTGGCGAAGACCGGTGAAGTGAAGGTCACCGACAGCTTCTTCATCGAGCGCTATTCGCATGTGATGCACCTCGTCTCGAACGTCGAGGGCCGCATTCGCGACCGCCTCGACGCGATCGATGCGCTGGCGGCGGGCCTGCCGGCGGGCACGCTCACCGGCGCGCCCAAGATCCGCGCGATGGAGATCATCGACGAATTCGAGACCGAGAAGCGCGGAGCGGTCTATGCCGGCGCGGTCGGCTATTTCGCGGCCGACGGCTCGATGGACACCTGCATCGTGCTGCGCACGGCGGTCGTGAAGGACGGCATGATGTACGTGCAGGCCGGCGGCGGCGTGGTGGCCGACTCTGTGCCCGAGGCCGAGTATCAGGAGACCGTCAACAAGGCGGCCGCGCTGATGCGCGCGGCAGAGGAAGCCGTGCGCTTCGCGACGGCCGGCAAGCACGGCCAGTAGCGGCGCACATCGTTGTTTCGATTTCGGCGATTCCTCCCTCGCTGCGGACGCAATGCGGGCGTCGATCGAATCGCTGTTCGGTTAAGCGCAAGAAATGGCGAACGAATTTCGGGCGCAGATGTCGTCCGGCACCGGTGCTTCCGTGTGCATGCCATGCGTTCGGCGTCGTGGAGTTATCCGACTTCGCGGTCCCGGTTTCGTCCTCTGACGGCTACGCCGGGCTTCCCGGTGCCTGGTTGCGATGGTGGACTCGATCCGCGCCGTTCCGTCGTCCGGTGCTCTACCATTCCGGCCCCGTTGGGCCGTGGCGGCTGGCGCAGGCATGCTTCTTCGCGGCGGTGATAGCCGCCGGCATGGCACTGTCTCCTTGGGTTGAATGCCGAAGACCTTCCTCCCGCGTGAACGGGGAGGAGAACTGTGATGACGAACGATCACCGCCCGGCGCCGACGGCGCCGGAGGCGATCAGATGCAGTTATG
>DATKOE010000027.1:0-8495 GCA_035524815.1 Rhizomicrobium sp.
CCCTTGCCCGGATCATGTGGGGATCGATTTCAGACCGGTTCGGGCGGGAATACACGATGGCTTTCGCCTTCGCCCTGGAAGGCGTCCTCATCTTCCTGATGACGCAGATCGCGGGCATGCCGATCGCCTTCATGCTCCTGATGCCCTTCGTCTTCCTCGCCTGGGGTGAAATATACGCCTTGTTCTCGGCGATCACGGGAGACGTCTTCGGCCCGAAGAACGCCTCGGGCAATTACGGCATCATGTATACGGCCAAGGGATTGGCATCCATCATGGCAGGTTGGGGCGCGGCCGCCGTGGCCGCGATGTATGCGGGTTCGTTCTCCGTGCCCTATTACATCGCCGCCGTATTCGATCTCGTCGCGGCTGTCCTTGCCCTGTGGGTCCTCAGGCCGATCATCAGAAAGAGAATTGCAGGGGAAGCGTAAGGCGCCGGAAATCCGTTTAATCGCGGAATTCCCGGTTGACGAAGCCGTGGGCAAGGAGGCAAGCCTCCAGCGTTGGCGGCGGACATGAGCGAACTCACCGCAGTTGAGATCGCCTATTGTGGTCTGGTGCTGGTGGCTTCGTTCGCCGTTCGCGGGGGGATCGGCTTCGGTGCCGCGGCGCTGCCCCTGATCGCGCTGGTGCTGCCGATGAAGCTCGTGGTGCCGGTCTTTACCGTGCTCGGGATTTTCTCCTCATGGTCCATCGTCTTCAATGATTCGCGCCACGTGGAATGGCGCGAACTGCTCAGGCTTTCGCCCTACACGGTTGCGGGCTCGCTAGTCGGCCTGTACTTCTACAACGAATTTGATGCGCGTACGCTCGCCCGTGGGCTTGGTGCGTTCGTGCTGGCCTACGGAATTTCGACGTTGTGGCAATCCCTGCGCCGGCGGCCTTCCCGGAAATGGCCGCGCGCTCTTGCGCTTCCGGTGGCGGGGACGCTCGCCGGCATCGTCGGTACGATATTCGGCGCAATGGCGGGCATCTTTTATGCGATCTACCTCGACATGCAGAAACTCGACAAGCACAAGTTCCGTGCCACGGTCGCGGCCACCTTGCTGGTGCTCGGCGTGGTTCGCGGCGCCGGCTATTTTGCAGTAGGCGCGTACGACCGTGAAGCCCTCATTGCGACCGTGATATCGCTTCCGTTGATGTATCTGGGCGTTGCGCTTGGCAATCGTATCCACACCAATCTGAGCGAAATCGCGTTTCGCCGCGTGCTCAGCGTCGTATTGATCGGCAGCGGCGTTCCGCTGATGCTCGGCTAGCCCAGCTTCTTCTTGAGGCGGCTCAGCGTTTCGGGCGTCAGGTTCAGGTAGGCGGCAAGCTCCTTTTTCGGGATTTTTCCCGCGAGCTCGGGATGCTTGCGGTGAAAGCGCAGCAGCCGGCCGGGCGCGTCCAGCAGGTGCAGCGTGATGGTGTGCGCCATCACCTCCGACATGAGCTTCATTACCTCATACTCGAATCGAGACATGACTTCTGGATGGCGTTCGAGGAAATCGACCCACTGCGCCATCGGAAGCTCGGCCGTGCGCGCCTTGGTGACCGCCACGATCGAGTAGGGGATCGGGGTCCGCAGGCGCCAGGCCGCGTACGAGGTGTCCATCTCGGTCTCCGCCGCGAAGCGCAGGATCATCTCGTGGCCCTCGGGGTTCGACACCACCCGCTTGACCATCCCCTCGAGGATGAAGAACTGCAGCATCTCCTCGTCGCCCTGGCGCGCCAGCCGGTCTCCCTTGCGGTACTCGCCTACCGTCAGCAGGGGCTCGAGCGCGTCCCACTGCCCCTGGCGCAAGTCCTTGAGCAGCAGGTTTTCGCGCAATTGCATGCGCAGCGTATTGCGTTGCGGGTGGTTGGCGATGGTCGTCACGGGGAACCGCGGATTAGACTGAAAAAGCTTGACCGCAGTCAAGGGCGGCGCCGGGTGCGAATCTCTATCATTTTCGCCTCTTTCCGAGAGGGCCACCATGGGCACCGTCGAACCTCAAGTCGCCGCAACCGAAGCGCAAGCCGCCATGACCGACGGCTTTCAACTGGTCATCGACGCCCTGAAGCTGAACGGCATCGACACGATCTACGGACTGCCGGGAATCCCCATTACCGACCTGACGCGCCGCGCGCAGGCCGATGGTTTGCGCGTGCTCTCGTTCCGCCACGAGCAGAATGCCGGCTACGCTGCGTCCATCGCGGGCTTCCTCACGCAGAAGCCGGGCATCTGCCTCACGGTCTCCGCGCCGGGCTTCCTGAACGGCCTGAACGCGCTCGCCCATGCCACCGTCAACTGCTTCCCGATGATCCTGATCAGCGGCTCGAGCGAGCGCGAGATCGTCGACTTGCAGCAGGGCGACTACGAGGAAATGGACCAGCTCGCCGTCGCCAAGCCGGTCGCCAAGGCCGCTTTCCGGGTATTGCACGCCGAGGACATCGGCGTGGGCGTCGCGCGCGCGATCCGCGCGGCGGTGTCGGGCCGGCCCGGCGGCGTCTACCTCGACCTGCCTGCAAAGCTCTTCGCTCAGAGCATCGACGCGGAGCTCGGCAGGAAGTCGCTCATCAAGGTCGTGGACGCCGCGCCGCGCCAGATTCCGGCGCCGGAGGCCGTCAAGCGCGCGCTCGAGCTGCTGAAGAGCGCGAAGAGGCCGCTCATCATCCTCGGCAAGGGTGCCGCTTACGCGCAGGCCGACGCGGACATCCGGTCCCTGGTCGAGAAGACCGGCATTCCCTACCTGCCAATGTCGATGGCGAAGGGCCTGCTGCCCGACACGCACGAGCAATGCGCCTCCGCCGCGCGCTCCTTCGTGCTGCCCGAGGCCGACGTGGTGATGCTGATCGGCGCGCGCCTCAACTGGCTGCTCTCGCACGGCAAGGGCAAGACCTGGGGCGGCAAGGGCCGCAAGGCCTGGGGCGCGCAGAAGTTCGTCCAGATCGACATCTCGCCGCAGGAGGCGGACAGCAACGTGCGCATCGACGCGCCGCTGGTAGGCGACATCGGCTCTTGTGTTTCCGCTCTTTTGAATGACATCAAATCGAGTTGGGCGAAGCCGCCGGTGGAGTGGTTGGAGGCGGTCCAGGCAAAAAAGACGGTCAATGTCGCGAAGATGGCCGAGACGCTCGCCAAGGACCCGGTGCCGATGAACTTCCACAGCGCTCTGAACGTGGTGCGCGAAATCGTGAAGGCAAACCCAGACGCGATGTTCGTGAACGAGGGCGCCAATGCCCTCGATTTCACCCGCAGCATCGTCGACATGTACAAGCCGAGGAAGCGCATCGATGTCGGCACCTGGGGCATCATGGGCGTGGGCATGGGGTACTGCGTTGCCGCCGCCGTAGTCAGCAAGCAGCAGGTGATCGCTGTGGAGGGCGACAGCGCCTTCGGCTTTTCCGGCATGGAAGTCGAGACGATCTGCCGCTATAAGCTGCCGGTCTGCATCGTGATCATGAACAACAACGGCGTGTACAAGGGTACCGACGTCAATCTGGCCGGCGGCACGGACGTGGCGCCAACCGTATTCGTGAAGGGCGCGCGCTACGATATGCTGATGGAGGCGTTCGGCGGCGTAGGTGTGCGCGCCGCGACCCCGGCCGAGTTGCGCAACGCAATGGAGGAGGCCGTCCGGTCGCGCAGACCGACACTCGTCAATGCCATCATCGATGAATCCGCCGGCACCGAAAGCGGCCGCATCACGAGCCTGAATCCGACCGCAAAGAAGAAGTAATTCAAACGAAATAGGAACACCATGGAAGCACTCAAGGGAATCCGCGTACTCGACATGACGCACGTGCAGGCGGGCCCGACCTGCTCGCAGCTGCTCGCGTGGATGGGCGCGGACGTGATCAAGTTCGAGCCGCCGCATGGCGACGCGACTCGGGGGCAGCTGCGCGACGTGCCCAACGCGGACAGCCTCTACTTCACGATGCTCAACTGCAACAAGCGCTCGATCACGGTCAACATGAAGAGCGCCGAGGGCAAGCAGGTGTTCGTCGACCTGGTGAAGAAATGCGACATCGTGATGGAGAACTTCGGGCCGGGCGTGCTCGACCGTCTCGGCTTCACCTGGGAAAAGATCCACGAGATCAATCCGAAGATCGTGATGGGCTCGATCAAGGGCTTCGGCTCGAGCGGTCCCTACGCCGATTTCAAGGCCTACGAGAACGTCGCGCAGGCGATGGGCGGCGCGATGAGCACCACCGGCCTGCCGGACGGCCCGCCGTTCGTCACCGGCGCGCAGATCGGCGATTCGGGCACCGGATTGCACCTCGCGATCGGCCTGCTCGCGGCGCTGCACCAGGCCAACCGCACCGGCCAGGGCCAGTACGTCGAGGTCGCGATGATGGACGGCGTGATGAACCTGTGCCGCGTGAAATTCCGCGACCACCAGCGCCTGACGCGCCAGGCGCTGTCGGAATATTCGGTGCCGACCTACCAGGGGATGGGCGACGTGCCGCGCGCGGGAAACGATTCCGGCGGCGGCCAGCTCGGCAACGCGATTCATTGCAAGCCGCACGGCGCCAACGACTGGCTCTACATCGTGGTCCAGGAGGCGGTGTGGGAGGCCCTCGCCAACCGCATCGGCCCGGAAATCGGCATGCCCGGCCTCGCCACCGACCCGAAGTTCCACACGATTGGCGAGCGCCGCAAGAACCAGCCGCTCATGTGGACGCTGATCAACAAGTTCGCGGAGAAATACACCAAGCGCGAGTTCATGGAGATCCTCAACCCGATCAACGTGCCCTGCGGGCCGATCATGAGCACCGAGGACTTGGCCACCGACGAGCACGTGAAGGGCCGGGAGATGTGGGTCGAGCTCGACCATCCGCAGCGCGGCAAGTGGTGGAACGTCGGTATGCCGATCAAGCTGTCGGCCTCGCCGGCGAGGATCGAGCGCTCGCCAACGCTCGGCGAGCACACCGACGAGGTCCTCAGGTCGGTGCTGGGCTATGACGAGGCCAGGATCGCGTCGATGAAACAGGCGGGGGCGTTCTCCAATCCGCCGAAGACTCCAAAGAAGGCGGCCTGATGAAAATCGCGATCGTGGGGCAGCAGGATTTCGGCAAGGCGGTGCTCGAGGCGTTCCTCGCGCGCGGCGACCAGGTTGCGGGCGTTTTCTGCGCGCCGGAAAAGCCCGGCGCGAAGCCGGACGTGCTCAAGACCGCGGCGCAGGATGGGGGCGTCCCGGTTTTCCAGTTCCCGTCCCTGAAGACGGACGAGGCGAAAGCCGCGATGAAGAAGCTCGACGCCGAGATCGGCATCATGGCCTTCGTGCTGCAGTTCGCGCCGCAGGATTTCGTCACCATCCCGAAGCACGGCACCATCCAGTACCACCCGTCGCTGCTGCCGAAATACCGCGGCCCGAGCTCGATCAACTGGCCGATCACGCGCGGCGACCCCAAGACCGGTCTTACGATCTTCCGCCCGACCGACGGCCTCGACGAAGGACCGGTGATCCTGCAGAAGGAAACCCGCATCGGTCCCGACGACACGCTGGGCACGGTGTATTTCGACCGCCTGTTCCCGATGGGGGTGCAGGCCATGCTCGAGGCCGCGGACCTGGTGGTTGCCGGAAAGCACCGCGAGCTGGCGCAGGACGAGTCGCAGGCGACCTACGAAGGCTGGTTCCGCGAGGCGGAATCGCGCATCAACTGGGCCAATCACGTCGACGTGGTGCACAACCTGATCCGCGGCTGCAACCCCGCCCCGGGCGCCTGGACCACGTTGAACGGGGCCAAATTGCAGATCTTCGACTGCCGCAAGCTGCCGGTCCGGACCTTCGGGGCGGTCAAGGGCAAGATCGGCGAAGTGGTCGAGTGCGGACCCGCAAGCTTCCAGGTCACCGCCCAGGGGGGGCGTATCGAGGTATTGCGCGCCAAGCTCGGAGACGGCAAGAAGGCCGCCTCCGGCGACCTCCTGACGGCCGGCAGCATCAAGCCCGGGCAACTGCTCGGGTCCTGAGAGTCCCGGAATGCGATTTGTCCGGCCGTTCGGCCGGGGGCAGGGGCGCGTCCAAATATTTGACGTAGCTCACATTTAGCTGCAAAAATGCGGGGCAGGGAGTTGTTTTCCTTGGGGGAAGTGCGCGACTTGGATTCCCGCCGGCCGGGCACGGGGCTGGCGTAAAATTTTTGCGCTGCAAGCCCGCCCAACAAGCACAAGCGATCGGGGAGCTCGGATCACTGCATGACGAACACGCCGTTTTCGTGAGAACCGGATGAACTACAGCCAGGTTCTCGAAATCGCCAGTTGCACCGATCCGGGCATGGTTCGCTCGCACAACGAGGATTCGATCGCCTCGGATCCGGCGAACGGCCTGGTGGTACTCGCCGACGGCATGGGCGGCTACAACGCCGGCGAAGTCGCGAGCGGCATGGCGACCACGGTGATCACCACCGAGATCCAGCAGCTGCTGACGAAGGTGCAGCCGTTCCAGATCGACGAGGAAACGAAGGCGCCGGTTGCCGCGCGGATGATCCGGGAGCAGGTACTGAAGGCGAACACCTCGATCTACCAGGCGGCGCAGAGCCAGCCGCAGTACGCCGGAATGGGGACCACCCTGGTGGTGTGCCTGTTCTACGACGACAAGATGACGGTCGGGCACCTCGGCGACTCGCGGCTCTACATGCTGCGCGACGGCAAGTTCACGCAGGTCACGCGCGACCACTCGTTGCTGCAGGAGCAGATCGACAGCGGCATCATCACCGCCGACCAGGCCAAGCACGCCCAGCACAAGAACCTGGTGACCAAGGCGCTCGGCATCGATCCCACG
The DNA here is from genome assembly GCA_035524815.1 of Rhizomicrobium sp. Lineage (GTDB taxonomy): Bacteria > Pseudomonadota > Alphaproteobacteria > Micropepsales > Micropepsaceae > Rhizomicrobium. The sequence goes on from DATKOE010000027.1 coordinate 6,744, forward strand.
GTGGAGCCCGAGATCCGGGAATATGCCACCCGCCCGGGGGACATCTACCTGCTCTGCTCGGACGGCCTGTGCGACATGGTGGACGACGAGGACATGGGCATGACTTTGCAGGCGCTGGGCGGCAACCTGAAGCTCGCGGCGCAGCAGCTGGTGCAGATGGCGAATGACAACGGGGGCAAGGACAACGTATCGGTTATACTCGTACGCGTCCTGCGGGAATATCCCGCCCCACGCGGAGTGATGGGCAAAGTTTTTGCCTGGTTAAAATAACGGGGTCGGCGATGGCGAAACTGATACTCAGCATGGATGGCCTGGTGCTCAAGGAGATTCCGCTCTCCAAGGAGCGCACCACTATCGGCCGCAAGGCGCACAACGACATCCAGATCGACAACCTGGCGGTGAGCGGCGAGCACGCCGTCATCGTCACGATCCTGAACGATTCGTTCATGGAAGACCTCGGCAGCACCAACGGCACCCTGGTCAACGGCAACCCGGTCAAGAAGCACTTCCTGCAGAACAACGACGTCATCGAGCTTGGCAAGTACAAGCTGAAATTCATCCAGGAGGCCGGCGCCCAGCCGGCCGCAGCCGCAGCGGACTTCGAAAAGACGATGGTCCTGCGGCCCTCGGCCATGAAGGCGGCGGCCGAGCAGGCGAGGGCCATGGGCGGCAGCGGCGCTCAGGCGGCGCAAGCGGCACGCCAAGCGGCGTTGCAGGCGGTTGGCACAGCCGCGCAGGCGGCGGGCATTTCAGAGAAACCGGCACCGGCGCCTGCCGCCGCCGCCGCTCCCGCGGCGGCTCCTGCGGCGGCCCCTGTGGCGGCGGCGCCCGCTGCGGCACCTCCGAAGCCATCGCAGCCTCTGGGCGCGATCCAATTGCTTTCGGGCGGCAACGCGGGCAAGGAACTCGAGCTGGCCAAGCCGCTCACCACGCTCGGCAAGCCGGGCGTGCAGGTCGCGGTCCTGACGCGGCGTCCCCAGGGCTATTTCATCACCCACGTCGAGGGCGCGCAGCGCCCGACGGTGAACGGCCAGCCGATCGGCGCCTCGCCCCATGCGCTCAAGGACCACGACCTGGTCGAAATCGCCGGCATCAAGATGGAGTTTTTTCTCAAGAGCTGATGGCGCCGGCTCGTCCCCCGGCCCGGCACGAGCGCCGGAGGATTGAGTGAAGCAGCACATCGTCCGGATCGCCCTCGGACTGGCGATCACCCTGTTCTTCATCGGGCATGCGGCCCGGTTCTACCGCGTCGGGCTGATCGACCAGCTCGACAACATCATCTACGACGCGCGCCTGCGGCTGACGATGCCGGGCAAGGCGGATCCGCGCATCGTCATCCTGGACATCGACGAGAAGAGCCTGGGCGAGGTCGGGCGCTGGCCATGGAGCCGCAACGTGATGGCGCGGCTGATGGACAAGCTGTTCGACCAGTACCGCGTCGCGCTGGTGGGATTCGACGTGGTCTGGGCGGAGCGCGACACGAGTTCGGGCATGGAAGTGCTGGATGCGCTCGCGCAGAAGGAGCTGCGTGGCGCCGCGGGATTCCAGGCGACCTACCAGCAGCTGCGGGCGACGCTCGACTACGACGGTCTATTCGCGGCCAGCATCAAGGGTCGGCCGGTGGTGCTCGGCTATTACTTCAACGGCGAGGAAAACGCGGTCAAGGTAAACGCGATTCCGGAGCCGGTGCTTCCCAAAGGGACTTTCGCCGGGCGCAACATCGCGTTCGCGCGCTGGAACGGCTATACGGGA
>DATKOE010000028.1:0-4557 GCA_035524815.1 Rhizomicrobium sp.
CTGCTGGCCATCCTGGTGTTCGCGCCCTTGTTCGGCATCTGGGGCGCGGTCCTGGCGACGCCCCTGGCCGTGGCGGCGTGGGTGCTGATCCAGATGGTCTACGTCGAAGACGTCCTCGACGACCGCAAGCACGCGGGGTGACGGGCTGACGCAGGTTGCGTGTCCCGCATTCCTCCGCTAAAAGCTGCGCCTTCGAAGGAAGTGGGGGCCATTTGGTGCCCGCTAACGGTTTTTTATTTCAAGGACTTACCGCCATGCGCGAAATCCAGGAACTGTCCGTCTCGCCGCGTCCGGGCCGGGGCAAGGGCCCGTCCTATCAGGCCCGCCGCAAGGGCCAGATCCCGGCGATCATCTATGGCGGCGACGCCGCACCCGAGACCATTTCGGTCGACGCCCAGACCCTGGACCGCTGCATCGAAAAAGGCGCGTTCCTGACCACGCTGTTCCGTCTCGACAACGCCGGCAAGAAGACCCGCGTGATTCCGCGCGCGGTGCAACTCGACCCGGTCACCGACCGTCCGGTCCATGTCGATTTCATGCGGCTGACCGAAGGCGCCGCCGTGAAGCTACAGATTCCGGTCCGCTTCAGGGGCACTGAGGCTTCGCCCGGCCTGAAGCGCGGCGGCGTGCTCAACGTCGTCAAGCACACGGTCGAGCTGATCTGCCCGGCGGACAACATCCCCGACTACATCGAGGGCGACGTCTCCGAGCTCGAAATCCGAGACTCCCTGCACATCTCGGCGTTCAAGCTGCCGGAAGGCGTGCGCCTGACCATCAAGGATCGCGACTTCACCGTCGCCTCGATCGTGGCGCCGACGCATGTGATCGAAGAGGCCCGTGCCGCCGCCGCTGCGGCCGCCGCCGCCGCCCTGGCGCCGCCGACCGAAGAGGTTGCCGCCGCGCCGGCCGAAGGTGCTGTTCCTGGAGCCGCGCCCGCCGCGGGCGCCCCCGGTGCCGCTCCGGCCGCCGGTGCCGCCGCGGCCGCGCCGGCCGCCGGTGCCAAAGGCGCCGCCCCGGCTGCGGGAAAGCCGGAGAAGAAATAGGGCGCGACCGGAAAAGTGCGAAGCGGCTTTCCGGCAAATCGCGCGACAGGCAAGCAATGCTCGGCCAGAACCGCGATTCGAAGAAACGCGGCCTTGGCCGGGTCCCCGCTCTAGGGGGTACCGATGGCGGATTCGCCGCTGCTTATCGCCGGTCTGGGCAACCCCGGCGCGCAATACGCGCGCAACCGGCACAATGTCGGCTTCATGTGCGTGGACACGATCCACGAGAGCTACGGCTTCGGCCCCTGGCGCGCCAAGTTCCAGGGCTTCATCTCGGAAGGCAAGCTCAAGCGGCGCAAGGTCTATCTCCTGAAGCCGATGACCTACATGAACGACAGCGGCTTGAGCGTCGGCGGCGCCGCGCGCTTCCTCAAGCTCATGGCCTCGGCCGTGGTGGTGATGCATGACGAGATCGATCTGGCCGCGGGCAAGCTGAAGGCCAAGACCGGCGGCGGCGATGCCGGCCACAACGGTCTGCGCTCGATCACGGCGGCGCTGGGACCCGATTACCACCGCGTGCGCATCGGCGTGGGCCATCCCGTCGCTAGGGAGCGCGTAGTCGGCCACGTGTTGCAGAACTTCTCCAAGGCCGACGAGGAGTGGCTGATCCCGACGCTGTCGGCGATCGCCGAGGCCGCGCCGCTGATCGCCGAAGACGACGTCGTCGGCTTCATGAACAAGGTGGCGCTGATCCTGCATCCGCAGGAGCACAAGCCGAAACCGGAAAAGGACCAGGGCTGATGGGATTCAAATGCGGCATCGTCGGTCTGCCGAACGTCGGCAAATCGGCCATCTTCAACGCCATGACCCAGACGGTGGCGGCGGCGGAAGCCAACTACATGTTCTCGACCGTCGAGGCCAATGTCGGCGAGGTCGCCGTGCCCGACGGCCGCCTCGACAAGCTGGCGGTGATCGCTAAATCGGCCCAGATCGTGCCCACGCGCATCACCTTCGTGGACATCGCGGGGCTCGTGCGCGGCTCCTCCAAGGGCGAAGGGCTCGGCAACCGCTTCCTCCAGTCGATCCGCGAGACCGACGCCATCGTGCACGTGCTGCGCTGCTTCGAGGACGACGACATCCAGCACGTCGACAACCGCATCGATCCGGTGGCCGATGCAGAGACGGTGGACCTCGAACTGATGATCGCCGACCTTGAAAGCCTGGAGCGCCGCATCGTGCCGCTCGAGAAGCGCGCCCATGCCGGCGAGAAAGAGGCCAAGGAGCAGCTCGCCCTCATGATGAAGGCGGTCGAGCTGCTGCGCGATTTCAAGCCGGCGCGCCAGGCGGAGCTGGCGTCCAACGAACGCGACGCCTATCGCCAGCTTTTCCTCCTGACCGCGAAGCCGGTGCTTTATGTCTGCAACGTCGACGAGGCGAGCGCCGCGACGGGCAACCGCTTCTCGAAGGCGGTCGAGGAAAAAGCCAAGGCGGAAGGCGCCGCCTGCGTCGTCGTTTCCGCAAAACTCGAAGAGGAACTGGCGCAGCTGCCGCCGGCCGATCGCGACGAGTTTCTGGCCGGGCTGGATCTCAAGGAGCCCGGCCTCAACCGCCTCATCCGCGCCGGTTACGATCTGCTCGGCCTGATCACTTTCTTCACCGCCGGACCCAAGGAGGCCCGCGCCTGGACGGTGACGAAGGGCGCCCACGCCCCCCAGGCGGCGCGCGTCATCCACTCCGATTTCGAGCACGGCTTCATCCGCGCCGAGGTCATCCCCTACGAGGACTACGTCGCCCACAACGGCGAAGCGGGCGCGAAGGAAGCGGGCAAGTTCCGCCTGGAAGGCAAGGAATACGTCGTCAAGGACGGCGACGTCATGCACTTCCGCTTCAACGTGTGAGGCGCTTGCGGGTGGACGGCAGTCAATCCCCCGTCGGCACAATGCCTGCGTTTTCGACCATCAGGATGATGCAGCGCTGCGGCGCGCGCGTGCGATGCACCACGCCCTTCGGCACGACGAATCCCTGCCGGGGCAGGAGTTCGACCTCGCGGTCCTCCAGATCGACAAAAAACCGGCCTTCCACCACATAGAAGAACTCATCGTCGTCGTCGTGCTTGTGCCAGTGATATTCGCCCTGCATCACGCCGAGACGGACGACGGAGCCGTTCACCCGGCAGAGCGTCTGGTTGTACCAGGCATCGCTGCAGGCCGCGATCAGAGCCGGCGCATCCACCACTTCCAAAGGAGCAAAGCGGATGTCGAGATGGGTGGCATAGGGGAATTGCTTCGCTTCGCTCATCGACTCTCTTCCTTGCCGGCCTTCCGGCTTGAGCTTGCCGCCATGCCTTTACGTTTGCATGACCGCTTCCGGAGCGGCAACGGGGGCGTGGCCTTTTTTTGTTGGCGTCTCCAACATGCTTCGTGGCCGTTGACGGTTGCGCGCCCGCCTTGTGAACTCGGCGGGAGCAACCCTGGAGCCACGCCATGCCGAAGGGCAACATGATCGAGATGACGATGTCCGACGGCAAGTCCGTCGCCGTCTACCGCGCCGAGCCCTCGGGCATGCGCAAGGCCGGACTGGTGGTGATCCAGGAGGTGTTCGGCGTCACGCAGCACATCAGGGACGTCGCCGATTCCTACAGCATGGAGGGCTACGAGGTGCTGGCACCGGCGCTGTTCGATCGCGAGGAACCGGGCTTCACCGCCGGCGCCGACGAGATCCAGAAGGGCGTCGACCTCGCCTACAAACGCCACCCGTTCGAGCTTTCGGTGGCCGACGCGATGACCTGCGCGCAGTCGCTGAAAAAGAACGGCCTGGTGTTCGCGGTGGGGTATTGCTACGGCGGATCGGTCGCCTGGGCGCTCGCCTGCCGCTCGGGGGAACTGTCCGCGGTCTCCAGCTACTACGGCAAGCTGGCGCCCGACATGGCCGATGAGAAGCCCAAGTGCCCCGTCATCTGCCACTTCGGCAGGACCGACGCCAGCATTCCGCTCGATCGCGTCGAGCATCTGCAGCGGCTGCGGCCGGAGGTGCGGGTTTATCTCTACGACGCGGGGCACGGATTCAATTCGCCCCGCCCCACCCACCACAACGCCGAAGCGGCGCGGCTGGCCCGCGACCGCACGCTGGAGTTCTTCCGGGCGAATGGGGGGTAACGGCGCCGTCCACTACGGCAGCGGTGCTTTGCGTCTGCGTAGTACACTCTGCCAGTAAACTCTTGCGACCATATGCATCGGCTCGCGCATGACAATCATTGTGGTCACCTGTTCGATCTCGGCAGTGTCTTGCCATCGCAAGCACGCAACCGCCGCCCGGTCGAGTGCGGCGCTGCCGCTTGAGCGCGTGACGGTCACGGACTGCGCGCGCAGGCCTTCGAGGGCGACGTCGAGTTCCGTGACGCCGTCGACACCGTCCAGTTGCGCCGCATCAATTGGCGTGTTTAGCGCGCAGTCTTCAATCCGCTGGCGTACGCCCCGGACGTCGGCATTCCAGATGATCTCCGCCTTCCAATTGACGTCATGGGGTGCGTCGTTCCCCGCGACGGGCCTGTAATGCCAAGTCTTCACGCACCGAA
>DATKOE010000029.1:0-4437 GCA_035524815.1 Rhizomicrobium sp.
TATGACCACGCGCGCTCCTGCGGGCGGGAGGAGCGATGAGGGGCCGAACAGCTCCGCGCCAGAAGGCCGGATCCTGGTCGGCGACTGCGTCGCGCACATGGAGAAGCTTCCAGAAGGAAGCGTCGACATGGTCTTCGCCGACCCACCATACAACCTGCAGCTCAAGGGCGAGCTGCACCGGCCCAACAATTCCCGCGTCGACGGCGTCGAAGACGCGTGGGACCAGATCGGCGATTTCGCCGCCTACGATCGCTTCACGCGCGCCTGGCTCGCGGCGGCGCGGCGGGCCCTCAAGCCCGACGGCAGCTTGTGGGTGATCGGCAGCTATCACAACATCTTCCGCGTCGGCGCCGTGCTGCAGGACCTGGGCTACTGGGTCCTCAACGACGTCGTGTGGCGCAAGACCAACCCGATGCCCAATTTCCGCGGCCGGTGCTTCACCAACGCGCACGAGACCCTGATCTGGGCCGCGCACAGCGCCGACAGCCGCTACACGTTCAATTACGCCGCCATGAAAGCGCTCAACGATGACCTGCAGATGCGCAGCGACTGGCTGATCCCGGTGTGCGGCGGACCCGAGCGCCTCAAGCAGAACGGCAAGAAGGCGCACCCCACCCAGAAACCGGAGGCGCTGCTCTATCGCGCGATCCTCGCCGCGAGCAGGCCCGGCGAGGTGATCCTCGACCCGTTCTTCGGCACCGGCACCACCGGCGCGGTCGCCAAGCGGCTTGGCCGGCGCTTCATCGGCATCGAGCGCGATGCGGCGTACGCGGAGATCGCCAAAGCGCGGATCGCCGACATCCGCCCAGCGGGCGAGACGGATATCGAGGTCACCCTCTCAAAGCGCGAGGAGCCGCGCATTCCGTTCGGCTGGCTCATCGAGCGCGGGCTGTTGCAGGCGGGAGAGGTGCTGACCGACCCCAGCGGCCGGCTGAGTGCGCGCGTGCGCGCTGACGGCACGCTGGCCACCTCGGGCCCGCGCGGCGATCACCGCGGCTCGATCCACCAGGTCGGCGCCGCCGTGCAGGGTGCGCCGGCCTGCAACGGCTGGACGTTCTGGTGCGTCAACCTGGAAGGCCGCCGGGTGCCGATCGACGTGTTGCGCCAGAAGCTGCGCGCGGAGATGAGCTAGCCGCCCGCCCCTCGAATCCTGCACCGGACCTGCGCAAAAAAATCCCCCCAAGCGCGAGATGACGGGGGGCCATTCGGGCGCCTGGGGGGACGGGGCAGCCGCAGCGTCAGGGATCACTGCGGCGCTGAACACCCGAAGCAGCGGGGGGTGCTGCGACGGGAGTCTGAGGAAACCTGGTCGATTACTTCTTCGGCGCCATGGCCGACGTCTTCGTCGCCGAAGCCTTGTGGTGCACGGTCTTGTGCATCTTGGTCGACTTCGTCTTCGACGGCGCGGTCGCCGCCGGAGCAGAGGTGCTGGTCTGCGCGAACGCCGCGACGCTGAGCGTGCTGCTGGCCGCCAGGGCGAGCGCGAGAGCGAGGGCTTGGAACTTCATGAAGGGGCTCCTTGGAATTGCGATCCGGCGTCTGCCGGACAACCTCACAACGCTGCAACTGGACGGCTTTATTCCACCGTCGCTCCATCAAATACGTGGGAATTGCGGCGGGAATACGGCGCGGCGGCATGGTATACGTCGTTGAAAGCCAGCCTGCATTTCCGGGGGGAAACATGAAACGCCGAATGTTCCTGGGCCTGGTCACGGCCGTGGCCGCCGTTCCCGCCGTGCCCCGGTTTGCGGGTGCCGAGCCTTACCCCGCGCGCCCGGTCCGCATCGTGTCCGGTTTTCCCGCCGGCGGCGGTGTCGACATCACGGCCCGTCTGATCGGCCAGTGGCTGTCGCAGCGGCTCGGGCAGAACTTCATCGTCGAAGACCGCCCCGGCGCCGACGGCAACATCGGCACGCAGTTGGTCGTGAACGCGCAACCCGACGGCTACACGCTGCTGCTGGCGACGGTCCCCAACGCGGTCAACGCCACGCTGTATCCGAATCTCAATTTCAACTTCATCCGCGACATGACAGGCGTGTCAGGCGTCATCCGCGTGCCGATGGTGATGTTCGTGCATCCGTCGGTTCCGGCCAAAACCATTCCCGAGTTCGTCGCCTACGCCAAGGCCAATGCGGGCAAGGTCAACCTGGCGTCCGCCGGCATCGGAAGCGCGCCGCACATGGCCGGCGAACTGTTCAACGCCATGGCCGGCACCGGCATGCTCCACGTGCCCTATCGCGGCCAGGGCCCCGCGTTGTCGGATCTGCTGGGCGGCCAGGTCCAGGTGTACTTTGCGACCTCGCCCGGAACGATCGATTACATCAGAACCGGCAAGCTGCGGGCCCTCGCCGTCACGACATCGACGCACGCCGAGGGTCTTCGGGACCTGCCGACGGTCGCGCAGTTCGTGCCGGGCTATGAAGCCAGCCAGTGGTATGGCCTCGCAGCGCCCAAGCGCACGCCGGCTGCGATCGTCGACATGCTCAACAAGGAGGTCGCGGCAGCCTTCACCGATCCCGCCATGAAGGCACGGTTTGCCGAGCTTGGCGGCGAGCCGCTGCCGGGATCGCCCGCGGCCTTCGGTCAGTTCATCGCCGACGAAACCGACAAATGGGCAAAGGTGGTGAAATCGGCCGGAATCCCGCTGCAGCAGTGATTACTTCAGCAGACCCTTGAGCTGCGAACCGACGTCGGGCGCCTTGTCCTGCAGCTGCTTCAACTGCTGACCGGCGGCGCCGCCGACCGCCTTTTGCAGCTCGGACGTGGCCGCCTTGGCCGCTTGCTCGCTGATTGCCGAGATCACGAGCTGCGCCACCTGGGCCGGTGTGGCTCCGCCTTCTTTCTTGCCGATATCGGTCAGGTGGATCGCCGGCAGGCTCGTCGTGAGCGTCTTGCCTTTCAACAGGCTCGCGGCGACGGTGACCTGCCCGTCGGTCACGTCGAGCTTGTCGATGATGAGCTTGCGCTCGGCCTGTGCCTGGTTCCCGGTGGAGGGCCCGGCGGCAGGCGCCGAACTCGATCCCGTCGCGGGCTGCGCCGGCGTCGAACCCGGCTTCGGCGCCTGGCCGCTGGGCGACTTGGCCGATGCCGAGCCGCCCGCATATTGCGTCACGTTCTGCTGCAGCTTCTGCAGGTTTCCGCCGTTCTCGCCTTGCTCATAGGTGATGTGCGGGGCGGAGATCGTGACCGCGGTCACCTCGACGGGATTCTGCGTCACAGTCGACGGATTGATGGTCACCGCAATCGAGCCGAGCTCCATCGCGTGCGGTGTGGTGAAGCCTTTCGGGTTGTCGACGACGAGACCGGTGATCGTCCCCTGGCCGCTCGACGCCGACAGCGTGACCGAATCGACCTTCACCTGGGATTGGGTCGCCTGCGATCCGTATTTCTCGATTCCCGCTTTCAGGATGGGGCCGAGATTGGAGTAGAGGAGATAAACCGCCCCGGCCACGACGACCACGAGAACGACGACGGCGATCAGAATCTTCTTGAGCATCGGACGATTTCGGCTCCCTGGAGCGCGCCCCGCCTTCCGGGCTTTCTCCGGAAGACGGGGCGTGCGTTCCTGCGCGCAGGCTCGGCGGCCACGCGCTCTAGAACAGGCGAGATCTCAACCTTGCGCCTTGCCGCGGTTCCACGGGCAATTGGCCTTGCTGGCCTGCGTCGCGTCAAACGTGCCGGACGAGTTCGGATATTGGCGATAGACGACCGATCCGTCCGGCATGCAGACCGGATCGAGGAACGACCCGTTCGGTTCGTCGCGGCTGTTGCCACACGCGGCGAGTGCCAGAACAGCGGCGATGGCGAGGAGGTAACGCATTTGAATTCTCCCTGGGTATTGATGGGATGAAGGGGCACTACTGGAATACGGCGGGATTCAAATTTGGAGCGATCGAGGGGGTCTTTCAATGCCACCGCGACCCCCCGGGTGGTGTGTCGAAAAAATGTCACAGCTGACGCGAAAAATGGGTCCGCGCGCCGCGTGCGTCAGGCCCCGTAGGAGTCGGCGGGCGGACCCGCTCGCCCACCGTTACAAGCTCGGATCATGGCTCAGGAGAATGGCGCGCCCGGAGAGATTCGAACTCCCAACCCCCAGATCCGTAGTCTGGTGCTCTATCCAGTTGAGCTACGGGCGCAACTCCGGACGGAATGTCGATCGTCCGCGAAAGGTGCGGGACACTACTTGATGACAGGCAGGAGGCGCAAGCGGTCCGCCACGCGGCCGCGAATCGCCCGGCCGACCTGCCGTTGCGGATCGGCCACGCCACTAAATCTAGAAGTCTTGGGGCCGTTTTAACCTTGTCGCCACAAGAGCCATTCGTTACCATAATCCGCCGATAAAAAAACGGCGCAGCAGGGGCAATTGGCATGCATTTTATTGTTTCGGCGTGGACTCCGGCGGGGGGGTCTCACGCCGGTCGCTCTGTGACCAAGGGC
>DATKOE010000030.1:0-4581 GCA_035524815.1 Rhizomicrobium sp.
GTCTCCGGCGAGTTCCGCAAGCTGCTTTCGCGCCGCATTTTTGCCCTCGGGATCGTGGGGCAGTTTTTTTGTGCCGTGACGCTCGGCGGCTCGTGGTCGTACAACGACGCGTTCTTCACCGAGAGGCTTCCCAGTCTGTCGATGAACGCCATCGGGGGGCCGTTTGCGGTGGTACTGATCGTGTTCGGGATCGGCCGCTTCGTCGGAACGGCCCTGATGTACCGTTTCGCGCCCGAGCGCGTCCTGGCTGTGTTCAGCGGTTTCGGTGCGCTGATTATGGCCGCAGCCACTGTTGCGCCGGGCTCGGCGGCGGCGGTCTGCGTGATCGCCTCGAGCTTCTTTCTTTCGGTCACCTGGCCGACGGTGATCGGAATCGCCATCCGTGGGCAAGGGCCGCTCATGAAGCTCGGCACGGGTCTGCTTTATGTATCCGCCGCACTCGGCGGTACGGCTTATCGCTGGATTGCGGCGGCGTATCCCTTCGCCGCCGAACACTACGGCATGGGCGTTGCGAGCCTGTCTTACGGCGTGCTCCTGGCGTACGCGGTTTTCGCCTTCAGGACCTACAGGCGTTTGCCGAAACCGGACACGGCACAACTCGACACCGCCGTGACGGCGCCGTAGGCGCCATCGACGGGCAAATTCGGGCAAGACCGCGTTCCCGGCGCTTCGCAACAGGGCCGCGCCAACGGAGTGCGCCAGGCACCATCCGCGGATTCCTGCCTACTCCAGTCCTTTGGCCACGAAGAACGGGTTGGCGAACTCCGGCTTGCCGTAGACGAACGGTTTGCCGTCCAGCGTCGTCACGCTGCCGCCCGCCGCCGCGAGCACGGCATGTCCCGCCGCCGTGTCCCACTCCATCGTCTTGCCGGTGCGCGGATAGAGATCGGCCTCGCCCGCCGCGATCAGGCAGAACTTGAGCGATGATCCGGCGGTGACGAACTTCTTCACCGGAAGCGCTGCGAGGTATTCATCGGTCTTGGAGTCCTTGTGCGAGCGGCTGACCGCCACGACCAGTCCGTCCTTGGCCGGCATCCGCGCCGAGACCGGCCGCGCTTCGCCGAACTCGGGCGCACCGCCGGGCGGGGCGAAGCTGTCGAAGGCGCCGGTCAGCGTCTCCCCGAAGAACAGCCGGTCCTTCGCCGGCGCGTAGACCACGCCGCGCACGGGCTTGCCTTCCACGATCTCGGCGATGTTGACCGTGAACTCGCCGTTACGGCTCAGGAATTCCTTGGTGCCGTCGAGCGGATCGACCAGGAAGAAGCGCTTGCCCACCTTGGGCACGCGCCCCGCCGCCACCTGTTCCTCGGCCACGATCGGCACGTCGGGCGCCAATTGCGCCAGCCGCTTCAGGATGAAGCGTTCGGCTTCCACGTCGGCGGCGGTCACGGGCGAGGCGTCTTCCTTGCGGGTCGCCGTAATCTCTTCGGTGTAGTGGGCCAGCACGATCGCGCCCGCGTCATAGGCGATGCGCGCCAGCGCGCGCAGCATGGGCGAAGCAGAGTGGGCGTGGTTGTCGGTCATGACTCGTCCCCCGCCACTTCTACCGGTTCCGGCCCGCCCGCGTCGAGCCGCCCGCTTCCCCGGCAGGACGTGAATTTGACCCTTGGACCCGGATTCGAACCCATTAAGCTTTCCTTTATCCGCGAAGCAGACGATAACCGTTTCCCAACCATATCGCCTAGCCCGGTGTGCCATGAACGATCTGGAGTTTTCGGCCTTTCTCGTCAGCCGTGTCTGCCATGACCTCGTCGGGCCTCTGGGTGCGGTCGTCAACGGCTTGGAAGTGCTGGAGGACGAGCGCGACGCAGCCATGCGCGCCGACGCGCTGAAGATCGTGACCTCGAGCGCATCCCAGGCCCTGGCGCGGCTGCAATTCATGCGAATCGCGTTCGGGGCGGCCGGCTCGGCGGGGGCCGAGCTCGACCTCGGCGAGGTGAGCCGCCTGATCGCCGGGCTCTTCGACGGCGGCAGGGTGACGCTTTCCTGGAGTCCGCCGCACGTCAACTGGCCCAAGGACTGGGCGAAGCTCCTGATGAACGCGGCGCTGATCGCCGCCGATTGCCTGCCGCGCGGCGGCACGGTCGCCATCGAAACCGGGTCCGATCCCTCCATTCCCGGCTTCAAGATCGCCGGCACAGGGCAGGGCGCCAAGATCTCCGAAGACCTGGAGCGAGCACTCCGCGGCGAGGCTTCCGAACATGATGCGCGCGGCGTACAGCCGGTCCTGACCTGGCGCCTGGCCAGGGGGATTAACGCGGGCTTGACCATCTTCGGGCGCGAGGGCGGGGTGGAACTGGCCGCCGGCTAAATTCGCCATTTACCTTCGGCGCCTATGCTCCCGCGCAACGAAATGTTGCTTGGCCGCACCCCATGAAGACTTGTCTTGTCGTCGACGACAGCCGCGTGATTCGGAAAGTGGCGTGCCGCATCCTGAGGGAGCTCTCCTTCGAGACCACGGAAGCCGAGAACGGCGCCGCAGCGCTGATGAGCTGCCGCCAGAAGATGCCCGACCTCATCCTGCTCGACTGGCACATGCCGCAGATCACCGGCATCGAATTCCTGCGTTCTCTGCGCAGCGAAACGCGGGGCAATCATCCCGTCGTGGTTCTGTGCACCACCGAGAACGACAGCGCGCGCATCGGCGAAGCGCTGAACGCAGGCGCGGACGAATTCGTCGTCAAGCCGTTCGACCGCGACATCCTCAGGGCGAAGCTGGCGGAAGTCGGTCTGGTGCAGCCGCAATGAACCTCCAGGACTTCCAGTATCTCCAGGAAATCCTGCGGCGCCGCTCCGGCCTTGCGCTGACGGACAAGAAAATGCACTTGGTCGAAGGCCGCCTCACGCCCGTGATGCGTCGCTTCGGCTTCAAGGATGTGGGCTCGCTGCTCAGGGAATTGCACTACGGCCACGAGGCGCTGGTGCAATCCGTGATCGAGGCGATGACCATCAACGACTCGGCATTCTTCCGCGACCGCAAGACGTTCGAGGAGTTCCGCGACATCGTGCTTCCCCAGCTCGTGCGCGACCGCAGGGAAACCAAGGAGCTGCGAATCTGGTGCGCCGCCTGCGCCGCCGGCCAGGAGCCCTATTCGATCGCCATGCTGCTGGACGACGCCGGGCTCGCCGAGCAGGGCTGGCGCATCACCATCGTCGGCACCGACATCAACGCGCAGATGATCGCGCGCGCCGAGCACGGCCTCTATTCGCAGTTCGAGGTCCAGCGCGGGCTTTCGATCCGCCGTCTGGTGGCGAACTTCACCCAGGAAGAGGCGCAGTGGCGCATCTCCAACCGTCTGCGCCGCATGGTGAGCTTTCGCACCTTCAACCTGCTCGACTCGTTCGGCTGGCTGCCCGACCTCGATGCCGTGTTCTGCCGCAACGTGCTGATGTACTTCGACTTCAAGACGCGCATGTCGGTGCTCGAGCGCATCGGCGAGATTCTGGCTCCGGACGGAGCGCTGCTGGTCGGCCCGGCCGAATCGCTCTCGGGTCTTGCGCTCGGCTACACTGCTGCGAACAGGGCGCCGGGCCTCTACTTCAAGACCAAGCCGGCGCCGCTGCTCCGCCTTGCAGCGAACTAGAGCTTCGTCCTCACGCCCGCATAGAACGCGCGGCCCGGCGCGCCGTATCCCGCCACTGGCTCGGTGCGGTCGTTGCCGGCGTTTTCGATCCGACCGAACAGCGTGACCTCCCCGGTGAGATCGTACGAGGCGAAGAGCTTCACCTGTCCGGCCGCGCCCAAAGGCGTGAAGTGGCCGGCGTCGTCGAAGCGGCTGCCGACGAACGTCGCCTCGGCCCCCAATGTGAGTTCGGGCAGCGCGCGCCAGGTGATGACGGCGTTGGCGGAATCGTGGGGCCGCCGGGCCAGTTGCAGGCCGGTGGCGAGGTCGGTGTCGGTGAGGTTGGTGTAGTTGGCGCCGAGCGCGATCGTGTCGCCGAGTTGCGCGGACATTTCGGCCTCCACACCTCTGGCGCGCGAGCGGTCGACGTTGAAGTAATAGCCGCCCTGCGCCTGACGGAGATCGCAGGCGGGCGAAGCGACGCTCCAGCAGGAGAAGAAGTCGATCTGATCGGCCGTGCGCCGCTCGAAATAGGTGAGCGAGGCTGTCACGGAGCCAAAGCGCTGGTCCACGCCCGCCTCCCATCCCGTGGCCGCTTCGGGCTTCAGCTTCTCGAGCGGATTCGAATAGGGCGAGAACAGTTCGTAGAGGCTCGGCGCCTTGAAGCCGTTGCCGATGTTGGCCCTCAGCGTGGTGCCGTCGAACGCCTGCCAGGCCGCCGCCAGCTTGAACGAGGCATGGCCGCCGAATTCGCGGTCGTCGTCGGTGCGCACGCCTCCCGTCAGCGTCAGGCGGTCGAGGACCGTGCTCTGCCACTGGCCGTAGACGCCGCTGATGCGGTCGCTGCCGCGCACCGGCGCAGCGTCGTAGATGCTCGCCGAGGAGAGGCTCGTCCGCTGCGTCTCGGCGCCGAAGCTGATCTCGTTGGCGGGATCGAGTTCGAAGACGCCCTGGTATTCCAACCGGGTGGCGCCGCCGTCGGCCGCGAAGTCCTCGGTGACATCGAACGTCTTGCGAT
>DATKOE010000031.1:0-6937 GCA_035524815.1 Rhizomicrobium sp.
ATCAACGAGGAGATCGACCGCATGCGCCATTCGGCGACGCGGGCGATATTGGAGCGCGACGACGTCATCATCGTGGCATCCGTGTCGTGCATCTACGGCATCGGCGCGGTCGAGACCTATTCCGGCACGGCGCTGACCATCAAGAAGGGCGGGCGCATCGACCGCACGGCGCTGATGCGCGAGCTTTCGGCGCTGCAATACCGGCGCAACGACGACGCGTTTGCCCGCGGCGCCTTCCGCGTGCGCGGCGACGTAATCGACATCTTCCCGGCGCATTACGAGGACCGCGCCTGGCGCGTGGAGCTGTTCGGCGACGACGTCGACAAGATCACCGAGTTCGATCCCTTGACCGGGCGCAGCGCAGGCGAGCTCGACGCGATCAAGATCTACGCCAATTCGCACTATGTGACGCCGCGCCCGACCCTGGCGCAGGCGTTGAAAGGCATCAAGGCCGAGCTGATCGTGCGCCTGGAGCAGTTCCGCGCCGAAGGCAAGCTGCTGGAGGCGCAGCGGCTGGAGCAGCGCACCAATTTCGACGTCGAGATGATCGAGGCCACGGGCAGTTGCGCCGGCATCGAGAACTATTCGCGCTGGCTGACGGGGCGCAAGCCGGGCGAGCCGCCGCCGACGCTGTTCGAATACCTGCCCGACGACGCGCTGGTGTTCGTGGACGAAAGCCACGTGACCGTGCCGCAGATCGGCGGCATGTATCGCGGCGACTATCGCCGCAAGCACACGCTCGCCGAATACGGCTTCCGCCTGCCCAGCTGCGAGGACAAC
Source organism: Rhizomicrobium sp. (assembly GCA_035524815.1). Classification (GTDB taxonomy): domain Bacteria; phylum Pseudomonadota; class Alphaproteobacteria; order Micropepsales; family Micropepsaceae; genus Rhizomicrobium. The sequence goes on from DATKOE010000031.1 coordinate 781, forward strand.
CGCCCGCTCAAATTCGAGGAGTGGGACGCGATGCGGCCCGGCACGGTTTACGTTTCCGCCACGCCGGGCGGCTGGGAGATGGAGCGCACCGGCGGCGTCTTCACCGAGCAGTTGATCCGCCCCACCGGGCTGATCGATCCGCCGGTGGAAATCCGCCCGGTCGAAAGCCAGGTGGACGACCTCATCGCTGAATGCCGCGTCATCGCCAAGCGCAGCTATCGCGCGCTGGTGACGACGCTGACCAAGAAGATGGCGGAAGACCTGACCGAATACATGCACGAGCAGGGCATCCGCGTGCGCTACATGCATTCGGACGTGGACACGCTGGAGCGCATCGAGATCATCCGCGACCTGCGGCTAGGCGCGTTCGACGTGCTGGTCGGCATCAACCTGTTGCGCGAGGGGCTCGACATTCCCGAATGCGCGCTGGTGGCCATTCTGGACGCCGACAAGGAAGGCTTTTTGCGCAGCGAAACCAGCCTGATCCAGACCATCGGGCGCGCCGCGCGCAACGTCGATGCGCATGTCATACTGTATGCGGATCACGTCACCGGCTCGATGGAGCGGGCGATGGCCGAAACCAAACGCCGGCGCGAGAAGCAATCGGCCTACAACGCCGCGCACGGCATCACGCCGCAATCGATCAAGAAGAACATCGCCGACATCATGGGCAGCATGTACGAGCGCGACCACGTCACCGTGGGCGAGGGCGAGCTGGGCTTTGCCGAAGGCGACACGCCGCAGATCGGCCACAACCTGCGCGCCCATATCGAGGCGCTGGAAAAGCGCATGCGCGAAGCCGCCGCCGACCTCGAATTCGAGGAAGCCGCGCGCCTGCGCGACGAGATCAAGCGGCTGACCACGGTGGAACTGGCGGTGGCCGACGATCCGTTCGCACGGCAGAGCGCGGTGGAGGATGCGGTGGACAAGGCTTTCCTCGACGCGGTGCGGGACGGGGCCGAGCCAGGCGGAGCGGGCAGGACGGCCTCGAAATCGAAAGCGGGCAAACCGCTCGGCAAATCCGGCCGCAGCCGCCTCAAGCGAGCCGGAAGACCGAATCTGCCGAAGACCTTCGGGAGCAGGAGCAAGTAAGCGACCTCGCACCTCAGCGACACACGTAACGCGTGCAGTTACCCTTTGAGCTTGCAATTATCTCATTTCTGAGGTATATCAAAAATGAGTTGGACCGTCGTTTTCGTAAACGAAGCGGCGCAAGCCGAAGTGGATGCATTGCCGAACGATATGCAGACTCGGTTTGCGCGAATCACAGACTTGATCCGCGAGCTTGGCCTGCTGGCGATGCGCGAGCCGTATGTGAAGCATCTCGACGGCAAGCTCTGGGAGATGCGGCTGAAAGGTCAGGACGGTATTGCCAGGTCGATATACGTTGCGGCGGCAGAACAGCGCGCCGTTGTGTTGCGGACGTTCGTGAAAAAGACCGAGAAGACACCGCGAAGAGAAATCGAGATTGCGTTCGCGCGCTTGAAGGAGATCACGGAATGAGAAGCGTTGAGGATTGGAAACGCGAGAAGCTGAAGAATCCCGCTTTCAAAAAGGCCTATGACGCGCTGGAAGAGGAATTCGCGCTCGCCCGCGAACTGATCGGCGCCCGCGCGCGCGCCAAGTTGAGCCAACAGGAAGTCGCCCGGCGGATGGGAACGTCGCAATCGGCCGTGGCGCGCATGGAAAGCGGCCGCTCGCTGCCCTCCACGTCTTCGCTTGTAAAGTACGCCAAAGCCACCGGTCACAAGGTGCAGATCAAGCTGTCGAAGGCGGGATAGGCCGCCGCGCTGCTGATCGTTTCGGTTCGCAAAATCGCGCCACAGCGTCGCGTGGGGTTGAACAGGTGCGGGGCGCTGACCACATGCGGGAGGTTCTTTGACAAGAAAGTTCTGGGGTGAGAGTGAGCTGGCCCGGGATTTCCGGACACTTTTGAACGGGGATAGTGTCCCCGAGGAGGTGTGTGATGGGAAGGCAGGTTCGTCACACTCGCGAGTTCAAGCTTGAAGCGGTTCGACTGCTGGAGCTTGGCGAGAAGTCGGGCGTGCAGCTGGCGCTGGTCGGGGAGCCGTCGATCGCGCTGACCTGCGCCGCCTAGTTGGCCGCCCGCTCGCCGATCTTCTTCGCCGCCATGGCCGCCAGTTCGACGTCTTCCTCGCCGGAAAGCCCGCTGACCGCGACCGCACCCACGACCTCGCCGCCGATCGTCACCGGCACGCCGCCGTCCCATCCGGTGTAGCGGCGGTCGCCCAGATAGGCGATGTCCCAGCCGTCGGTGCGGCTGGAGCGGCCGACGTCGCCGCTGGGCTTCTTCTCGCGCGCGGCGGTGAACGCCTTGTTGGCGGCGATCGTCACCGACGACAGCGGCGCCCCGTTCATGCGCCACAGCGCGATCAGTTCGCCGTGGCGGTCGGCCACCGCGATCACCGCCGCCTTCCGCCGCCGCTTGAGTTCGGAGATGATGAGATCGAGCGCCTGCCCCGCTTCCTCTTCGCCGATTTCCCGGATGCTCTGCATGGCGTTCGTCCCCTTGGTGCCACACCGCGTCGAATACGCCGGCGGGGGGACAAAAGCCATCCCCTACCCCGCCATCTCCGCCAGATCGCCAGCCAGCCCCGCGCGGATGCGCCCGCGCAGAAGGCCCACGCACAGCCACACGAGATAGGCGGCGCCCGCCGCGGTCAGCGCAAGCTGGGCGTAGCCGTCGCCGCTCATCACCTCATAGGCGCGGTAGACGGAGCCGTCGAACATCGAGGTGCGCACCTCCGTCTGCGCGGCAACTTCGAGCCAGGCGAGCCAGCCCAGCCCGGCGAACACCGCCCAGGCCAGCACCGGGATCAACCACAGCGAGGCCAGCGCGAAGGCCAGCACCAGCAGCGCCGGCAGCATCGCGCTCTCGTCGAGGTCCGGCAGGTGGAACAGCGGCAGGCACGCCGCGACGATCAGGACGGTGTGCAGCAGCAGCTTCGGCAGCGGGTTCTTGTGCGGTTTCTTCGCCTCGGCCGGGCGGGCAGCCATCGCCTGTTCCACGAAGCGTGCGACGGCATCGTAGTTCGCATCGGTGCAATAGAGCGTGACGATAGTGCGCCAGCCGTTCGACAGCGCGACGGCGCGCCAGGGCTTGTAGTAGCGCGCCTTGGCGACCGCGCTCCACACCGTCTTCTGCTCGCTGTTGGAGGCAGCCAGAAGCCCCGCGCCGGCCACGCCGGGCTTGCCCGTCAGCGCGCCCGCCACGATGGCGAGTTTGTTCGCCTTGAGGGCGCGGGTGTCGATCATCTCGGCCTCGGCCGCGTGTGCATCGACGCGGAAGCGCATGCGCATGCGGTTGTGGAAGAGCAGGAGGCTGATGAGGGCAAACAGGACCATCAGCCCGAGGAGTATCATCCCCATCAGTGCGAGCATCTGCGGGACGGCATCGGCGTCGTCGTCGATGAGCAGCAGGCCCGTCATCAGCGCGCCCATGACAAGGCCCGTGATCGCGAACAGCTTGGCGAAGGTGATCAGCATCAAAGGATGGGTCATGAGGCGGACGTCCGCCTGCCACTCGATCGCGGTGTCGTTCATCTTCGAATCCCCGAGAATCGGCGCTCGCCCCAGCCTAGCGGAGCGGCGGAGGGCGCGTGCCGATTGCGTCTCAGCCGCGCCAACAAGGAGTGCGGACGGCGGCCAACCGCCTCACCGACACCGGCCCCGCGCCGGGATACGATACCGGCGGTGGCAACGCCGTCTTGGGAAATGCCGGAAAACGACCAACCGAACCGGGCCGTGCTGGACGTCCTGATGGAGAACGGCGACGCGCTGACCGAGGCGCGCGAGATCGACCACTATGCCTATTTCCCGACGCCCACCTTTCGCGCCCACTACATCGACAGATGCATCGAGGCGGGGTTCAGGCTGCGCGGCACGATCGAGCCGCACCGCCCCGGCAGCGGCTTCGGCGCGGTCGTGTTCCACAAGGACGTGCCCGGCGAAGAGGTGCTGGATGCGATCACCGACGTGCTGCGCGCCTTCGCCGACGATTGCGAAGGCGAGTACGACGGCTGGGAAACCCCGGTGGTTTCGTGAGGCGGTTCAGCTCTTGGGCAGCTTGGTGCGGTCGTAGTCCTTGCCGTAGTTGAGGATGAACAGCGGGCCCAGGTCAATCACCAGATGGTCGATCGCAAGCTGGAGTTGCGCGCCGACGGCGTCGGCGTTGTAGTCCTGATCCGCCACCGCCTGGACGAAATACATCTTCCATTCCGGGCCGACGCTCAGCATGCCGTTGCCGAGCGACGTGTAGGGAGCGCTGTCCTTCTGGATGTTGGCGTTGAAGACGATCGCCGTCGCCCCGCCCGGCGGCTGTTCCGCCTTGGCCCAGAACGCCAGCAGCAGCACGTCGCCCTTGGCCAGCGGCTTGGTGATCGACACGTGGGCGGTGTAGTCCCACGGATTGGCGCTCTTGGCGGAAATGGTGAAGCGTTCCGCCTTGCCGCCCTGCACCGACGGATCGTCGTACAACACGGCACTCGCGCCCGCGCCCGAGGCGACCCAGCCACGGCTGGGATCGTTGACCCTTTTGGAAGCGATATCGTCCGCGGCCCAAGCCGGCGCCAGAGCCAGCAGCGCGAAGGCCGCCGGCAAAAGTATGCTCCGCATGCCCTATCCCCATTCAAGGCGGTGACGCGTGGATATTCCGGCCGTTGCGGAAAGCCCGTCAAGCAACCGCCGGGCGACCCGGCGCGCGCAATGCCGCAGCGGCGGACTGATCATCACCGCCGGCAACACCGGCGGAGGAGGATCCGGCAATCCGGGCCTGCCGCAACCGGCCTCGATCGCTCTCCTGGGCGCGGCGCTTGCCGGATTCGCGTTCGTCCGGCGCAGGAAAGGCCAGAAGGCCGCCTAGGCCCCCACTCGCACAAGCCCATCCGGCCGCGGACGATCCTGCGGCCGGTTTCTTTTTGTGCGCCCCTCAACGCTGCCCGCGGCAGTCGTCGCCGTCGGAATCGCACGTCCAGCGGCGGTCGCGATCGTAGCGGTCGCGATCGTAGCGATCGTGATCGTAGCCATAGCGGCCACGATCATGATAGCCGTCGCGGTAGTAGTCGCTTTCGCATCCGGCCGCGAGCACCGCGCCCGTCAAGCAGGCGCCGAGAACGGCCGATTTCGTCCACATTCGCATGGTCATTTCTCCGCTGGAGCGGCGTGCGCAAAAGTGTGTGCGGTTTTGCGCAAAGAACGCCGCGATAATCGAAGAACTGGAGCCAAGCGCCGATTCCGTTGAAGGCGCTTTGCTCTGGACAGTCCTGCGCGAGCCGGGTGCACTTGCGGTCACCACCGGACGTAGCTCCAGTGGCAGTCGTCGCCGTCGCGATCGCAAACCCAGCGGCGGCGGCCGTTGTAGTAGTAGCCGTTGCCGTAGTAGCCGTTGCCGTAGTAGCCGCTGCCGTCGCGGTCGTAGTAGCGGCGGTAGGCGCCGTCGTTGCGATAGCCGTAGCCGCTGAGGGTGTAGGTCCGGCAGTCGTAACCTTCGTCGTCGCAGACCACGCGCCAGCAATGGTCGCCGTCGCGGTCGCAGCGGATGGAACTTCTCGCGGCCTGCGCCGGGCCGCAAGCGGCCGCGGCAGCCCCGAGGCCGAGCAGGCCCACCAGGGCCGCTGTTTTCACCGTCCTCGAAAATCGCATCATCGTTGTTCTCCTCACGAGCGGTTTCGCCCTTCCGCCTGTCCCCGGAACGGAACGGGGCAATGAGGAGAACGTGCCGATCTGGGCGAGATGCGGGCGGGCGGGGAGGATCGTTGTGACAAGGTTGGGCCGCGCGGGACCGCACTTGCCGGTCAACCTTGTGTGTTATCCATACAGATCGGCACCCGCAATGATGCGCGCGTCAGCCGTTGCTGTTCGCGTTGCAGGGCCACAGCGTGGAGATGGCCGCCCACTCGCCGTCTTCGGCGTTGCCGTCCGCCAGCGCCTGATCGGAAAAGTCACGCTCGCGCAGCCAGTCGAGCGAGCGCGCGACGGCCTCGTTGTAGGACATGGACTTCGGCTTGCAGATCATGCCCTGGGTGTCCGCCGCTTCGATGTAGTCGTGGAGATCGTTGCGGCAGGCCGCGTAGTTCGCGTTGCAGCTGTGCAGGAACTGCGAGAGCGTGCGCGAATCCTGAGCCTGCGCGGATGCGGC
>DATKOE010000032.1:0-3396 GCA_035524815.1 Rhizomicrobium sp.
GAGGGGCGCCGTTACCCCCGGCAGTGGCGACGCTCGTCTTGTCGACTGCGCCTGGCGGCGCCAGCAGGTAACCCGAGTTTTCCTTCGGCGCCTCTAGTGCCTCGACCTTCGAAGCGAGTTGCCGCCCTTCCTTGTTCTTCGCGACCAGTGCCAGCCTGCCCTTGGTGTACCTGGGAATCGCAACCAGGATCACGCCCAGCATCAAGGGGCAGGTGAGGCTGTACAGATGCCCGTCCTTGCCGGTGATGTCGATTCCGCGATAGCCGCTGTCCAGGTCGCCGATCTCGATCGCCGTCACGACGTCGAACGCCGGGCGCGACTTGTCGTAGCGGAACCGCATGCCCGAGGCGCGCGGAAAATACTCGCCGGGGTGCGCCGGGCTGTCCACGAGGAAAAACTCGAGGATGTTCTTGAGCTCCTGCCCGGTAAAGTAGCCGGTCACCAGCGCGCTGCCGGCGGTCGTATCAATCACCCCGGCGCCGAGCGGCGCCACGGCGAACACGTCGTACACCGTCAACACGCCCGTCTTCCCGCGCATGAGCGGCGCGCGAATCATGCCGTTGGCGGTGAAGCCGATGTCCGCTCGCGTGGCTTTTCTGTGGGCGTCGGTGACGAGATTGGCGAGAATGGTGCCCGCGGCGATGTCGGTGAACGTATTGGGGAGATCCTGCGGCGTGATCGCGAGCGCCTGGTCAACGCTATAGCCGCGCGAGGCGAACACGTTCGCGTTGACGCCCTTCTTCAGCCTCTCGATCTCGTCGTTGATGGCGCGATCGCCCCGGATGCTGTCGTCGATCGGATGGAGCCGGTAGGAATCCACCGTGAGCCTGGCGCCATCGATGGTGATGACGAGCTCGCCGACGTTCTTGCCTTCCAACCCGGTCTGCACGACGGGCGTGCGGCCGTTGGCGATGATCGGCTCCTGCAGCGTGGTGTGGCTGTGCCCGCCAATCACGACATCGATGCCGGGCACCGCTTCGGGCAGCTGCACGTCCTCGCCCGTGCTGTAGCGCCCGTCCTTGCCTTTCGCGACACCGCCGTGACTGAGCGCGATGACCACGTCCACTTTTTCCGTCTCGCGCAGGAGCTTCACGACCTCCCTGGCGGACTCCACGGGATCGGGAAACTTGACCGCGCCTCCGCTGGTGTAGATCTGGGCCTCCTTGCCGAGCACGCCAAACAGGCCAAAGCGCAGGCCGCCGCGCTCGATGACGAGATGGCGGCGAATCGTTCCCGCCTTGGAAAGCTGCTGCAGGCCGGCGAGCGTGGGATCGTTCGCCGAAAAGTCGGAATTCGACGAAAGCACCGCCGGAATCCGGCCGGCCCTGGCGGCCACGCCGATTGCCTTGGCGAGGCCGTCCGGCCCGAGGTCGAATTCATGGTTGCCGAAGGTGGTGGCGTCGTAGCCCATGTGCGCCATGACCTGCAGCTCACCGCCGATCTCGCGGCTCGCTGCGGCGAACGGGGTGCCCATGCTGAAGTCTCCCGCATCCAGGATCAGCACCGGTCCCTCGCTCTCGCGTGCCTTCTTCCGCGCCGCGATCACGGTCGCGATGCGCGCATATCCGCCCCGCGTCTTGTCGTCGTTCAGCGTGAACGGCGTGTAGTCCGACGCCGGACCCATGCCGATGAAGTTCGAGTGCATGTCGTTGGTGTGCAGGATGGTGAAGGTCTTGTTCATTTTCTTCTCCTGTGCGGATGCGGGCAGCGTTCCCGTCAGCAGCGTCGCGCCGGCGGCGGCCGAGCCGGCCAGGAACCTGCGGCGCGAAAGAGACTTGCGTTTCATGTATGCCTATATCCCCTGCGCTTGCTGCGACGCGTCGAACACCACCTGGTCGTACCACCACAGCTGCTCGAACAGCGCGCGCGCGGCGGCGCGCAGCGTGTCGTCCCGGGCGATTTCGGCGATCGAACGCTTGCCGTCGATCGCTTCGAATAGCTCCATTTGCCGCAAGCCGACCGGCAGGTACAAGTCGGTGTTGGTGTGGCTGCGATTGATCAGTACCGCGGCGGCCCCATGCGGCAGCCGCTCTTTCACGACAATCGTGTCCGCCTGGCGCATTGGTATGTAGCCCAGCCAGGCGTCGCCCGCAAAACTCACCGGCCGCGGGTCGGCGCGGCCATCCTTCCGGTAAAGAACGGCGCTATGGCGCAGCATCGTGCCGCGGAACAGTTCGGCGGCGGCATACTGGTCGGGCATGGGAAGCTGCGCCATCCGGGAAGACTGCGGGATCTGCGCCAGGACGCCGCAGCGGCAGGAGTAAGGCGCCTGCCTCACCCAGCGGCCGAACGCCAGCCCCGCCTTCCGGATGAAGTCGAACAACTGCGGGACGGAATACGCCCGGTCCTGCGGGTGCAGCAGCGCATCGGCGAGCGCCGCTTCGTGCCGGAAGTCGGGCGCCTCGCGCAGCAGGTTTTCCAGCGGATGACCGCGCGGCAGCAGCTTCAGCGCGGCGACCAGGCCCCTGATTCCCTCATCGGTGGCCGGAATGCCGAGCCTTCGGCAGAAGTCCTGCAGAATGTAGATCCCGGTCCGGCCATACGGCGCGTACACCATGAGATGCATCGCGCCATCGGGCTTGAGCACCTCGCGCAGCGCCGCGAGCCCCGCGTCGGGGTCCGCGAGATGATGGAGAACCCCGGTGCAGACGATCTGATCGAAACTCGCGCCGAGCTCGCCGGCCCGTTCGACGGGAAGCCGGTGAAGCTCGAGGTTATCCAGCTTGTACTTCCGCTTCAGCTCCTCGGTGCAGCGAATGCTCGTGCCGCTGAAATCGATACCCGTGACGCGGGCCTTGGGCCAGCGCATCGCATGCTTGGCCGCCTGGGATGTCCCGCAGCCGGCGATGAGGATCGAGTGATCTTCCCGATAGGGGATGCCAGGCCAATAGAGAAAATGCTCCGCGCAGCGCCGCTGCGCGTCCTGCCAGAGGCGCTGGTAGCCCTCCAGGCTGTCGATCGGACGCGGATAAGGCAGCCGCTCGTAGAAATCCCGCACGGCTTCGGCCGCATCAGGACTTTGTTCGATCGCTTGCCTCATCGCGCACGACCCACAGGCTCCCCCGGCGGAACGCCAATCCGCCGGGGAAACCTGTTGCCTCAACGCCTACTTTCCAGCGCTGGGGCTTTCCAGCGCTTCCTGCTGCCGGCGGAGCTTCTCCAGGAACGCCGCAGGACTCCAGCTTTCCGGAGTCTGCCGCGGCGGGAATTCCTTCATCGTCGCCATGTACTGCGCGACCATCGCGCCGAACGGAGACAGAGCGAACACGTGATCGACGCGCCATTGGCCATAGTGAAGGCTCGCGATGTCCGCATGCTCGAACGGATCCGTGCGCAGGTTCACCAGCTTCGGGAAGCGTAATTGCACCACTGGTTCCTGCCAGCCGAGGTACCCTT
>DATKOE010000033.1:0-4428 GCA_035524815.1 Rhizomicrobium sp.
GACGAAGAGATGGTCGCCGACAAAATGGTCAGCGACTTCGACGAGCCAAGTCCGCGCGCCGTGCCGTCGTTCCTGTACCACCTGGGCGATGTCGTCTACAGCTTCGGCGAAGCGCAGTATTATTACGACCAGTTCTACAATCCGTATCGCAACTATTCCGCGCCGATCTTCGCCGTGCCCGGCAACCACGACGGCATGGTCGCGCCGAACTCCTCCACGCCGACGCTGCAGGCGTTCCTGGAAAACTTCTGCACTGCCGGCCAGCCGTTTCACAAGACGCCTGAGTCGGGCGGACTGAGCCGGACGGCGGGCATCCAGCCCGGAGCCTACTTCACGCTCGAAGCGCCGTTCGTGCGCATCCTGGGGCTGTACAGCAACTGCCTCGAGGATCCGGGCGTGATCTCCACGCAAGGCGGCCAGTATCCCTACCTGACCGATGCTCAGCTCAAGTTCCTGGAGGCCGCGCTGCAGCGCGTGAAGGATGAGAAATTCGCGGGCGCGGTGCTGATCGCCGTCCACCATCCACCCTACGTCGCCCAGACGCACACCGGCCCGGGCAGCGCGGGTAAGCACGGCGGCAGCCCGGAGATGCTCAAGGAAATAGACGCGGCGTGCACGGCGACGGGCGTCTGGCCGCACGCCGTGCTCTCCGGCCATGCGCACAACTACCAGCGCTTCACGCGCATCAAGGATGGCCGGCAGACGCCGTTCCTGGTTTCGGGCAATGGGGGCCACGGCCTGTCCCAACTGACTCACAAAGGCAGCCTGGCCATCCGCGTGCCGGTCGACCAGCCGGGGTTATCGAACGGCAAGGACAAAGTGACCTTCGAGAATTACGACGATCAGGACTTCGGCTATCTGCGCATCCTGGCCGACTCGAAGCAACTGCGCATCGAGTACCATCCGGCGACCGACGGCGAGGCGGCGAAAACGCCCGACGACTCGGTGACGGTCGACCTAGCCAAGCGCCAGATCGTGCATTACCAGGCACAATCGTGACCGGCCCCGAGTTGGCCCGAAGATCGGAGCGGACGCCGCGAGCCGGCTGAACCGCCCGCACGTCACGTCATGCGGCGGCCTCCGGCCATTGCATGAGCGATCAGCGGTGGAATGTCATTGCAGCGAAGGAGACAACGCTCGCTTCGTCGATATTCCACTGCTGGTAGCGGCGCAACACGCCCGAAGCGGGCCGGGCGGCGCGCAGGAAGGTGTAGAAGGGCGGTGTGCCGCACCACTTGAGGTCGTCTTCGTTTTGGCGCACCAGAGTCCAGAAGCCGTCGGCGTCCCCCGCGGAGAGCCGGGCGATGCGGGCCTGGTCGCGCTCGGCCACGACGCGCATGAACTCGTCGCCGACTCGCACCGCGTGATCGCCGTAGCGGCGGCCCATGTGAGCCATGTCGACGCCCAGGACAAAACAGCTCCGCGCTCGTTCCCGCGCGGCCAGTTCGCCCAGGGATTCCAGGAACGCGCGAATCGCATCGTCGTCCTCGGGCTTGCGGCCGGCGGACATGCTGAGCGCGAAGGAACCGCAGAGGATGGGCAGGATGCGGACAGACGGGCCGAACAACGACTGCAGGAAGATCACCTGGAATTCGATGGAATGCTCCACGCTGTGGCAGTAATCCTCCATCAGCGCCGCGTCCGGAGCTTCTCGGGCCAGCCACTCCACCCAGGCCGTCTCCGTCCGCGCCTCTCCGAATGGCGTGGTGAAGTTCTTGCGCGTCAGCCCGAACCGGCCCGGCTCACCGTAGTGCGAAGTGCCCAGGATGATGAACACCTTGTCGCTGCCCGCTTCATCGGCGCCAGGCGATTGCATTGCATTCTGGGAGAGCGCGCGGAAAGCCTCGCGGTACGTCTCCCAACCGCCTTCGGGGCTGATGTGCGGCGCGGCGATGCCAACCAACGTGGCCGCGTCCGCCGGGCCTTGTTCCGGCGTCGCGAGGTAATCGGTGAGCAATTCGCGCAATTCGCTTTCGTCGTCCGGATAAGCGGCGCCGGCGTGGGAAGAGGTGCGCACCGCGGCCTCGGCGAACTGCCGATGGCACCGTCCGCGCAGCTCCTCAAAACGCGGGGTGAGCAGGAAACCGCCGTTGTCGAGCGTTGAGATGAGGTGATTCATCAACTCGCCGACGTCGAGTTCGCCCGTGGTCTGTGTGAGCGCCTGGCGCAGGTCGAGATCGGTCTGTTCGCCGTCGAAACATCGCAGCGCCTGAACCAGCGCGGGCGGGATGATGAGCGTGGCGTCGGTGTAGCAAAACGGATCGCGCAGCATCAGCCCCGGCCTCCTGGCGACAGGCGACGGCAGGAACTCGACGTCATAGCGCAGGCGCGGAAGCTGCTGCGGCATTGCTCTATCATAAGCGCGCGGCCACCGGTCCAGTGCAAGCGGATCCTAGAATAAAATTCATGAGCGGGCTACTGGGAAAGAAGCGAATCCTGATCACCGGTGCGAGCGGCGGCCTGGGCCAGGCCGTGGTGCAGGCGTTCTTGCGCGAAGGCGCCATCGTGGCGGGCGTGGCGCGGCGCTGGCCGAAAGAAGAGCGTCCGCAAGGAATCCTGACAATTGAGGCAGACGTCGGAACGCCTGACGGCGCGGAAGCGGCAGTGCGGGCGTTGGTGGAGCCTCACGGCGGCATCGATGCCGCCGTGCACCTCGTGGGGGGCTTCGCCATGGATGGTCCGGTAGAGGCTACGAAGGTGGAGACGTGGGACCGCATGATGGAGGTCAACGCACGCTCGGCGTTCCTGGTGTTCCGCGCGGCGCTGCCGCGCATGCTCGAGGCGGGCCACGGGCGGCTGCTGGCTGTCGGTTCGCGCGCCGGCGCGGAGGGCGCGCCGGGCGCGGCGGCTTACGCCGTGTCTAAGTCTGCGCTGCACGCGCTGGTGCTGAACCTGGCGGCTGAGCTGCGGTTGAAGGCAATCACCGTGAACGCCGTGCTGCCCGGGACGATCGATACGCCGGCGAACCGTGCCGCGATGCCGAAGGCCGACTTCACAAAATGGGTCGCGCCGGAGGCGATTGCAGATACGCTGGTCTGGCTGGCCTCGGACCAGTCCGCGGAAACCAGCGGGGCGCTGATTCCGGTTTACGGCCGCTCGTGACGCCACGATCACGCATCCTGGAAAGCGGAGACAATCAAGACATGCCTGTTCCCAAGTTGACGACTGCGGAGATCGAAGCCGCGCTCAGCGAGCTGCCCGGATGGAACGTGCAGAGCGGCAAGCTGCACAAGGATTACCGCTTCGCGGATTTCATTCACGCCTTCGGTTTCATGGCCACCGCCGCGCTGGGCATCGAGAAGATGAACCACCACCCGGAGTGGTTCAACGTCTACAATCGCGTCGGCGTGGACCTGATGACGCACGATTCCGCGGGGATCACGCACAAGGATATTGAGCTGGCCAGGCTGCTCGACGCCGTCGCGGCGAGGATGCAGTGATGCGTGTGGTGCTGGCGCTGGCGCTCGCCTGGGCGAGCCTTCCGGCGCAGGCTGTGTTCTCGGGCGGCGCAGCCCTGGACGAGTGCGTTGAAAAAGCGATCGCGGCCGGCAAGACGCCGGGAGCGGTGGTGCTGACCGGGCATCCGGGGCAGGTGCTGTACAAAAAGGCGTACGGGGATCGCGCGCTCGAGCCGCGCCGCGAGCGGATGAGCGAGGACACGATCTTCGACGCCGCCTCGCTGACGAAAGTCATCGCGACAACATCGTCGATTATGAAGCTATTCGAGCAGGGCAAGGTGCGGCTCGGCGACCGCGTCACGGAGTACTTGCCGGAGTTCCAGGGCGGCAAGAGCGACATCACCGTGCGCCACCTCTTGACTCACTTTTCGGGATTTCGGCCGGACCTCGACCTCGATCCCGCCTGGCATGGCTACGACACGGGCGTCCGAATGGCCATAGCCGACAAGCCGCGCACCGCGCCAGGCGAACGCTTTGTCTACAGCGACATCAACTTCATCCTGTTGGGCGAGATCGTGCGTGTGGTGAGTGGCAAGCCGCTCAACGAATTCGCCGAGCAGGAGATCTTCCGTCCGCTGGGGATGAACGAGACGCGCTTCCTGCCGCCGGAAGGCTGGCGGCCGCGTATCGCGCCCACCGAGCGGGAAAACGGCGTGCCGCTGCGCGGCGTCGTGCACGACCCCACGGCGCGGATGATGGGCGGCGTGGCCGGGCACGCCGGCCTGTTCACGACCGCCGACGACCTGGCGAGGTTCGCCGAGATGATGCTGAACCTGGGCGAGTATCGTGGCGCGCGGATCTTTAGTCCTCTGACCGTGCGGAAGTTCACAGAGCCGAACACGCCTCCGCACCAGTTCATCTTGCGCGGTCTGGGCTGGGATATCGACTCGCCATTCTCCTCCAATCGCGGGGAGCTGTTTCCGCTCGGCTCTTATGGGCACACGGGCTTCACCGGCACATCGCTGTGGAT
>DATKOE010000034.1:0-23347 GCA_035524815.1 Rhizomicrobium sp.
TCGTCCGTGAACCTCGACTTCCGCATCGCTCCCTCCAACCAGGGAGCCAGTCTCTCACGTTAGCGGTGTTCCGAAATCTCAGGGGACGGTCATTGTATTATCCGCCGCCGGGAAGGAGGGGCGGGCCATTCCATAAAGTGCGGACGGGCACGGCGTTGGCTACCTCAAGTCGAACACGATCGCCGGCCGGCGCTTTGCCATTTGGTCGGAGCTGGAAGCGCGTCTCGCAGCCTGGACCTGCGAGATCGCTGATGGTCGGGTGCACGGCACGACCGGTGAAGCGCCGCGGCGGGAAAAGGCCCGGACGTCTCCCAGATCGAGCATTTACGGCGAGCGTCCGAAGAAACGGATGCGCCGGTCGCACACCGGCCTGGACCGTGGTACCGCTCCACGCCGCTTGCCACACAGATCGAGCAACGCTCCGAGGGTGCCGATGCCCTCCTCCGCGGCCTTGCCGATCGCCCGCCCCCGGCGCCGCTCGGCCACCGGGTGGTTTCGCGCCCGTTTGTCGGGGAAATGCTCCCCAATAACCGGCCGACCGGCTATGGTGCGACCGTGAACGGAATATCGCCATCGGAGACGATCCCGTCGACGGCCGATCTTGCCTGCCAGTGCAGGACGTAGCGGCCGGGAGCAGGCACCTCGCCTGACGCGAACAGGACATCCGCCGCACTATCCAGCAGCGGTGGCAGCGATTGAATCACGCGGCCCGCCTGCACGATCTCAATGCGGGATGCGGCGTGATCCACCAATCCGTCGAAGCGGATGACGTATTCGGCGTGGCGGCCGTGGATGATGGCCTGGGCGGCTGGCGCGGACTCCCGGACATGAAGCGACCCGGCTGCCGCGATCTCCGCCGATCCGAGCACCGCGAACAGGACGCCAAGACCGAGCGCCCGTTGGCAACGTGACCATCCTCTTTTCGTCAACATCGGTCCCTCACGCATAAGCCTGTTGATACCACGGTGCGCAGGCGGTCAGGCGACGGCGGCTTTCGCACCCGCCTCCTGTTCGAGCATGCGGGGCGCGAAACGCTCCGTCAGGACAGGCCCGAGAATGGACGTGGCCAGCAACAGCACCAGGACGGTATTGAGCATTCTCCCATCCAGCAGTCGCTGACCAGCCGTGTTGACCGTATCGTAACCGACCAGCGTCGCGGCCAGGGTGGCCGCGACCTGCGGCAGGGTCAGCGCCCACATCGTCAGCCGTGCTGACCGCGTGTAACCGAAGGCGCGGCCGACAAGGGCCGCGGCGACTCCCTTCCCGACAAGGAGGGTCACAACGATTCCCACGACGAGAGGAAGGTTATCGACGAAGCTTCGCGCGAACGTCACCGGCGCAATAAGGAAGCCGGTCACGATGAAGAAGCTCGGAATAAACAGGGCCGCGCCGAAGAACTCCAGCTTTGCTTTCGCCGGATGGTCCTGCACCGCAGCGTTGACCGAAAGCCCGGCCAGGAACGCACCGACAATGCCTGGAAGATTGATGAGATCGGCGATCAGGCCGGCCACCGCCATGACGCCCAGCATCGTCACGAAGAATCCCTCCTCATTCCTACGGACCTTGCCCAGCAGCCAGGCGCCGGCACGGCTCACTCCGATCAGGATCAGGGGAACGAACACGACGATCTCGAGGATCTGGATGGCAAGCCCGGACACCGAGAAGCCGGTCACGTAAGTCGAGACGCAGATCGCGAAGACGATCAGCGACAGCGTATCCGAAACAACGGTGGCGCCGATCGTGACGATGACAGGCTCCAACCGGACGGCTCCGAGCCGGGTAACGATCGGCAGGCTGATCAGCGTGTGAGATGCGAGCAATGACCCGATCACGATGGCAGGAATGACGGCATAGCCGAAGGACAGACCGTACGCCGTGCCAAGCAGCAATGGCACGACGGTCGTGAACAGGCCGAAGACAATCGACCGTGTCTGGGATTTCCGGAAAAGAGCGACATCGACCTCGAGGCCGGCCGAAAACATCAGCAACAGCTTGCCAATCTCCGCGAAGAAGTTCGCAATAGGCCGACTCTCGCCGAAGAAATCAAAGACGTGCGGCCCCAAGAGAACCCCAAACAGCAACAGCCCCACCATCTCTGGGATGCGGACGCGCCGGGCAAGCGGCGGAATGCCGACGATGACCGCAATGACGACGGCGAACTTTGCCAGGGCCGGCAGCGCCAGCACGTGCGACCTGATGATAGCGAGCCAGTCCATCGAAATTCCCCCCTCGAACGCGTTGGCACCCAGAAGCGCGCTCCCCTCAGTCTCCTGCCATGCTCATGAGGCTGATCCCGGTAATCTTGCCGTCCGAGTTGAAGCCGAGGAGAAGGCTGGCAGCATCGCCGCGTGGAAAGGCGAGCTTCACGACATAGAATGTCTGCTCTCCACTCGCGCGGGTCCGCAACACTTGGGCACCCGTCGGGGACGAGCCGTAGGCGTGCTCCTTGAGGTAACGCGACATTGCCTGCACCGCTGCATCCGTCAGTTGCGCACTGTAGCCCGCGGTCAATTGCGTGCGGTCGATCTGACCCGTTCGCATCCGCTCGAACCATTCAAGTGCAAGGATCTCGACTCTGCTCTCAGGCGGACCCCCGGGCGCAGGCGGGGAACCGGCGAATGCCGCGACGGTGCTGCCTGCCAGCAACACCGCAACCAGTGCAATCCGAGCATGGTCCCTCATCCACGTCGCTCGCTGTCCAATCAAATACCCACTCATTGTACTGTGCAACTCAAGTGGATCGCTCTGCAAACGGGGCGGCCAGAGCCGCCCCCAACCGGCACGCGAGTGCCGCAGTCAGCCGCCGCCTCCGCCGATGTTATGCATTCTCTCCATCTGGTTTTTCAGCAAGGGAATTGGGTCATCCGGGTGCTGCAGGTTCGGAACCAGGTCGTTCGAGGCACCCCCGACATAACGGGAGATGCTCGGGTATTTCATGATCGACTTGTCGAAGTCGATCAGAACCGGGTAGATCAGCGACAAGGCCCAACCGTTGTCCTCACCCGCGTACTTGCCGGGCGAGGAAGTCAGCACGCGAGCCGGCGCCGCTCCATTGAAGACCATGTCGTACTTTTCGTACGGGTCCATCGTCAGATTGTAGAGAGCGCCGATGGACCCCAGGTCCGCCTTTACGCCAAGCCAGGAATCCTTTGCGGTCCAGAGGTATTTCCACGCGATGTGTACCCATGGCTCCTTGGGATCGCCACCGATATCGGCCCGCACACCCTCGAGCACCTCGCCATCGATATAGATCCAGGAGGTTCGGGCCGAGTGTTGCGCCTTACCGAGAATGTACGCACTGTTGTCGATGCTGTCGAAGTAGATCGGCTTGCCGTCGTTGCCGACCCACTCATGCGGGGGCGGCGTCAGGCCGACCATTGCTGCCAGCGTCGCCCAGGCGTCGATGTGCGACATCATCTCATCATAGTGCACGCCCGCAGGAATGTGATTCGGCCACCACATGAGTCCCGGCACCCGCCAACCGCCTTCGAACGGCGAGCCCTTCTCACCACGAAACGGCGTTGTCCCGGCGTCGGGGTAGGCATCCAGCCAGGCGCCATTGTCGGCGGTCAGGATCACGATGGTGTTGGGCGCGTCGGCGCGGATTTCATCCATGATCTGGCCGATATCGGCGTCCATCTCCATCAGCGAGTCGGAATAATCGCCAAGATGCGACCGCCCCCGGAACGCGGGCGCCGCGTTGGTCGGGTTGTGCATCTTGATGAAGTTGACATCCATGAAGAACGGCTTATCGCCCTTCGAATGTGCCTTGATGTAGTCGATTGCGGAGTCGGTCTGTCTGATGTCGAAGTCGGCGAGCGAGTCGTAGGTGATCGTGCCGATCTTCCTGGCGGGCTGCCCGGCAAACCCCTCCCATTCGCCCAGATTCACGATATCGTCGTACATCTTGTTGTAGTCCTGGTTGAACGACGGGAACCAGGGATGGAACCACTTGCTGGTGTCATTGTAGGAATAGACACCGGCGTAATATGCAGCGAAGTGCTTCATCTCGTCAAAGCCGTGCTCGGTCGGATAAGCATCGGGCTTGTCGCCGAGATGCCACTTGCCGGAGAAATAAGTTGTGTAGCCGTTCTTCCGAAAGAATTCGGCAATCGTCGGCGTCTCCTTTCGCAGGCGGTTTTCATCGCCCGGGGCCACCACGATCGAAAGCGCCGAGCGGATCGGGATACGGCCCGTAATGAAGGATGCGCGGCCCGCAGTACAGCTTGCTTGGCCGTACCAATTGGTGAAGACAGCGCCCTCCTTGGCGATCTGATCGATGTTGGGTGTCGGATGACCCAATCCCGCCCCGCCCAGCGAATACGCGCCGAAGTCGTTCCAGCCGGTGTCGTCGGTCATCAGCATGACGATGTTCGGTCGCTTCTCTGGTGCCTGTGCCTGTGCCGATGGCACCCACAGCGGAAGTGCCCAGAGTGCCAGACATGCTCCAAGCACTGTGCAGGCATTCGATAGTCGCGATCGAGCCACTCTCCTATTCAGTGCGGGCACTTCTTTGCTGCACGGTCCTTCGTCACACACTGTGTTTCTCCTCCCTTTCCGCAAAGCACCAGCGTGAGCGTCCGATCATCGAATTCCGGGCGCGCTCGAACCCTCCCGCGCCTACCATCTGGCGGTCGCGTCCGCATGGCGATCTGGCCGGCCGCGCCGGCTTTTCTGCGCGGCCATGCACTGCCGGATCCGTGGCAGCCTATGCCACCTTGCTCTTCCTGGCGTAGTAACTTCTGTGACCGTCGCAGCGTGCCGGATCAATACGAGGGGTGGGTCAGCTGTCCATCCGCTGGGCCGAGCGGAGCGACGTATTCACATCCGTTGACCTCCTGGTTCCTTCTGCTGGCACGTAAGCACCCAGAATCCGGACCGCACGTGCCATTGCCGGTTGCGGCTGAACCGATCGCCGCGATACCGTCCCGCGGCGCGGGCTCGGGAGATCCTGGGGCCGCGCCCTTTCGGGGAGGTGGCATTGGCTGCGAGCAATATGGAGGCCCGGCGCGCGTGGGTCGTGCGCGTGCTCGGCATTGAGGTTCCGCTGGTGGCCGCCGCGCCGGAAGCGACCGATGCTCCCACGTCCGCGTCCGCTCTGCGCGCGGCCGAGGCGGATGCGATCAGCAAGGCGGGCGGCGGTGTGGCCTATGCCAAACTCAGGCTCCGCTGGGATGGCGCGCTGAAGGCGGCGCAGGCGAACCTCGCGCAGTTCGGTCAGAAAATGCTTGGTCACAAGGAGGCGGCGGCCTTCAAGGATCGCGAGGCACTCGAGGATGCCGTCAGGAACCTGAGCCAACTGCTCCCCGACTTCGGCTCGACACTGGCCGACCTGCTGGATGCCGCCCATCAGGCCGGCGCCGACGAAAAGCCGGGGCTGAAGGCCAAGGCGGTGGAGGCCATCGACGACTACCGCCAGAAGCTCGCCGACGAGCCGGAGCTTGCCGAACTCGAAAGGACCTTCCTCGGGCCGATCGGGGTGTATGCCGAGATGGAAGCGGCACTGGACGAACTTCGGCAGAGGCTGGCGTAACGCAAGGCGGCGGGGATCGCCCCGTACGAAGAGGAGGCATCCATGGGCGAAACGACGACGCTTGCCGCGCCGACGGTCTTTGAAAATCTCGCCTACTTCCTCATCGAAACCGTTGGCAAGCGCCGGGAGCGGCAGGTCAAGGGCAAAGTGGGCACCGAGTTCGCGCTCGAGAAATCGTTGCGCGACGCGCAGGTGCTGTGCGAGCAGGGCAACAAGGTCATCGGCCTCGGCGATGCGGCCGCCTCCCTGCAGAAGGAAATCGACCGGGTCAGCGCCGACACCGCCACGGATGCCGCAAAGCGCGTGGAGGCGGTCAGTGCCGCCGTGGCGGCCTTCAGGAACGCACAGGCCGTGCGCGACAAGCGCTCCGAACAACTGAAGAAGGACGCAGCGGCGCAGATCGTCACCGCCAGCCGGATCCAGAAGACTCTCGCCGACCCGAAATCCCGCCTGCCCCGCGACGACCGCGATGAGTTGCGCGACCGGATGCGGGCCGCGCTGGCCGACCTCTACGCGCCGGATGCCGATCTCGACCACGTCAAGAGCAACCTGGACGGCCTGAGCATCGTCGTTGAGTCCCGGGTGAAGGGGTATACGGAGAAGGACGCTGAATGCCGCAGGCGCGCCGACGCCGTCGGGATGATTGTCGCCGGCATTGCCGAAGCGGCACCGCGCGAGGCGGCGCCGCTGGACGGAGCGCTCAACCGCGTGCGGACATTGATCGAGAGCGCGGAATACCCGTTGGCCACCGAACAGCTTGACCTGCTGCTGGCGCAGGCCGACGATACGCGCAGGGCGCTGGAAGCCGCCGCCGTCGAGTGGCCGAAGGTAGCGGCCACGCTCCCCGACCTCCTCAAGCGGGCGGAGACGCTGGCGACGTCGTCCTGCCCGCTGTTCGCCAGTGCGCCGCCGCTGCCGGCCACCGCCGTCGATACGCTCAAGAAGCTGACGGCTGCCAAGGTCGGCGCCGACATGAGCCCACGCGCTGCCCTCACCGCCGCAACGGACGCGCGCGCGCAGATCGAGGCGAACGAGGCGCGCCAGAAGGAATACGACGGGCTCGACAACGTGCGGCGCAAGGCGGACGAGCAGGTCGCCAAGGCGCTCGCCGCCTACGACAAGGACGCCAGGAAAAAGCTGGACGCCGCTAACGACATGTGGCGGAAGCGAACGGGCGAGTACATCGACACGCTCGAACCGTACGCCTCGAAGCGCAACGCGCTGGCGGCCGAGTGGGAGCAGGTCAAGGCGGCTGCCACGATCGCGGATGCGCTCGACCCCACGCGCATTGTCGCGGAGATCGACAAGCTGCGTGCGTCGCTGGACGGCTTCCATCCCGACGACGGCGGGCGCACGGCGCTGGAGGCGCAAAACCTCAAACAAGCCAAGGTTCAGTTCGAGAAGACGCGCAGGATCTGCGAAGCCGCGCTGGCGCAACTTGAGCCGCTGGGTGCGGCCACCTACGCGGACCTCAGCGAAACGCTCGCGACGCACGTGGACTGGTCGGCAAACCTCCCGTCGGAGGGCGTGAACCGTGAGACCGCGGCGCTCGAAACCCTCGTCAAGGCAATCGAGGACGCCATCGCGACGGCCCGTGCCGAAACGCAACAGGCAAAGCAGAATGCACTCAAGCCGCTCAAGGAAGTCGAAGCCGCGCTCAAGGCGTTCGATGAAAAGCTGGCGCGCTACGACACGAGCTTCCTGACGAAAAGCCCGGAATACAAGAAATACGCCGAGGTGCTGCGCAGCGACTACAACCGGCTGGCGGCCACCGTCGGCGAGACCGACGACAAGGAAATCCTGGCAGCCCTCCTCGAACCGGTCGGCAAGCTCCGCCAGCGCCTGCGTGACGCCGACAGCGCGCTCGATGGGCGGCAGCCGCCCGGCGGCGCGTCGCTCGAAGAGCTCACCAGGCGGATCGAGGGGGAAACGGCGCGGCTGGGTGCAACCGACATCAGCACCTATCTCGCCACGACGAAACAGCAGTTGCTCGACGACCTCGAGAAGATCAAGGCGAATGTCGGCGAAGTGCCGATGGACGAGAGCCAGGCGGCGCTCGCTGCCTGGGCGAAGGGCAGCAATGCGGCTTTCAAGAAGGCGCTCGCCGCCAAGGCCGCCTACGAAGCCTTCGTCAAGGAGGTCGAGGCGGCCGAGAAGCGGCTGGGCACGCTCGCGGGCAAGGAGCTTGCCGGCGCCCGCGCCTTCGTCGCGAGCCTGACCAAGCAGCTCGCCGTGCTGAAGCAGTCCGCCAAGCCGGAGGGCGGCCTTGCGCCGGCGCAGACGCGCCTGACCTTCCTGATCGGCGAGATGGACAAGGGCGCCGCCGATCCGGCGGTGCTGCGTGGCCAGGAGACAGCCGCGCAGGAAGCGGGCGACGCGGCGGTCAAGACGAAGGAGCGCTGGCGACTGCAGTACGCGGCCTTCCGGGACGACATCCTCGGCAAGCTGGAAGGCCGCGCCGCGCCCGCCCTGATCAAGGAAATCGCGCAGATCGGCGAGCAGGCCGACACGAGCTTCGAGAAATCGCAGGACTACGACACCGCGCGGCAGATCCTGTCCGCCGCCATCGAGCGCGCCCACGTGGCGCTCGCCATGCCCGAGGGCATCGAGACGCTGCGCACCAAGCTGATCCCCGAGGTCCTGACCGGCTGGCGTGCGGCCCTGAAGGCGTGGCGCGAGGGACTGGACGCGGTCGCGAAAGCCGTCGCCGCCGCGGACGCGGTTGCGGAGAAGCCGGTGCAGGCGGCGCTTCAGGACATCTGGCTGCTGTTCAATCCAGCCGCCTTCGATGCGCCGTGCAGGACCTTCGCCGCGCCCGGCGCGAGCGAGCGCGACCGGCGCGCCGCGCGCGAGGTCGCGTTGCAGGAGGTACGACGGGTGCGCGGCTATCTCGATGGCGACCCGCGCTTCGGCGCGCTGCTGCGCAATCCATTCGTCTCGCCGTTCACGCCCGTGCGGCAGGTCAACACCGCGCTCAACAACATCGAAAAGACGCTGCTCACCGGCTTCTGAGCCAAGCACGTCCGGAGGACTGCCCATGCCGTACAAGTCCGAGGCGGACCGCAAATGGGTGCAGGTGTTCACCGCCGGTGCTGCCGGCAGCGCCCCCGGGCAGCAGCCAGACCCGGAGACGGAACTCGCCATCCGCTGGCAGAGCGAGATCAAGGCCGACCTCGCCCTGAAGGCGGTGCTGCTTGGGCAGGCACGCAAGGATGTCGAGCGGAACAAGGACATGATGCGGGCGTCGCTGCAGTTCGACATCGAGGTCAAGGGGCGGAAGCTGCCGACGCTCGGCAAGGGCGGCGACGCGACGCAGGGGTTCGACACCGCGGAGACGCGCGACATCACCACCGCGCCGAGCGCGGAGACGGTGAAGCAGGCGCATCTGGCGATGGAAATGCTCGTAAGGCAGAAGGACCTGCTGATCGAGAAGAAGACCATGCGCAGCAGGCTGGAGAAGGGCGTGATCGTCCAGGAGGAGGTGCCGCTTTTCGACCCCAGGGAGGTCATGCGCGAGCTGTACACGCCCCTCGTGCGCGAACTGGTGATCCCCGACAATTTCATCGAGGCCAAGTACAGCGAGACCCAGGAGATGGTCGATGGGTCGAACGACGCGTTCCTCAAGGAACTCGAGGGCTTCACCGAACCCGACGCGCTCGTGGAGGGCCTCGACAAGGCCAAGCAAGTGTTCGACCTCGCCACGAGCATCACGAAGGCCGTCACGTCCAACATCGACGCGGTGAAGGACCTGAGCGGGCAGGTGATCGACCTTGCCAAGACAATCGTGGATACGGGGCTCGACGCGTCCTCCGCGCTCGTCGGCAAGGCGGACCCGCGCGCCGCCGTGCCGAAATTCGCCGGCGGCGTGTCGAATGCGGTCGGCGGGCTGCTCACCCTCGTCACCGGGAACAAGGAACTCGGCGCGACCTTCACCAAGGCGGTCAACGGCGCGATCACCGGCGGCACGATGCTGGCGGCGCTGAGCAAGCAGCCGGAGCCGGATTTCGAGGGCTTCATCGACGGCATCGTCACCAGCGTCGAGAAAGGTTTCGCGGAGGCCGCGGGGCGGGTCAAGGACGAGAAGGACAAGGTGATCGTGGAAGGCGTCGGCAGCGCGATCACCGCCGGCGCCAGGAATCTGATCGAGGCCAACAAGAAAAACATCGTGCTGGACATCAAGAAGGGCAACTGGGGCGCGGTGACCGCCTCGGTCAGCGGCATCCTCTGCAACCTCGGCGGCACCGCCATGGACATCACCGCGTCGGCCAGGAAGCTCGACAAGGACGATGACCAGCAGAAGGAAATCGACGAGAAGGCCGAGAAGCTCAAGGCGCTGCTGGAGGGCGGCGAGAAATCCGCGGCGCTGGGCGAGGCCGTCCAGGAAAAGCTGAAGGCGCATCGCGAGGAGTTGGAGAAACAGGCGGCGGCGTGGAAGAAGCAGGACGAGGCGCCGGGCGAGAAGAAGCTCAGCAAGGAGGACGCGGACAAGGTCAACGAGAAGCTGACCAAGGAGCTGGAGGAACAGCGCAAGCTGCTCGACCAGCTCGGCAGCAGCGGCAAGGACCCCGACCTCAAATCGATCGCCGAGCTGATCGAGAAGATGAAGAAGGACCGGGCGATCATGAGCGCGGCGATCGCAGTCGGATCGGCCGGCTTCAGCGTCGCCGAGAAGTTCCTTCAGGGTTTTCCCGGCGCTTCGCTCGCCAGCTTCCTGACCAACCTTGCCTCGGCGGTGCAGCGCGCGATTCACATGCGCAAGTGGATGGACGCGAACCAGGACGCGATTTCCGCCGTCAGCCCGTACCGTACCGCGATCGAGAACTTCGTCAAGAACCAATCGGAGCAGTTCGCCCAGGCCTCGATCCAGGCGGCGCTCAACCTGCTGCAGGCCGGCGCGAGCATCGCCGGCATGGCGGTGCCGATCGGTCACGTGATCGCCGCGGGCGCCACCGTGGCGGCGTCCACCGAGGAGCTGATCTACAAGTTCGCCAAGGAGAGGGCTTTGAAGGTCGCGTGGCAGACGACGAAGGACGCGCTCGACAATCCCGGCAACCGCAAGCTTGCGCTGATCGCGCGCCGGCTCAACCCCACGCTCGCGAAATACACGATCGCGTACGGCGCGGTGGTGAAGAAGGACGTGGTGGCGATCACCGCGATGAACCGCTGCGGGCTGACGCGCGAGACGCTGGCGGCGAAGGACGCGAACATCGCCCAGGTGAAGAAGTATCTCGAGGAGACGTACCCCGACGACGGCAAGGCGATCGGCAGCTACGAGGGCGCGACGGACTGGAAGAAGGAGCTGCCGAAGGCGGCGCTCGACGTGACGAACTGGTCGCTCGCGTGGTCGGTCTGCAAGAAGCAGGCGCCCGAACTGTCGTCGGCGAATCCGCGTCCGGTGGTGGCGCAGCTCAAGCTGATCGGCCAGATCGAAGCCAGGTTGCGCGGCAAGCCGACGGAGGCGGACTACGACGCGCTCGGCAAGGCGCTCGATGCGCTCGGCACCGCCATTGCCGCCCTGCTGCCGGGCAAGGCCGATGTCGGCGCGGTCCTGAAGGCGTATGCGGATCTGGCGCAGGTGCGGGCGGCCGAGGCCGAGAACGCACGCGCCGAGGCCTTCGATCTGGCGGCCTGACAGGTGTCCGAAATGCGAGCGGCTTTCGGCCGGTCGTTCGCTTTTCGGCGGAGTTCATGCAGGTCAGGCGCCTATCTGGCGCCTGCTGCCGCCTCGGCCATGCGGGCGAGGATCTGGCGCGCGATGCCTACCTCGTCCTCGTTGATGCCGTGGCCGCCGCCCGGATAGATGCGGGTGACCACCTCGGCGCCGAGCGCGCGCATCACCGCCTCCGTCTCGTGCAGGCGTGCGACCGGGATATGCGGGTCGCGCTCGCTGCACCCGAGCAGAACAGGCATGCCCTCGAACGGCCGGGCACCTGCGAGAGGCGGGGCAACCGTGTCGCCAATCAGGCCCCCGCTGAGGCCGATCACGGCGCCGAGGCGTTGCGCGCGCCTGCGGGCGAACTCAAGGGCGAGGCAGGCGCCCTGCGAGAAGCCGAGCAGGGCGATCCGCTCGAAGGGCACCCCGCCCGCGGCCACCCGGTCGGCGAGTTCGCCGAGTACGGAAAGGGCCGAGCCGAGATGGGGCTCGTTCATTTCGACCGGCTCGATGAAGCGGCGGGGATACCACGTGTGCCCCGCCGCCTGCGGCGCCAGGCAGGCGGTCCGCGGCGGCGCGACGAGGTTCACGAGGCCGAGCATCTCCTCGGCGCTGCCGCCGCGGCCATGCACCAGGACCAGCGCCCCCGTGGCCTGCGCGAGCGGCGTCCCTGCCGCCGCAACAGGCTGTCCGGCATGCGGCCCCGTGCCTCCGGTCACGTAGCGCATGGTCTGCATCTCCTGCGCCGTGCTTCAGAGCGGCTTGAGGTTGCGCTCGATGGCCGCGCGCTGCGGCTCCAGGAAGGGCGGCAGGGCGAGACGCTCGCCGAGCGCCTCGAGCGGCTCGTCGGTGGCGAAGCCCGGGCCGTCGGTGGCGATCTCGTAGAGGATGCCGTTCGGCTCCCGCGTGTAGAGACTGCGGAAGTAGAAGCGGTCCACCGGCCCGCTCGAGGGAATGCGCAGGCGCCGCAGCCGGTCCACCCAGTAGTCGTATTCCTCGTCGCGCACCCGGAAGGCGACGTGGTGCACGCCGCCCGCCCCCGGCTGAGTGGGCGCCAAGCCCGGCTCGACGCGGACGTGCAGTTCCGCCGCGGGGCCGCCCTCGCCCATTTCGTAGACCTGGACCGCCTCACCCGCCCCGTCCGGCGCGGCGTAGCTCCGGCCCCGGCGCATGCCCATCACCTCGGTCAGGAAGAGCGCGGAGGGTGCGAGGTCGGGGACGCTGATCGTGATCGGCCCGAGGCCGCGGATCTGGAACGCCTCCGGCACCGGGCTGCGGGGCCAGGGATGGAACGGGCCGGCGCCGCCGTCGTCCAGCAGCGTCAGCCGCTGGCCCTCCGGATCCTCGAGGTCGAGCTGCAGCCGCCCGTCCACCTCGCGGACCTCGCCATGCGGCACGCCCGCCTCGCCGAGCCGCGCAGCCCAGTATTCCAGCGCGGCGCGTCCGGCGACGCGCAGGCCGGTGCGCACGATCGCATGCGTGCCGCGCCGCTCCCGCCCCACCGGCCAGTCGAAGAAGGTGAGGTCGGTGCCGGGGCTGGCGGCGCCATCGGCATAGAACAGGTGGTAGGCGCTGACGTCGTCCTGGTTGACGGTCTTCTTGACCAGCCGCATCCCGAGCGCGCGCGTGTAGAAGTCGTGGTTCCCGCGCGCGTTCGCCGACACCGCCGTCAGGTGGTGGATCCCGTGCAGTTGCATCGTTCTCTCCTTCGGACGACCCGCGTCGTCCTCATGAACGGCCTCGTCCCCGCCCGGCCCGGCGCCGAGGCCGCCATGCCTTATCTCGGCGTTGCCGCGGGCCGGTCAGGCAAACAGCTTAGCGGCGACCTGGGCGACGTGGCAGCCGAGGAAGCGGGCGCCCTCCAGTTCGTTCTCGGAGGGCTGGCGCGAGCCATCGCCCGCGGTGATCGTCGTCCGGTCAACCGACCGGACATCAGATGTGCCACGGTCGGCCGGGACCGGTGACCCGGACGCGGGCATTGGTCGTGCTTTGCATGCGATCTCCGATCGACGGGGCTCGTGCTCCGTCGGGGTCAGAGATCGGACAGGCCGGGCGGGCGAGAAGGCGCAACAATGGAAACCCACCGTTTCCGGAAGTAACCATGCCGCGCCTTCCCGACCTCGAGGCCTGGGCGCTGTTCGCCAAGGTGGCGGAAACCGGCTCCTTCGCGCGGGCCGCTGCGGAATTCGGCCTGTCCAAGGCCACCATGTCCAAGGCCGTCGGGCGCCTTGAGGCGCGCATCGGCGCCTCCCTGCTGAACCGCACATCCCGGCGGCTTTCCCTGACCGATACCGGCCGCCGGGCGGCCGCCAGCGCCGCCCGCATCCTGGCCGAGGGGGAAGCGGTTGAGGCCGAGGCCATGTCGCAATCCATGGCTCCGTGCGGCCTGGTGCGGCTGGCCGCACCGATGTCTTTCGGGATCGCGCATGTGGCCCCAATCCTGCCGGCGCTGCTCGCGGCTCACCCTCAGATCTCGGTCGACCTGCACCTCGGCGATGAACTGGTGGATCTCGTGGGCGGCGGGTTCGACGTGGCGCTCCGTATCGCGGCACTGGCCGACTCCAGCCTGCGGGCGCGCCGTATCTGCCGGATCCGCCGCCTGCTGGTGGCTGCGCCGGGCTACTTCGCGCGCCGGGGCCGCCCTGCCCACCCGCGGGATCTCGCCGATCATGCCTGCCTCGGCTACGCCTACCTGCCCACGCCCGACCGGTGGCGCTTTGTCCATGCCTCCGGCGAGGAGGCCGCCGTCGCCACGCATGGCCCGCTGCGTGCCAATAACGGCGACGCGCTGTTGCCCATGCTGCGCGCCGGGCTGGGCCTCGCGGTGCAGCCGGAGTTCCTGGTCTGGCAGGATCTCGCCGCCGGCCGGCTGGAGGAAGCAATGGCGGATTGGTCCATGCCGCCGATCGCGCTGAACGTGGTCACACCGCCCGGCGGCCTACGACCTGCGCGCGTCGCCGCCGTGATCGAATTCCTGGCAGGCCGCTTGGCCGCCGCGCCCTGGGCGAGGCAAGACGGGGCGTGAGCGCCATGCAGGGCGTGCGCGTTCCGGGTCGTGTCTGGTGGTTTTCACTCGGCGAGTTCGGCCGCGTCCTTCACGTCGCGCCGGCGCTGGCGCGTGCGCCGCTCGTAGCTGGCCTGGTTCTTGGTGCAGACCAGTCGATAGGGACGCCCAGTGCGGTCGGTCGTCATGTCCACGTCGCTGCCCGCTTGGCGAATGCTGTGCGCGACGTGCGCGCGCTCGGCCTCGGGCGCCTTCAGCACCCAGGTCCGCGTCTCCGAATCGGCCAGGAAGCGCGCGAGACCGGCGCAGCGCGGGCAGCGGCACGTCAGCGCGGCGTCACGGCGCCAGTCCGTGGGCGCGGCCAGCGGCTCGGCGATCCGACGGTGCAAATGGGCGAGGCAGGCGGTCCGCAGCATCGCCAGCGCCGTCGTTCCCTGCGCTGCCTCCGCGCGGCCCAAACGGCGGGCCGCCGGGACCAGCACGGCGTCCATGCCATAGACCTTCGGCGCGGCCAGGACATGCCCGGTTGCCCGTTCGGCCAGCGCGAGATCGATCACGCAGAGGCCGGCCAGCAGATCGGTAACGATGTCGGCGTCCACGCCCGGACCGCCCGCTTTCCAGGCCGGCTGCGGCGTCGCGCGCGCCGGGCCGGGCGGCAGCGCCTCCACCAGGCGCCGCGCCGCACCCGTCAGGTCGCATGCGCTCTCTGCCGCCCAGGCGGATGCCGCGCGTGCCAAGAGATCGGCGCAGGCACCGAGAGAGCCGACGGCCGTTCCCGCGACGAGATGCTCGATCAGCGCCGCCCGCCGCGCCGGGTCAAGCCGGCCGAGCGCCGCCATGAGCGCACCGCCGTCCGCCTTGGCGAAGCCGCCGGCAACCACCACGGTCAGGAAAGTCTCGATCGACCCCCGATCATCCAATTCAACAAGCAGGCCGAGCATCTGTGCCGCGCTGGCTGGTCCCTGGTCTTCGGAGAGCCATTCCGCGTGGCTGGGCCATCTTGCGACCGCCGGACACGAAGAAATCGCCCGGTCGCCGCACGGTCCCGAGCAGCCCGGCCGGTTCCGACGCAAGCGCCGTCGCGCGGCGCGATACCGGCAGGCTGGCCGGTCCGGGGCGCACCGGTCAGGCATGGTCCCTCCGTGGTCGCAAGAGAATCCGCTTATGGGTGGATGGTAGCCCATTCCGCAGGGGCCGGCCGCCTCCTGGTGAGGCGGCCGATCCTCGCGAACGTCAGGCCGCCCGCTTCTGGTACAGGCTCTGGTAGAAGGCGGTCTCGAAGTCCAGGTAGCCGACGAACGAAACCGGATCACCGAACGGCAGGATTTGCGTGGCCCAGAAGCCACCGAAGCCATTCCGACGGTCGATCCAGTAAAACAGGTTCGCCAGCCCCGCCCAGCCGAGCGCACCGGCGGGGCGCCCCGTCGGCGCCTGTTCGTCGTTGATCATGAACGTCAACGCCCAGGACTTCGACAGTCCGGGGAAGAACTCCGCGTCGTTCGAAAGCGACGGGATCACGCCGGGAAGCATTGTCACTTTCTTGTCGCCGAGATGGTTCTGCTCCGCCATCCGTACCGTCTCGGCCTTAAGCACGCGCCCATGCTCGCCGTTGCCGTCGTTCAGCCACATGCGGATGAACCGCATGTAATCGCCGACCGTGCCGTAGAGCCCGTGGCCGCCCATATGCACCTCCGGCGCGGCGGGCAGCTCGAAATCCATCGGCGCCAACGATCCGTCGGCGTTGCGTGCGTGCATGCCGGCGACGCGCCGGCGCAGCGTGTCGGTCAGTTCGAACGTGGTGTCGCGCATGCCGAGAGGTTCGAAGATGCGGGTCTTGAACACCTCGCCGAGCCGGCGGCCGGTGATGGCTTCGATCACCTGGCCGCACCAGTCGAGGTTGCTGCCGTATTCCCACTTCTCGCCCGGGTCGAACAACAGCGGCGTCATCAGTGCCGCCTTGGACCCGGTGATGACACTGGGCTGGCCCTTCTCCTGGGCAAGGCGGTTGTAGGTTGCGTTGAAAAAATCGTAGCCCATGCCGGCGGTGTGCAGCAGCAGCATGCGGGTCGTGACGTCGCGCCTGGGGGCGCGCAGCCTCGGTTCGCCGTCGGCATCGAAGCCTTCGATGACCTGCAGCCTGCCGATGTCGGGGACGTAGGTCCTGGCGGGCGCGTCAAGGTCGAGCTTGCCTTCCTCGACGAGCTGCAACGCCGCTGTGCCGGTGATTGCCTTGGTGGTCGAGAAGATCGCAAAGACGGTGTCCGTCGTCATCTCCGCGTCGCGATCCAACCGGCGCCTGCCGGCAGCGCCCTCATAGATGTTGCGCTGACGATCGGTGACCATCGCGACCACGCCAGGGACTCTCGGATCGGACGTGACGACACGGGTCAGGATCGCGTCGGCTGTCGCCCTGAATTCTTGGACCATCTTGTTGCTCCCTTGTTTGCTATCGAGCCTCCGGCCCCTGTCGCACGCCAGCGCGGCGACGCTGACGCGATGCGACAAGAGCCGGTGCGGGTTGAGGACGAGTTGCGGTCCGCCGCTTACTGCATCGCAAAGCCTGCGTAGTTCCTGGCCGCGGCCTCCTCGCACTTCTGCCGGTAGGCCCCGACCCCTCCGATATAGGACAGCAGGCGTCGCGGCTTACCCTCCACGTTCGACCCCATGTACCAGGAGTTGGTCTTGGTCACGAGCGTCGCGGCGGCGATCTCTTCGTGGTGCGCGACCCACTGATCCTCCCCCTCCCTGGTTGGCTCGCAGACTTTCACGTCGCGGTCGCGCATGTACCGGATGCAGTTGCTGATCCACTCAGCCTGCTGCTGCAGGCACGTCGTCATGTTGCAGAGCGCGGCCGACGGCGCCAGCGGTGCGGCCGTCGTGAACAGGTTCGGATAGCCGTGCACCTGTAGCCCCATCGTGGTGCGGATCTCGCGTCCCCAGTCCTCCTTCAGCGAACGGCCATCGCGGCCTCGGATATCGATCCGCGTCAGCGCGCCCGTTCCAGCGTCGAAGCCGGTGGCGAAGATCAGGACGTCGAACGCGTGCTCCGTGCCGTCCCTCAACTGCAGTCCCTTCGGCGTGACGCGCTCGATCGGATTGTCCTTGACGCTGACGCCCTCCACGTTCGGCCGCAGGAATGCCTCCAGGAAACCGCTTTCCAGCGGAACGCGGTGGGTGCCGAAGCCGTAATCCTTCGGGATCAGGAGGTCGCACAGCCGCGGATCCCTCAGCCGCGCGCGCATCTTCTCGCGCACGAACTCCGATACCTGCTCGCTGACCTCCGCATCGAAGAAGATCTCCCCGAAGGACGCGATCCAGAACTTCAACGACCCGTCCTGCCAGGTTTCCTCCAGCACGGCATGGCGCTGCTCCGGAGTCAGGTCCGCCCAGGCGTGTTCGAAATCATGCTCGAAACCCGTGAAGGTGTGCGGCAGGCGTTTAACGAACCACTCGAATTTGGCCTTGTAGGCCTCCTGGTCGCTCGGCGTGAATTTCGGGTTCTTCATCGGCAGGACGTATTGCGGCGTGCGGATGAACACCGTCAGGTGGCCAACCTTCTCGGCGATCGTCTGGATCACCTGAATTCCCGTCGCGCCGATGCCGACCACGCCGACGCGCTTGCCAGCGAGATCGATCGGCTCATGCGGCCACCGCGCGGTGTGGAACAGCCGCCCCTTGAACGTCTCCTGTCCGGGAAACAGCGACGACAGCGGCGCCGAAAGCATCCCGCAACAGGTGACCATGTACTGTGCATCAATCACCTGACCCTTGTCGGTCGTGATCGTCCAGCGTCCGGTCGCCTCGTTGAAATCTGCGCTCCTGATCGTCGTGCTGAACTGGATATCGCGGCGCAGGTCGAGCTTGTCGGCGACGTAGTGCAGCCAGCGCTCGATCTCCGGCTGGGCCGGGAATTTCTCGCTCCAGCTCCAGCCCTTGTACAGCTCTTCGGAGAACAGGTACTGGTAGCCATACGACTCCGAGTCGAAGCGTGCCCCGGGATAGCGGTTCCAGTACCAGGTCCCGCCGACATCGGCTGCGGCGTCGAATGCCTTCACGGTCAGTCCCTGCTCGCGCAGCAGAAAGAGCTGATAGAGCCCTGCGACGCCGGCGCCGATGACAGCGGCGTCGAGCTTCAGCGGTGTTTGCGAGCCGTTCGTCCTGATCTCAGGCGTTGGCACGAGTGCCATTGTAATCACCTCCCGCTCGTTGGTCTTCGTTGAGTGCGCGCCGCCGGGGAATCCGGTCGTGCGCATGAGGGCGAATTTAGCAGGCACGCAGCGATCGGGGTCTTGAACGGAATTGGCCGTCGCGTTGTTCAAGATTGCTGGGCAGCCGCCGCGGCGGCCCGGGCAACGGAAAGTCAGCCGGTTACCGAGTTGCGATATCCCGCCGGGGTCGTCCCGAGCAGGCGGCGAAAGAGGCGCGTCATGTGGCTCTGGTCCGAGAAGCCGCAGTTGGCGGCCACAACCTTTAGTGGGATGTCACGGCGCGCGAGTTGACGCCTGGCGTGCTCCATCCGACGTTGCATGACATAGGCGTGCGGCGGGCACCCGAAATCGGCGCGGAATTTGCGCATGAAATGGAAGACGCTGAGCTGCACCACCCCGGCCAGATCGGCAAGTGAGATGTTCCGGTCAAGGTTCCCTTCAACGTACTCGGTGAGTAGCCGACACTGGGCGCGCGAGAGCCCGCCGTAGGAGCTTGGTTCACGGAAGGCCACGCTGGCGTAATGGCGCAGCATGTGGACGCAGGTCTGATTCTTGAGGGAGTCCACATAGAGCCGGCCGCCGAGTCCGCTCTCCCGCGATTCCCGCGCGAGACCGGAGGCGATCGTCGAAAGGACGGTATCTTCGGTCTTCAGGACGTCGAACAGTTCGACGTCGCGGATGTGGCGGCCATACGCGTCAGCAGCAACCTCCCTCAGCGCCGCTGGGGAGAGATAGATATGCGTGACCTCGATTTCCTCGCTCCACCGCCAGTGCGATTGCGCCGCGTGGGTCAGCAGCGAGATGCAGCCGGGAGCGACCCGCTCGTTGCGCCAAGTCCCTGTGCAGCGCCGATTCATCGGAGTTGTGCCGTCCTGATAGAAAATGATCAAGTAGTCCTGCAACGCCGGCACCGACACATCCAGGGGTGTATAGCGATAGCTGCGAAGCCGCACGCCATCCCAGCCGAGCGGGGCGCTGTCCATGGTCAGCTCTCCGGGGACCCATCGGGGCACATCGTCGGGCGCGATCAACTCGCTCACGCTTTCCCTCCCGCATGACCGCGGTCCGCCCGATTGCCACCGTGGTGGACATTGTCTTCGGAGGCGGCCGCCAATTGGCCTGGTCTTTCGGCTTTCCTATCATCGCAGGCAAGGCAGGTGACACTCACGGTAACGGGATGACGCTGGTCCACAACTTGCCGCGTTGGATTGGCGCGGGCGGTCGGGCTGCTCGGATATGCTCCCATTCAAATACGGTGCGCCTCGCCGGCACCACTTTTCCACAGCGCGAATACCGGGTCACCAACTGGCCGGCCCACGAAGCCAGACTGGGCCGACAATGGGAAGTGACGTTCTGGCTCGGCGCGGCAGACCTGGCCCGATCGCGGGCGCCCTGGCGGACGACGCCCGGCGGGCGCGGACGTCACCCGCCCAGCGCAGCGGAGGCGCATATTTTGTCTCTCGTTATCCGTTCGGCGTGCGCTTGATGCTGAGCGGATATCTATTGCGCACTGGGCATATGGTAGGCTAACCGAAAACATGCTCTCCCGCTATCCCACACTTGTTCTCTGCATGGTCAGCCTTGGCGGCGTCGCTGCCGGGGCAGCCCTGCTGTTGTCCGGTCATTGGCCGTTGGCGCTCGCCATCTATGCGGTGACGGTGATGGTGGCCTTCATAGCGTTGATGCGGCTCGCAACGTGGCGGACAAAGCCCGTTGCGAGCGACCGAACACGCTCGCCGCAGGATTGACCAAGCAGTACGCGCAGCGGTTGCTGTTGCATCGCGGCAGTTCGCTCGGCATAAGGTCTCGCGCGCAGGCAAGCACGGCCAAGGGAAAACTTGTGCGAATTGCTTCACGGCGCAGATCAATTGGGGCATGGAAAAAGACCACGTGACGTCGCAGGCGGGACCAGCATTTTCCTATTTGACGCCATCAGGGTCTCCGCCAATTGGATCGCGCAGGTCTGCATTGACCATGTTGGCTGCGCTCGGCATGTCGTTAACTCTTAGCGCCTGCACCTCGTTCATCTCGCGCACTGGCCCGACGTACCGCGCCATCATTTCATCCTCGGAAATCCGCGTGCAAGCCGGCACCCCCCAGGCGAAGCTCGGCTACGCGTTGGTGCGTGTGGACGCATCTGTGATCGCGAGGCTGCAATCGCAGGACGCGCCATTGCGTTTCGATGCGTTTTTGATCGACGAGCCCGCGCAGCCTGTCAACGTGGGCGTCGGCGATGTGCTGACCGTGACGGTGTTCGAGACGGGCAGCGGCGGCCTCTTCATTCCCACCGACGCCGGTAGCCGCCCGGGCAATTTCGTCCAGTTGCCGCCCCAGCAGGTCGGACGGGACGGCGCTATCACGGTACCCTGGGCCGGAAAGATTGCCGCAGCCGGACGCACGCCGCTTGCCATTCAGGAGACGATCCGCGAGCGCCTGGCCCACCGCGCGCTGGAGCCGCAGGTGATCGTCACCTTCACCGAGCGCCACGCCAACGAAGTCAGCGTCCTCGGCGACGTCAACGCGGCGACGCGATTCTCGATGGACCCGAGTGGCGAGCGCGTGCTCGGCGCAATTGCGCGCGCTGGCGGCCCGCGGTTTCCGGCGTACGAAACCTTGGTCAGACTGCAGCGGCAGGGCCACGAGTACACCGCCCTTCTGTCGGAAATAGGCGAGCAGCCATCGCAGAACGTCCGCCTCCAGGCGGGCGACACGATCTATATCGAACACAAGCCGCGCTATTTCCTCGCCGTCGGGGCAACCGGCCAAACCACGACGCTCAGCCAGCTCGATCGCCGCTTTCCCTTCGGCGACGAGAAGCTCACCCTCGCCGATGCGCTGGCAACGGCCGGCGGCCTGCAGGACGATCTGGCGGACGCGCAGGGCGTCTTTCTCTTTCGCTACGAGACACATGCCACGCTTGTCGCGCTTGGCCTGCCCGTGCCGGACAGCCTGCCCGCGCAGGTGCCCACGATCTATGCCGTGGATATGACTGACCCAGCTGGGTTCTTCTATGCCCGCCGGTTCTGGATGCGCGACGGCGACACGATCTTCGCCTCCAACGCTCCTGCCTCTGACCTGCAGAAGTTCCTCAATCTGGCGGACCCGTTCATGCAAACAGTGGAGTTCGTGAAGCTCGTCAAATGAGCGGCCTTTGCGGAAGCAGCAGGGTCACACATACGAGACGAGACGCGTGCCTCGCTCGCCGCGCCGGGCCTGCTCGTGCCGGGCAGCCTGCCCGCGCAGGTTTCCCCGGCAGACTCCGTAGACCTCACCGACCTTGCCGGTTTTCTACTGCCGCCGTTTCGTGGTTGCGATAACATTACGATCTGAGTTGCCAACGTTCCTGCCTCTGATCCGCGGAAGTTCCTGCTGCCGTTGAATCCGGTAGCACGGACGGCGGAGACCGTGATAATTATTGGAAGGTGATGAACGGCCCGCGCTGATTGGGCAGCGGCGGGTATGAAGGGGGACCTGCATGGACCCGGCAAACCTGCTCTCGCTGACCTTCGACGATGAGTTTGACAACTTCGACGGTTCACCCACCGGGACCACGACATGGAAGACAACGCTGCCGCATAATTTGCGCAACATTCCGGGCACAGGAGAGGTCGAGTACTATTCGGATTCCACGGTCGGTGTGGATCCGTTCTCGGTTCAGGACGGCGTGCTGAGGATCACGGCATCACCAGGCAGCAATCCTGCCGGGTTGCCGTACAACTCTGGTGTGATCACAACGGAACAGTCCTTCTCCCAGCTCTACGGGTATTTCGAAATCCGGGCCGCCCTGCCGTCAGGTGCGGGCGTCTGGCCGGCCTTTTGGCTGCTGCCAGCCAACCTACAGGGCACTGCGGAAGTCGACGCAATGGAGGATTTCGGCAGCCGGCCCGGGCAATACTCGGTGGCCCTTCATGCGCCGGCGACCGGCATCGATGGCACGACCGTCCCGGCTTCCTTGCCGTCTTCCGGATTCCATACATACGGCGTCTACTGGACCCCGACGACGACCGTTTTCTATTTCGACGGCCAAGCCGTGGCGAGAGCGCCGACACCATCGGACCTGAACACGCCTATGTTCATGCTGGCAGACCTTGCAATTGCGAGCGATGTCACAGCGGCTACGCCGTTTCCGAGCACGATGCAGATCGACTGGATTCGTGCCTACGCCTTCAATCCCGCTGTGCCTGCGCCGCCGGCATTGCTTGCGGTAACGGCCAACGCAACCGCTGCGGGCATGCAGGGCGGAGTGCTCCGCCTGCAGGGCATAGGTATCAGCGACTCCGACACGGTCGGCACATCCGCGATTTCCGTCACCGTGTCGGACAAGACGCTCGGCATGCTCTCCCTCGCGCCGGTGCCGGATGTCGTCGTTACGACCAACAACGGGTGGGACGTCAAACTGTCCGGCCCGCTCGCGGCTGTTAATGCCGCGCTCGCCACGCTCACATACCGGAACGAACCGACACAGGCCAGCGCGCCGTTGTCCGATACGATCACCGTGGCCGCCACCGACTCGAGCGGGAACATGGACAGCACGCGCATTGCGGTCACGCTGGCAAGCGCCCCCTCCCCGACCTTCATTCCGTTCGGCTCGACGCCAGCGCGTGTGGAAGCGACCGGCGATGATGTGTTCGTCTTCGCGAAGGGCGAGATCGCGGACCCACATCAGGATAGCGGATTGGCCGATCACATCGTCGGGTTCCACAGCATCGCGCTGTTCCCGTCAGGCGGGGACTTCCTCGCCTTCTACGGCTTTGATTCGTCCGCGCGTCTCGTCTTCGATCACCTGGCCGCCCCTGGGGGCGTGCCGAATCCGTCGATGCAGTATTACCGCGTCGATGCGGCGCTCGGTGGTTCGCCGCTGATCCTTGTGCAGATGGCCGACGGCAGCGCGTCCCATCTCAGCGGGGGCGATTACGGCTTCTACCCGAACTGAAACGCAAAGATTGCCG
>DATKOE010000035.1:0-2546 GCA_035524815.1 Rhizomicrobium sp.
TGCGCGCCAATGCGGGCTATTTCCGCTACTGGGGCAATCAGGGGGCGCTGGGCCAGCGTCAGGACAACGCGTGGACGGTCTCGTTCAAGCTCGTGCCGAAGGGCGCGCTCGACTACGAACTTGGCTATCAGCAGATGCGCACGCGCAACGCCGCGTATAACGTCGACGGCAACATTCCGAACGCCAACATCGGCGCGTTCGATCCGGCCAGCGGGCTGCACAACGGCTTCAAGGAAACGCTCTACGGTTCGATCTTCTATCACCTGTCCAAGCGCACCGAGGTGTACCTGGCAGGCGACTACATGAAGCTGCACGGCGGCTACACGGTCGGCTCGACCTTCGGCGCAACCAACCAGGTCGAAGTGACGACGGGCGTGCGCACGCGCTTCTGATCCGGCATCCAGTCTGTCTTCACAGCAGTAGGCAGGGCTCGATTCGTCTGGCGAATCGAGCCCTTTTGTTTTTGCCGGACCATCAACCCGCGCTTACGCAAGCAATGGTCGGCGCCGTATAAGCAGACGGATAAGGCGACGTCGGTCCGCTGACCAGCCTCAAGCGCTGGGTGGCGAGAACATCGGCCTCAACCTGTTCCCGGCGCGTGAGCATGGCCGGTTCGCCGGCCGGCTGAGCTTCGTTCACGCTGCAAAGCAGGTTCTTCCCGCTCGATAGCTGCACGGGCGCCTGGTAGGCCGAACCCGGCGGCGCGGCCAGGCCGCCGGTGCTCCACAACGCTGCCGCGCAGACGATTGCGCATCCTGGCAAGACGATCTTCATGGCTCGCTCCTCGAATTTCGATGCCCCATCTTCTGCCAATGAACGGACGCATTCCAGACCGGATCCCGAAAATGATTCTTGCGATCCGCTCAAGGATGACGCCGCCCGAATGGCGGAGGACCGCGCTCATTGCGCAGGCCGAGATTTCAGCCTGCGGCCCGGGCCGATTCTGAAAGTTCGGATCGGGGAATGGCGTGCGTTGGGTGGTTCGCCTCGGGAGTGCCGTTAAATCAAGGTGTTATGGATGGGTCGTCACGCTGGCACGGCTAGTGCTTTATAGAGGCCCGGCGGCCCCGATCCGGGCCGCGCCCCTCATTAAACAAGCACCGGAGACGCGACGCAGTCCGGTCGCGAAAACGAAGGAGACATCCCGTGCACAACAGCGTGTCCGCATCCGCCGCTCCCCAGGCGATCCCCGAGCCGTCCTCGACGACCCAAACCCGCTTCTGGCCAGAAGGCTGGTGGAAGCTGATGGAAATCCGCATCGGCATCATTCCGCTGCCGATCTACGTGATCCTGTTCGCGCTGATCGCCGGCTTCGCGGTCACGGGCAAGGTGCCCGGCGAGATCTCGATGGCCATCGCCGTGCTGGCTTTCTGCGGCTTCACCTGCGCCGAGCTCGGCAAGCGCCTGCCGCTCCTGCGCAACATCGGCGCCGCTGCGATTCTCGCGACCTTCGTGCCTTCGGCGCTCGTGTACTACCACGTGCTGCCCAAGCCCGTGCAGCACCTCACGGTCGAATTCACGAAGCAGACCAATTTCCTGTATCTCTTCATCGCGTCGATCATCGTCGGCAGCATTCTGAGCATGGACAGGCGGGTGCTGATCCAGGGCTTCCTGAAGATCTTCATTCCGCTCGCCGCCGGCACGCTCGCCGCGACCATCGTGGGCACCGCCGTTGGCGCGGCGCTCGGCCTTGGCGTCAAGCACACGCTGCTCTTTATCGTCGTGCCGATCATGGCGGGTGGCGTGGGCGAAGGCGCGATTCCGCTGTCGATCGGCTATTCGGAAATCATGCACGTCGCGCAAGGCGACCTCTTCGCGCAGGTGCTGCCGCCCGTGATGCTCGGCAGCCTCATCGCGATCATCCTCTCGGGCATGCTCGACATGCTGGGCAAGCGCCTGCCGCATCTCACCGGCAACGGCCGCCTGCAAGTCGGCGCGACCGATGAAATGGCGCCGTCGAACGAGGAGGTTCGCGGCCACGTCGATGTGAGCCACATCGCGGCGGCTGGGATCACGGCGATCACGCTGTATCTGATCGGCCTGATGGCCAACAAGCTGTTCGGGTTGCCCGCGCCGGTCGCGATGCTGTTTCTCGCCGTGCTCGTGAAGCTCGCGCGCGCGGTTTCGCCGCCGCTGCAGGAAGGCGCGTTCGTCGTCTACAAGTTCTTCTCGACGGCGGTCACCTACCCGCTTCTGTTCGCGATCGGCGTGGCAATGACGCCGTGGGACAAGCTCATGGCCGCATTCACGCTCGTCAACGTCGTGACGATCGCCGCGACCGTCATGACGCTGATGGGCACGGGCTTCGTGGTGGGCCGCCTGATGAAGATGTACCCTATCGACACCGCCATCGTGAACGCGTGCCACAGCGGCCAGGGCGGCACCGGTGACGTCGCGATCCTCACCGCCGCGAACCGCATGCAGCTCATGCCGTTCGCGCAGATCGCCACGCGCATCGGCGGCGCGATCGTCGTGACCGTGACGCTCATCGTGCTCGCCCATTTCGGCGCATGACGCGCGGGTGTGCCCCTCGCACGCCCCCTCGC
>DATKOE010000036.1:0-2930 GCA_035524815.1 Rhizomicrobium sp.
GCGTATTTCCTTTTGGTGGGGCAGGTTCAGGTATGTCGACGCCCGAGCGCGGCGTACGCGGTCTCCGGGCGGGACCGGTGGAATGGGTCTATACTGGACCCCGGCATGGAAATTCTGGTCGCCTTCCTCGTCCTCATCGCCGTGATCGGTGCTGTGATCTTCTACCGGCGCGGCAAGCCGCGGTCGCACACGCGACGCCGATAGCCCGGACGCCGCCTAATCGTGGACGATCACGTTGAGAAGCGAGCTGTGCACCTTCAGCCCGTCGCCGTTCGACCCTGAGTCGCCGTCGTACTCGACGAAGCCGAGCTTGCGAAATTTGTTCATGAAGAAATTGATCCGGGCGCGCGTGGTGCCGACCTGCGAGGCCAGGGTGTCCTGGCTGATCTTCGGAATGACCGTGTCGAGCTTCCCCTCCTTGCCGAAATTGGCCAGGAGCAGCAGAAGCCGGGCGAGGCGCCGTTCGCTCGAATTGAACAATTGATCGACCAGGTCCGCCTCGACCTTGATGTTGCGCGACAGCAGAAACGCCATGAACGTCTCGGCGAGGTTCGGCTGTTCGCGGAGCACGTGGATCATCGTGTCCTTCTCGATCCTGGCGACGGTCGACGCGCCGATGGCGGCCGCCGAGGCGATGTGCAAGGCCTGGCCGGCCAGGCATCCCTCGCCGAAGAACTCGCCCGGCCCGAGCCGCGCGATGATGGCTTCCTTGCCCTGTTTGGACACGACCGAGATCTGGATCTTGCCCGTCTGGATGTAATAGACCGCGTCGGCCGCAGCCCCCTGGCGGAAGACGGTTTCCTTCGGGCGGTACTTCATGCTGGACCGTCCGGTTCCCACGGAGGTCAGGAAGGCCTTCGAATCGAAGCGCCGCTTGTCCGTACTCGGGGCGGGCGCGATCGGCTTTGAGTTCCGGCTCCGTTTGACCTTGGCGCTTTTCACGATGTGCCCTTCACAGTTGGCGATGCCGACATCCGCTGCGTCGTGTGACGGAACCTGATAGCGACCTTCGATGCGGCCGGATCTTGGCGGTGAAACGGATGGGCACGGAGGCCGGGCGCGATGCGCGACAGCGAGCCACCCCAGGTTAACTAGACCCTGTTCTTACGCCGGCGGCTGTCTCCAATTGAACACGCCGCCTGGTGCGCGGCGGCCCAGCCGCCCGTCCACCGCTCAATCGTGGACGATGATGTTCAAGAGCGAGGAGTGCACTTTCAGTACGGCGTCCTTCGACTGCGTGCTGCCGCTGTATTCGATGAAGCCGAGCTTGCGGAACTTGTTCATGAAGAAGTTGATGCGGGCTCGCGTGGTTCCGACCCTCGCCGCCAGGGTCTCCTGGCTGATCTTGGGAATGATCATCTCGAGCTTGCCGTCCTTGCCGAAATTGGCCAGGAGCAGGAGGATGCGGGCAAGCCGCCGCTCGCTCGAATTGAACAGCTGGTCGACCAGGTCCGCCTCGATCTGGATGTTGCGCGCCAGCAGGAACCCCATGAACATCCCGGACAGGTTCGGCTGTTCTTGGAGCACGCGGACCATCGTCGCCTTGTCGATGCTGACGACCCCCGTGTCGCCCACCGCGGTCGCCGAGGCCATGTGGACCTCCTGGCCGGCCAGACATCCTTCACCGAAGAACTCGCCCGGCTTGAGCATCGCGATGACGCCCTCTTTGCCCTGGTCGGAGACGACGGTGATCTGCACGCCGCCCGTCTCGATGTAGTAGACGGCGGCGGCCGGATCTCCCTGGCAGAAAATGATGTCCTTGGGCGCGTAGCTCACGTGGTTTCGGCCGGCGCCCACCGAGGCGAGAAATGACGGGGCGTCGAACGGCGGCGGTCGGGCTGTCGTTCCGATCCGGGTCAGTTTCGCGGTCTTACCTGTCCTGTTGTGCGTTTGCATGGCGAACCCCTGTGTGGCGGGAATCCCGCCACGTGTTTATGTGCGATGGATCGGCTGTGTGCGGCGCGCGGAGGGCGCGCGGCCGGGCCTCGGGACCGTGACCCGATAACAGACCCGGGCCCCCCGCTTGGGCGCGGTGAACCGGCCGCCGAGCTGGGCGACGAGCGCCTTCACGATCTGCA
The DNA here is from genome assembly GCA_035524815.1 of Rhizomicrobium sp. Lineage (GTDB taxonomy): Bacteria > Pseudomonadota > Alphaproteobacteria > Micropepsales > Micropepsaceae > Rhizomicrobium. The sequence continues at coordinate 2,079 of DATKOE010000036.1, forward strand.
TGCCGAAGGACCCCGGTGCGCGCAGACCGTAGCCGTTCCTGTGTCCCCGCGTGTCGTCGCCGACCTGCAGCGCGATCGCCCCGGTGGCATCCGTCCCGCATTCGACCTCGATGGCGCCCGGACTCTTCGGGCCGAAGGCTTGCCGCACGGTTTTGATCACGAGCTCGTTGACGATCTGGCCGAGCAGGCCCGCCACGCGCGCGGGCACCTGGATCGGGTCGGCGTTCACCAGCAGCGTGATCTTCGACTGCGCCGGGAACACTTCGACAAAATGGCCGGCAAAGGCTTGCAGATAGTCGTCGAGCGCCACCGTGCGGCGGCCGGCATTGCGGGCTTGCGCGCGAAACGCATGCCAGTGGGCCACGGTCGCGATGCGCGCGGCGGCGTCCGTCAGCACCTCATCCGGCCGTGCGCTGGCATCGGCCGCCTGAAGCTGCAGGAGGCTCGCGATCTGCTGCAGGCTGTTCGTGAGGCGAGGGTCCGCCTGACCGACGACGACGGGGCGAAGTGCTGCTATGGAAATCTTGCGCGAGGGGGTCTTGTTCATTCCATAGATATAGATGCTCGCCGAATAAATACAAGTAATATCAATTACTTACATCTCTCATTCGCTGTCAAATGAGGGTCCGGCGACAGATGAACACTGCCTAGTTAAGGCGCCTAATGTGCCTTATACTCATAAATAGTAGGCCGTGCGTGCCAGCATGCGACATCGCTGCAGCGGCCAGACACGTCCCCAAGAGGCTCCATGGGCGGAAAGATTTCACGCGGCGAGCGGCTGCAGATCATGCTCAACCGCGACGAGCTCGCGGCGCTGGATGATTGGCGGTTCAAGATCCGGATGCCGAGCCG
>DATKOE010000037.1:0-12418 GCA_035524815.1 Rhizomicrobium sp.
GGCCGCGGTGTAGCGCATGTCGCGGGTGTGGCCGCGCGGGGCAACCTCGGCGGCGAACGAGAACGGCAGGCCGCGCTTCCAGGCGTAATAGAAGCGCAGGTAATAGGGCAGGTCGGCACAATCGGATTCGAACACCGTGCCCGGCGGATCGGTGCCGCGATAGGGGTTGCGCGGATCGTGCAGGCACTTGTCCACGGTGTTGCAGCCGGATTCCCCAAGCTCGGTGACGAAGGCGCTGAACTCCTTCTCGTCGGTGTCCGACCAGTGGTCGGTACGGATCACGTAGGGCGCGCCCGGGTTGGCGTCGGGCGGGAACGGCGGCGGGGTCTCGCTGAGCGAGGAAGGCGAACCCTTGGCCGGAATCTGCTGCACGACCGCGGTTGTGCCGTCCGGCAGCGTCACGATCCGCGAGGTGGCGTCGCCTGCCGGTGCCTGGGTTGCTTGGGGTGCGTCCTGAGCCGCGGCAGCGGCCGGTGCGTCCTGAGCCGCGAGCGTGCCTGGCGCCCCCGCCAAAGCGAACGAAACCCCCAGCGCGACAGCCAGTCTCACCGCCCCAGTCCCCATACGCTTGACGGTAGTACGCCCGCGGGCGGGGTCAATACCGCTTCGCGTGAAACCTCGGTGGTCGCTTGTGGGGCGTGGGCGCGCCGCACCATAATGTTGAGCAGGGATGATCGAATACCTTACACCGGCGGAATCCCAGGCTCTTCTGCTCTCTCTCAGGGTGTCGGGCGCGGCCGTGGCGTGCGCCATGCCTTTTGCCTTCCTTACGGCCATTCTCCTGGCCCGGCGTCCGCTCGGAGGCAGCGTCCTGGGCGGGCTGGTGCATCTGCCCCTGGTGCTGCCCCCGGTCGCCGTAGGCTACCTGCTGCTGGTCGTGTTCGGGGCGCGGGCGCCCTTGGGAGCATGGCTCGACGCCAATCTGGGCATCAGGTTCGTCTTCAGTTGGACCGGTGCGGCCCTGGCGAGCGCCCTGATCACCTTCCCCCTGCAGGTGCGCGCCATCCGCCTGGCGCTCGACAGCGCCGATCCGGGCTTGGCAGATGCGGCGCGCACCCTGGGCGCGGGTCCGCTTGACCGGCTTGTGAACATCACCTTGCCGTCGGCTGTCCCGGGGCTTGTCAGCGGGGCGATCACGGCGTTCTCGGCCAGCCTGGGTGAGTTCGGGGCGATCATCACTTTTGTCTCCAACATCCCCGGCGAAACCCAGACCCTGCCGCTGGCGATCTACGCGGCCTTGCAGACGCCGGGCGGCGAGACCCAAGCCGCGCGCCTCTGCGTGATGTCCATCGTGCTGGCGCTGTTCTTCCTCACCGCGGGCGAACTCACCTTCCGCAGGTTGTGGCGATGACTCTCGAGGTTTCCCTTCGCCATCAGGCCGGATCCTTCACCCTCGAGGCGCAGTTCGCGACACAAGGACGTGTGACGGCGCTGTTCGGGCCGTCGGGCGCGGGCAAGTCGACCATAGTGGCGGCGGTGGCGGGCCTGATCCGGCCCGGACGCGGCCGGGTGGCTCTTGATGGACGCGTGCTGACCGATGTCCCCGGCGTCTTCGTTCGGGCCGAACGCCGGCGCATCGCCGTCGTTTTCCAGGACGCCCGCCTGTTTCCGCGCATGAGCGTGCGGGACAATCTTTTGTTCGGCTGGCGCCGCGCGGCGGCGAAAGCCGATACGGCGACGATCGCGCACGTGATCGACCTCCTGGGCCTGGAACCCCTCCTGCCGCGGCTTCCGCGCAAGCTGTCGGGCGGCGAGAAGAGCCGCGTGGCGCTGGGCCGCGCATTGCTCGCTTCGCCCGAGATGCTGCTGCTGGACGAGCCGCTGGCCTCGCTGGATGCAGCGCGGCGCGGCGAGATCTTGCCCTATCTCGACAGGCTGGCACGCGAGACCAGGCTGCCGATGCTCTATGTCAGCCACCATGTGGACGAAGTAGCGCGGCTTGCCGATGAGATCGTGGTGCTGGAGGCCGGCCGCGTGAAGGCGCAAGGTTCCGTGTTCGATCTCCTGACCGATGTTGATGCCATCGCGGGCGTGCCGCCGCTCGGGGCCGTGTTCGAAGCCGAAGTTCGGGAGCACCGCGACGACGGGCTCACGGTGCTCGCCTTCGACGGCGGGGTGCTCTACGTGCGCCAGCTCGCGGGCGGGACGGGGACGCGCATGCGCGTGCGGCTTCGCGCGGAGGACATCATGCTGGCGCTGAAGCAGCCCGAGGCGGTCAGCGCCAACAACGTGCTGGCGTGCACGGTCAAGGAAATCCGGACGAGCGGCGACGAAGCCGATGTTCAGCTCATGTGCGGAGCGACACGGCTGGTAGCCCGCATCACTGCGTCTTCGCGCGCGCGCCTCGGCCTCGCGCCCGGCATGCCCCTCTACGCCGTCGTCAAGAGCGTGACGGTGGAGCGGGGGGCGGAGTGACGTGGGTGCGGAAGACGATCCGCTTCGACAGCGTGAAGTTGAAGATCAGGCCGACCAGAACCCCGAAGAACAGCGCCACGTACGGCACGTTGAGCGGCCACGGCGTGAAATGCACCAGCAGCGCATAGACCGCGAAGTTGGCGGCGGCGCCCAGCGAATTGGTCGCCACGAAGCGTGCCCACTCGCCGAGCATGCCGGCGCGTCCGCGGCTCTTGTGCTCGTGAAAGGTGAAGGTGCGGTTGCCCCACCACGTGAACGTCACCGCCACGGCGAATCCGAATAGCCAGGCCGCGTCGTTGCCGAGGCGCAGAACTTCCTTGGCCACCACCAGCGCCGCTTCGTTGACGAAGAAACCGGCGCCGCCGACCGCGCCGAAGCGGATGAGCTTGGAAGCCATGAGCTTGCCGATGAGTTCTTTCACGGGCGGCGCAGATCGTGGGGGGCTTGGAACGACAGATAGGCCAGACGCTTCTGCTCCCAGCGGCCGCGCGTGACGTTGTCCTGGATCAGGCCCGCCACCAGCGAGATCGAAGCGATCACCATCATGCCCGTCACCAGAACCGCGGTGGGAAGCCGCGGCACCAGGCCGGTGTGCAAGTACTCGAACACGATGGGAAGGCCGATGGCGAGTGAGGCCAGCGCAAAGAGCAGGAATATGCCGCCGTAGAACACGAACGGCCGCTCGCGGCGCGTCAGCCCGGCGATGGTGAAGAGGATGCGCAATCCGTCGCGATAGGTGTTGAGCTTGCTGGCCGAACCCTCGGGTCGCTCCTTGTAGCGCGTCGGCACTTCGGCCATCGGCACCAGCATGCGCACGGCATGGACCGTGAGTTCGGTCTCGATGCCGAAACCTTCCACCGCCGAAGGAAACGACTTGACGAAGCGCCGCGACATAATGCGATAGCCCGACAGCATGTCGCCCATGTTCACGCCGAACATCAGGCCGGTCAGTCCGGTCAAGAGCTTGTTGCCGAGCACGTGGCCGCGCCGGTAGGCCGCTTGAGCGGTGGCTTCCCGCCGCCCCGTGATGATATCGAGGCCTTCGCCGATCAGTTTGGCGACCATCGCCGGTGCGGCGCCCGCGTCGTAGGTGTCGTCGCCGTCCACGAGGATGTATACGTCGGCTTCGATGTCCGCGAACATGCGGCGCACGACGTTGCCCTTGCCTTGGCGCGTTTCCGATCGCACCACGGCGCCGGCCTGCGTCGCGATTTCGCCGGTCCGGTCCTTCGAGTTGTTGTCGTAGACGTAAACCTCGGCGGCGGGCAGCGCTTCCCTGAAGTCGCGAACCACCTTGGCGATCGCCGTTTCCTCGTTGTAGCAGGGAACCAGAACGGCGAGCCGGGGTTCGGGAAGGCTCACCAGATTCGGCGCGATAGCGGACACCATTCGTATGCCCCTGTCAGATTCGTCGTGAAAACCCGGCATTCCTTCCATCGGATCGCCAGTCCGTAATCGACGACGGCGGCGCTGGCGCGGCCCATATCATAGGCGTCTGCGATCAGGAAGAGGGGCCCCTTGTGCGCCGCCACGCGCCGTTTCATCTCCTGCGTCAGGTATGAACCGTCCTCGGGCTGCATCATCCAGCCGTCGATGCGCAGCACGGGAATCTGAGGCGGCAGGGACGGGGAGATGAAACCGAGCGGGGCGTCTCCCGTCATCACCACCATGGTGTGCACGGGATCGCCGATTCTGGGCAGGTCGGCCTCGACATAAGGATCGCCGAGCGGGGCGCCTTCCAGATGCGCGCTGCGGGTGAACAGCATGCAGACGAAGAAGATCGCGCCCAGCGCCACGAGCTGCGTGCGCCGCGGCAGCGGCAACAGGCCCACGGCCATTACGATCAGTACCGGGGCGATCATCTCGAGCTGCAGGATGTAGCGATAGATCGCGAACAACTTGATCCAGAACAGGTACGATACGGCCGCATAGGCGAACGCGATGCGCGCCGCCACGGGATCGACGAGAGGATCTTTCGAGCGCTTTCCCGCCATCCACACCGCCAGCGCGGCGATGACGAGCAAGTAGGCGACGCCGACGCGGATGTCGGTATAGGGAAGGTCGTCCGAAATCCGCCAGTCGATCGAGAACAGGATCGGCAGCGCCAGCGCCTTCCAGGTCGAGGTCGGCAGGAAGCGCATGTCGCGGTAGGGGGAAGCCAGCGCCATGGGCGAGCGGAAGACGTCGTTGAAATAGGGGAAGAGCGGATTTCCGGTCAGCTCGTCCATGCGCCACATCCAGTATCCGGCGCAGAGCGCGAAGCCGATCACGCCTCCGGCGGCGCCGGCGGCGAGGCGCGCGGCGAGCTGCCTGCGGCCGCCGCCGACGGCCAGAAGCCCGCCGGCAAAACCCATCGCGAAGGGCGCTTCGGGCAGCTTCAGGCCGGCGGCACAGCCGAACAGAAGCCCCGCCAGCGCCGTCCACCCCGCAACCGGCCCGAGCGGGCCGTTCGCCAGCTCCTCGCGCTTCAGCACCAGGATCGCAAGCCCCGTCAGCGTGAACAAGCTCATCACGTTGTCGTAATAGTGCGCGCCGTACAGGCTGAGCGTCAGCCCGCCGGTCATGCCGAAGAACGACACTGCCGCGGCGGCGAGCGTGCGATTCTCCATCCGCAGCGACGAGCGTGCGATCAGGTACATCGGGACGATGTTGGCGGCCTGGAACAGGCCGAGCACCGCGATCGCGAACCACGAGGTCGTGTGCGTGGCGAGCAGATAGAACGGCACGTCCGACAGCGGATTGTAGTAGCTGCCCTGGTGCGCCACCGCGATGTCGATGTCCATGCGCCCGTTCAGGAGCGCATAGGGGATGTACCAGTGGTAATTGCGGAAGTCCCAGGAGGTGTCCTTGCCGAGCCAGACGACATACGCCGTCCAGACCGCGAGCGAGACGCCGAGAAAGGCCAGTTCGGCACGGCTCAAACGCAGGAATTTGGGAGACCCGGACGGCATCGGCCACCGAAGGCGAAGCGACAGCGCGGTGTTCTAGCGCATTTTGCAGGGCGGGCGCTAATCGTGGTCCACGGCGAGATTGGAGAGAAACTGCTCCGTGCACGAGCGCCAGTTGCGCTGGACGGCGAAGGCTCTGCAATCGTCGCGCGACAAAGCGAGCGCCCCTTCGCAGGCCCGTTTGAGGTCCTCGTCCAGAACGCCCACCGCCCAGTCTCCGATCACGTCCAGCGGCCCCTGGACCGGATAGGCTGCGACCGGCGTGCCGCAGGCCAAGGCCTCCAGCATGACCAGGCCGAAGGTGTCGGTCTTCGAGGGAAAAACGAAAGCGTCGCTTGCCGCATAGGCTTCCACCAGTGGCTCGCCGGAGCGTGGACCGAGAAACCTTGCGTCCGGATACGCCCGCGACAACGCGGCGCGGGCGGGGCCGTCGCCCACCAGCACCTTGGTGCCCGGCAGGTCGAGTTTCAGGAACGCCTCGATGTTCTTCTCGACGGCGATGCGCCCGACATAGAGCCAGACCGGCCGCTGGTAGGGCAGGCTGGCGCCTGGAACGGGGCGGAACACATCGGTATCCACGCCGCGCGACCAGATCCTCAGATTGCGGAAGCCCTTGGCTTCGAGTTCGCGCTTGAGCGCCGGTGTCGCCACCATCATCGCCGTGGCGGGCGAATGAAACCAGCGCAGGAAGCGGTATACCGATTCTTCCTTGATGAAGGGAAAGCGAGCAGTCACGTATTCGGGAAAGCGCGTGTGGAACGACGTGGTGAAGGGTATCGAATAGCGCATGCAGATGGCGCGCGCGCCCATGCCTAGCGTGCCCTCGGTGGCGATGTGGATCGCGTCCGGCGCGTATTCGCGGATCTCGTTTTCCAGCGTCCGTCGTGCGAACAGCGCCAGTCGGATCTCGGCATAGGTCGGCAGCGGAATGGTGAACCGTCCTTGCGGGGTCACGTAGCGCACGTCGTGGCCCAACAGCGTGAGTTCGCGGCCGAGCATTTCGAGCGTACGCACTACGCCGTTCACCTGGGGCGCCCAGGCGTCGGTGACGATCAGCACCTTCAGGCTGTGCGCCTCTTCGGGCACGAACGCCCATCCCGCCTGGCCGATGCCGACCGGCATGGTGCGGCGTACGCGTCGTCTACGCGGGTATAAGCGCAGCTTCACCTTCGGCGCCCGCGGCTGCGGGAGCGGCATCGCCGGCAAGGTCTGAATGTGCCCAGCGCAGAATCTCCAGATGTCCGCGGGCATCTTCGACAACGGCCGTGCAGCTTTCAACCCAGTCTCCGTCGTTCAGATAGAGGATGGGACCGATTTTCCGGATTTCGGCATGGTGGATGTGCCCGCACAGGACGCCGTCCACGTGGCGGGGCAGGGCGGCCCGCCCGACCACCTCCTCGAAGCGGGAGACGTACTCAACCGCGTTCTTCACGGTCCGTTTGAGGTAGGCGGAAAGCGACCAATAGGGCAGGCCGAGCCGCACGCGCAGCGCGTGCAGTCGGTCCGAGATGGCCAGCACCAGGCCATAGGCGCGGTCTCCGATGTGGGCGAGCCATTTGGCGTATTCGACGACGCTGTCGAAGGCGTCGCCGTGCAGCACCAGAAGCCGCTTTCCGTCGGCGGTTTCGTGGATGGCTTCGGTTCGAATTTCGATTCCGGCGAATTCCCGCCCGCTGTAGCGGCGCAAGAACTCGTCGTGGTTGCCGGGGATGTAGATCACGCGTGTGCCGTTATCGGCCTTGCGCAGGATTTCGTGGACGACCCTTGTCTGAGCCGCGTTCCAGTACCAGCGGCGCTTGAGCTGCCAGCCGTCGAGGATGTCGCCAACCAGATAGAGCGTTTCGCAGTCGTTGGACGCCAGAAAGTCGCACAGCAGCTCGGCCTTGCAGCCGCGGGTCCCGAGGTGGACATCTGAGATGAAGATGGCGCGATGGCGTCTGGGGACGATTGCGCGGTGCTCCGGCGCACGCGGCCGCCTGCTGGGAGCCGGACCTGCTGCGAGCAAGAATGACAATACGCCAAGCGACGCCATGGGATTTTCCTTGCGACTCAAAGCCGACATTTCGGTAATCCGCGCACGCGACGCTTTCCTGGCAACGCCGCGACATTGTTATGACTCCTGCCCTATGAGATCGGGTGGGGCAACGCGCACGTTAGCGATTTTTGCGTTGCACAACAGTGCAGCGCACAATGCTCAAATAGTCGGCAAGTTTGAAATTTTCGTGACAAAACAATCCTGTTACATCCCGAAAATAGATCATATGAAAGCCACTTTAGGACTTGCTCGAGAGCGTTCCGCCTGCCATATTGTTGCAGCGCGGTAGCGATACCGCGGCCCTTCCTGGGCGTTTCCTCCCTGAACTTGGCCGCTCCCTCGGGAGCGGCCCCTTTTTTTCTGCGAGCCGGACGCATCGCAATTGGCAACGCTGTCAGGCCGCGGCCTGCGCGATCATTCCGCCGCCAGAGGCCGGCGCGGGCGCAGCGCCGCGGCATCGAATTGGACAAGCCTTGCCAACGCCGCCGTCAGCCGCTCGCGGATTTCGGCGAACCGGGCCGAAGCCTCGATGCGCTCCTCGTCAAGGTACAGTGCCCGGCTGACCTCGATTTGCAGCGCGTGCATTCCGGCGTCGCGGCGGGCGTAGAGATGGGTGGTATAGCCGCCGGCATAGGGTGCGTTGCGGGTGGTGGAAAATCCGTTGGCCTCGAAGGCGCTCTCGGCGTGGCGCAGCAGCGAATGGGCCGCCGAAGCGCCATAGCAGTCGCCGAACACGACCGAGGCCGCGGGAGGGCCGGAGGGCATCGAGTGGCAGTCGACCACTACCGCCGCCCCGAAGCGGGCAAACGTCTCGTTCACGAGCATCGCGAGCGCCGCGTGATAGGGGCGGTAGAGCAGAGCCAGGCGCTCTTCGGCTTCGCGCCCTGGCAGCTTGTCCCGGTAGATTTCGATGCCGTCGCGCACCACGCGAGGGATGACGCCGAGGCCGGCCGCGACTCGGGGGCTGGGCGCTTCCACATCCAGCGAATGGCCGTCGTCGAACATCTGGCCGTCAAGTTCCGAGGCGGCACGATTGACGTCGACATAGACGCGAGGGAACTCTGCCGCGATCAGCGGCGAGCCGAGCGCGACCACGCCGGCGAACAACTCGTCAACGAAGGCATCCTCGGAACGGCGCAGGGCCAGGGGTGTGAGCCTGCTGGCAGCCACGAAACTGGGCGGATAGAGGCGGCCGGAATGCGGCGAAGCGAACACGAACGGGCTTGTTTGCCGCACCGGCCGCTCGACGCGGAACGGCTTGGCGATGAGGCCGGCCAGTACGGGATCGGGGCTGAGCTTGGCGTCGTCCATGACCTTTCCATTCTCGGCTTGCGTGCGTGGACGGGCAAGTGGGTGCGCCGATCGACCTTTCCTGCATGGCGGCCCGCGGCGCGACGTTAACCGGCATTTACGGTTTGCCCATTATACGGTTTAGTAGCTGCGGGCGGAGTGGTGCATGGCGCACATCCTTCTGGTGGAAGACGACGAATCGCTGCGCAAGTTCCTGGCGCAGGCACTCGTGCGTGCCGGCCACGAAGTCGTAGATTTCGGCGACGGACTCGAGGCGCACCAGAAGCTGAGAGCCGAACCGTTCGATCTGCTGCTGACCGACATCGTGATGCCCGGCATGGACGGCATCGAGCTCGCCAAGCGCGCCGCCGAGATGAACACGGCGATGAAGATCATGTTCATCACCGGCTTCGCCGCCGTTGCCCTCCATCCCGCGTCGAACGCGCCCAAGCAGGCCAAGGTGCTGTCGAAGCCCTTCCATCTGCGCGAGATCGTCGCCGAAGTGGAACGGATGATGGCGGCCTGAACCGCCGCGGGCGTTCGCGATTCCACGTATACGGATGAAATTATCTGAGGCGCCGCGCCGCAAGCCTGCCACGTTCGCGTCCAAATCCCGCCGAAGTGGAAGTTCAGCCTCTTGCCGATCCGGCGAGAGCATCTCGCCTTTCGCGAGACCTCCCGCGAGGACGGGCCGACAAGGCCCGAGGGCCGACGAGACCCTTCGAACCTGGGGGAGGCTTTCATGCAGACCGTTGCCCACACCATGCCGCCGCCCGGGCGCGCCCAGCGCCGTCTGGCGGGTTTGACATTCGCACTGCTGCTTCAGGCCGGTTTCATCGCGGCGTTGATATATGGCCTTCGCGTCAACGTCTGGCCGATCAATACCGGCGGGATCGAGACGAAATTCATCCCGGCCAAGCAGGTCGGCCACATGCCGCCGCCGCCAAGCAACACGCCTTGGGTGGAACCGCAACGCGTCCCCCTGCCGGAGCCTCCGGTGTGGGACCCCGGTAATGATCGCGAGCAGGCGATCACGCCGCCGCCCGTTGGGCCCGCAACGCATGCGGGACCTGCCGATCATGGACCGATCGGAGTGATGTCGACGCACACGACGCCACCCTATCCGCCTATGGCTCTCCATCTGGGCCAGGAAGGCACGGTCGTGCTGCGGCTGGCAGTGTCTCCGCAAGGCGTGGTGACCGAGGCCGTGGTGCTGCGGTCCAGCGGTTTTCCCATGCTCGACGATGCGGCGCGCAGCTGGGTAATGGCCCATTGGCGTTACCAGCCCGCGCAGCGGGGCGGAGCCGCGGCGGCGGGCGCCGTAACGGTCGGCGTGGAATTCAACCTCAGGAATGCCGGCTGACTTGCCTTGACTGGGGGACGGGGGCTATAGGTGCCCCCGTGGTGAGCATGGTCCTTGGGGCCATGCTCACCGTTGTTTCATGGCGCGCCGATGCGCCGGGCGGGCGGTTAGCTCAGCGGGAGAGCACTACCTTGACATGGTAGGGGCCACTGGTTCAATCCCAGTACCGCCCACCACTTTGAAATCAAAGGGAAATTCCTCATTTCCCTCTTCAAGGTCGGGACCCTCATTTGAGAGAATTTTGAGAGTATCCGGAGCGAGCAGGTCTCGCTTGGTGAGCTTGCCCAGGTCGCGGATGTACTCCTCGATCACTCTCTTCGCGTTGGACAGGTAGCGCGGATCGAATTTGAGATATCGCCCTGTGGTCCGCATGTCGGGCCGCTTGTGGCCGATCTGATATGAGACTTCCTCGCCGATGACGCCGCGTGCGTGAAGTTCGGTCGCCATCTTGTGACGCAGGGTGTACGGAGTGAACTCCGGCACGCCGAGGTCAGCCCCATGCCGCTTGAAGGTGTGCTTCACCGACTTCACCGGCTCATCGCGGTGGAGAACGTACCGTTTTGGCTTCTCTTCCGACCATGATGCAACCCAAGGCGCCAGCGTGTCCGTGAGGCGGACGATGGGCCGGTACTTCTTCGTCTGGCGACGCCCTGCGGGGTTGAGGTCGATCAAACCCCGCTGCATATCGATTTGGCTTGGACGAAGGTCAAGGATCGCGCCGGGCCGAGCGAGTGTGTTGAGCGCAATCAGGCAGTATCGGAACACATGCTCCGATTGATCGCTCTCGAAGCTGTCCAAGAACGCGGCGAGCTGCTCATCAGTCGGTATCCATTCCCGTGGTTGTGGCTCAGGCAGGTTGAGGATTGTCGCAATGGTGGCGGGCCAAGTAATGACCTTGGGTGCGTCTTTCTTAAGCCCGTGGTGCAAAGCCGCGGACAGCACATTGAGCATCCTGGCGGTGTATCCGACCGAAAGGTCTTCCTCCTGGCACCACTCCATGAATTCGCGCTGGCTTTCCTCTGTCACTTCTGACGCGCGGCTTTCCTGGCCCCAGAACCTGAGCAGCCGCGCGCCAGCGAACCGGGCCTGAGGTCCGCTCGGTTTTGCGTCGGTGACTTCCCGGAAGTAGTTATCCAGGACAACCGCCAAAAAGCTGTCGGGAGTCTTTTCGGCTTTCAGCAGAGCGACGCGCGCGAGTTGTTCTTTGGCATCTTCGAGATTTCTGACGCCAAGGCTTTGACGGCGGACAGCTCCGCGTGCGGCGTCGTAGTGGAAGCCGTACCAGAAGTCGCTTCCTGGGACGCGGTCAAGCCACCACCCGCCGATTTCGAACTCTTTCTTGTTGTGGGCTCTTGCCATCCCGTGTTTTCCTCCAACACAAACCAAGCCGCAATTGCCTGCGACGTGTGAAAGTTCTTGCGCCCGATCCGGACGCGCTTCAGCCTTCCTGACTTCACCGCCTCCTTCAGCGCCCGATGCGTGATGCCGTAGTGGGCCACGATATCCGCCTCCGGGATCAGCAACGGGAGGTCAATCTCATCGCGCATGATGAACCTCCTCGCTCCTGCCGATTGCCTGGAGTGGCTTCCCAGACCACGCATCTCGCACACACGGCCCAAGACTCGCGTCCGTTCCTGTTTGAGATTCGGTCCTACACCATTCCCGGAATAGGCGCGGGCCTGACGCCTTCAACAGCGCGGAAGCACGCTTGGCTTGATCCTCAGTTGTCCCGCGCATGGTCGCCTTCCTGGGCAATCATGCTGCGCCCCTGGGGCGCGCTGGGGGTGGATGGGGCGGACTGCGTGCATCTGCCGACTTGCTTCTCGGCCCACTCAAACAGTGGATATTCTGAGAGGCTCTGCTTGATCTCAGCACGTCTCTTCCGGTGCCTGGTGGGCGGTGGGGCTTTCTGTTGCCCTGGGATCGTCTCGTCAGCGATCGCGTCCGGCGTGCTGGTGCCTGTCGTCTCAAGTGCCCGCTGCCCCGTTTCGTCAGGAACGATTTCCGCGGTCTGGGGTTCTTCCGGTCCCGCCAGCTCGTCGATGGACGCCATGAGAAGCGTGTCTTCATCCTCTTTGTTCGGGTCGTATGGGGGATCGCCCAGCGACTGGAAGAACTGATCCAAGTTCCAGGCGTCGGTTCCGGGCGCAAATTTGGAAGGATAGACTGGAACGACATCTTCGGCGCCTTCAGCCGCGCCGTGGCTCTCTTGCTCCGTTGCCAGCAGATCGACGAACGGCTCCTTCGCCGGGGCAGGACTCTCGGTCCCGGCGAGCAGGTCCTCGGTCACGTTGCAGGGCGCGAGAAGATCGATGGTCGGAGATGCTTCCTGCTCCGGCAGCGCGTTTCCCGTGTACTTGTCTGTAA
>DATKOE010000038.1:0-9858 GCA_035524815.1 Rhizomicrobium sp.
TCGAAGCCCTGGTCGACCAGATGTACGGCATTAACCGCCGGCTGGTCAGCCTCGAAGGCCGCCTGCTGCGGCTGGCCGAGGCCCACGGCACGCTGCGCGAGGATTTCCTGCGGGAGCATTACGGCAACGAGCTTGACCCCAACTGGACGCGCCGCGTCGGCCGCCTGTCGCGCCCCGGCTGGAAGGACTTCATCGCCATCGAGCGCGACAAGGTCCATCCCATCCGCGACGAAATCCAGACGCTGGCCCAGGAGATGCGCCAGTCGATTAGCGAGTTCCGCCGCATCGTGCAGACGGTGCAGAAGGGCGAACGCGAATCGGGCGTGGCCAAGAAGGAAATGATTGAGGCCAACCTGCGCCTCGTCATCTCCATCGCCAAGAAGTACACCAACCGCGGCCTGCAGTTCCTCGACCTGATCCAGGAAGGCAACATCGGCCTGATGAAGGCGGTCGACAAATTCGAATACCGCCGCGGCTACAAGTTCTCGACCTACGCCACCTGGTGGATTCGTCAGGCCATCACCCGCTCGATCGCCGACCAGGCCCGCACCATCCGCATTCCGGTGCACATGATCGAGACGATCAACAAGCTGGTGCGCACGTCCCGCCAGATGCTGCACGAGATCGGCCGCGAGCCGACGCCGGAGGAACTCGCCGAGCGCCTCGCCATGCCGCTCGAAAAGGTGCGCAAGGTCCTCAAGATCGCCAAGGAGCCGATCAGCCTCGAAACGCCCATCGGCGACGAGGAGGATTCGCACCTGGGCGACTTCATCGAGGACAAGAACGCGGTGCTGCCGATCGATGCGGCAATTCAGGCGAATTTGCGCGAAACCACCACGCGCGTGCTCGCCACGCTCACCCCGCGCGAGGAACGCGTCCTGCGCATGCGCTTCGGCATCGGCATGAACACCGACCACACGCTCGAAGAAGTGGGCCAGCAGTTCAGCGTGACACGCGAACGCATCCGCCAGATCGAGGCGAAAGCCCTGCGCAAGCTGAAGCACCCTTCGCGCAGCCGCAAGCTGAGGAGCTTCCTGGATAACTGAACGCACGAAGAAATTCCCTCTCCTCTTGTGGGAGAGGGCGGTTTGCCTTGCACTTGCGCAGTAAGTGCTCAGGCGAACCGGGTGAGGGGATGACCGCCTCGCCCACGGGAACGACGACGAGGAGTACGAAGCGTTACAATGGCAATGTTCAAGGAAAAGTCCTTCAACGACATCATGGACGAACGCGCCAAGGCCCGCGCCGCGATGGCCGAGCGCGCCAAGAAGGCCGCCGAGGCGATGCAGGCGACGGCCGAAGAGCGCATGGCCGAGCGCACGAAAATCGCCACCGAGCGCGCCGAGCGCCAGGCCAGGAAGGCTGCCGAGAAGGAAGCCGCCCGCATCGCCGAAGCAGAGCGCAAGGAAGCCGAGCGCAAGGCGGCCGAAGAGGCCCGCATCAAGGCCGAGGAAGAAGCCAAGGCCGCCAAGGAAGCCGCTGAGGCCGCCCATCTGCGCGCCATGATCGAGCTTCTGGCCGAACAGAAATCCCGCCGCGACGCCCGCTACGCCGCGCGGAAGGCGAAGAAGCGATAGCGCCGCGCAAGCCATCCTGACTTCGGCACGCATATACTGGGTGCGCGCGGAGCGATTCCGGCGCGGCCGCCGGCTGATAGGGGCGTTATGATGCGCAAGCTGCTGTTGATCGATTTCGAGAACATCCAGAATTTCGACCTGTCGCGCCTTGGCGACAACGTCGACGTGGTGGTGTTTCTGGGATTGGGGCAGAAGATTCCTCCCGCGCTCAATGCCGCTGCAGGCAAGCTCGGCAACCGCCTCAAATGGCTCAAGATGGGGGGAGCTGGTCCCAACGCGCTCGATTTCCATATCGCCTGCCACCTCGGGCGCGTGCTCGAAACCGCCAAGGGGTATGCCTGTTGCGTTCTTTCGAACGACAAGGGTTTTGATCCGCTCCTGAAGTACCTGAACAAGCAGGGGCTTGCCGCGTGCCGCATCGGCGACCTCTCGCCGCTCGACTGCGCATGGTCGGCAGAGGACGAAGCGCACTACAAGAAGGTCGCCGTCACGCTGCGCAAGCGCCCGAAGCCCGAGCGTCCGCGGACACGTAGCGCGCTGATCACGTTCATCGCGGAAATCTCGGCAAAGAAAATCGGCGCACCGCAGGTCAATGCCGTCATCGCGCGCCTGATCAACGCCAAGCTGATATCGCTGCAGGGCGACAAAGTCTCCTACGGCTAGCCGTGCGCGCCGCCGAACCTCGCCGACCGCGCGTTCTGCATCTTCAGACGCGGGCGCGCCCTAATCCACCCAGGCCACGATGCGGTCGTACAGGCTCTTCGGCTTGCAGTCCTCGGTCGCGAGGCTGACCACATTCGCCTCGCTCTTCATCAGGGTGAAGCGGCCGCTAGTGCGGTTGAAGGTGAAGTCGCCGCCGTCCTGCCAGGCCACTTCGCCTTCGCCGATCGCCACGTTCTTGTAGACGCCGGAACGCGAACCGGCGGTGAGCGTGACGGTCTTGTTCGGCAGGTCGATGTCGAGGCCGCCGGCCATGGTCTGCACCGTGCTCGGGCTCACGCAGACATAATGCTCGACGGCGTGGGCGCGCGTGGAGGTGACGAACCAGACGGCCGCGCCCGCCACGACGAGTACGACAACGGCGATGATGGTATTCTTCATGGGATGCCCCCTTTGCGTGTTCCACGCGGGGCGGGCTGCCCCGGCGTGATGACGCGAACGGCTGCCCGAAGACGATCCGTACAAGGAGTATTCCTGTCCGGAGGCCTGGGCGTCGCTCCCAATGCGCCGATTCTATCACTTCGCCATGACGGCCGCTTTCGGGCTTTCCAGTTGCACAATGGAATTGAAAGAGGCGCCGCCGCGAGTCGAAATCAGCTTCTCCGCCAGAACGCGTTGCAGGCCACGGTTCCCCGTTTGTTCTCAACAATGCAGTTGCCCTGTCCCACCCGCCCCAGGATGAGGCAGGCGAACCGGCGCTGGAATCCGATCCACCGTTGACGGATCATCGCGCCCGGAGCGTCGCCGCGGAGGGCTCTTCGCGTGAAACGGCAAATCAACCGCTTGGGCGGATGCTGCAAGAGCGGCAAGACCCCCATTCTGCCGTCCCGCAAGAGGACGAAGCCGATGAAGAAGACGACGCGCCCCAAGAAGTCCGCGCCCGCGGTGATGATGCACCGGACGGCAGCGACCGTGATGAGGGCCGTCCCGCTGCACGCCGGTCCGCATCCGGTGAAATTCAAGCCGCTCTCGCAGAGAACGAAGGCTCCGACGCCACATCCGTGCCCATCCATGCGGGGACGTCCAGGCAAGGGCCATCACTGTCCGCATTCGAAGAAGATGTCCGTCTGGACGCCAGGATGAGCGCAGGCGTCGCCCCCACCAGATGGGGACGGCGGATCACTGCGCCGGAGGCGTCGCAGGCGCGCTTTGACCGGCCGGCGCTGGCGGCGGAGCAGACGGCGCATCGGCAACGGTTGCAATCGTCACCTTCCTGATCACCACGGGCGTGACCGGTTCGTTGGCGGGGAACGGTCCCTTGCCGCCGCCCACCGGCACGGCAGCGATGGCGTCGACCACGTCCATGCCCGCGCTCACGTGTCCGAACACCGCATAGCCGGTCGAGTTCGGTGCATCGCCGGGCTTGGGATCGAGGCCCCGGGCGTTGTTGTCGTCGAGGTTGATGAAGAACTCGGTGGTCGCGCTGGCGGGCTTGTCTTCGCGGCCCATGGCGATGGTGCCGCGCAGGTTCGAAAGGCCCGTGGCGGTCTCAAGCGGGATGGGCTGATGGGGCGGGCGCCATTTGTGGTCGGCGCCCCAGCTTCCCGCCTGAATCACGAAGCCGGGTACGATGCGATAGAACAGCGTGCCGTTATAATGGCCTTCCCTGGCATAGCGCACGAAATTGGCGACGGTGGCCGGCGCCTTGTCGGCGTCGAGCGCAACCACGATCGTTCCCATGCTGGTTTCGATCCGCGCCTCCTGGGCCGCAGGTGCGGGCACGGCCAACAATGCGGCGGCGGCCAGGGCAAGGACGATGCGCATGACGGTTTCCTCTTCCATCGACACCCGTTTCTATCATGTCGCGGCGGAAAGCTGGAGCCGGCCCGGAATTCCGCCGCAAGGCCATTGACGAACGCGCGTCGGAGGCTTTCATACCGTTGCGGCGCCTGGGGGACGCTGCAAGCAGAAGGTGTGCCGTGAAACCCGCTCAGACCGATCAGTTCGCCTACAAATATCCCAGCGAGGACGAGCCCTATATCCGGCGGCTCGGCAGTGCGGCGCTGATCCACTGGAGCGAAATCCCCGACGAGGTGCGGGTCAAGATCCTGGCGGAAGCGTCCCGGGTATGGGACCGCGAATTCCACATCCCTCAGATCGCCCGCAAGCTCGAGGCCTTTGTGAAGCGCTGCCAGACGCGCCAAGGTTAAGACGCCGCAATTGCGCGACGCAAATCCCTACTTTGTAATTTGCACGGCGCTCCAGTCGTGGCATGGTTCCTTTTTGATGCGGGTGTTGCGTATTCATGAACAAGGCTGCTGAACGGGTTGTCCGCCTTTACACGCGTCACGAACACACGGCGGACGCCGTCGTCCATGTCCTCGGCATCCTCTTCGCCATCAACGCGAGCTTGTGGCTGCTCTGGCATGTGACGGGCGTTTCGGTGCTGGTCAGCGTCTCGGTCTATTGCGCCGGCCTTCTGGCGATGATCGGGTTCTCCGCGGCCTACAACCTGGTCCCGCAGCACCGTCCGTCGAAGAAGGTCCTGCGCCGGCTCGATCATGCCGCAATTTTCATCATGATCGCGGCAACCTACACGCCGTTCGCGGTCAACCGGCTGGCCGAGCCGTGGGGCGGCATCATCCTGGCGGTCATCTGGGTGGCGGCCACCTTCGGCGTGGTAATGAAGCTCGTCGCGCCGCGCATGTTCGAGATGGGATCGATCGCCTTGTACCTGGCGATGGGATGGGTGGTCGTGACCGTGATCCATCCGCTGTCGGTTTCGCTCGCCCATGTCGACTTCTGGCTGCTGATGGCGGGCGGCGTCGTCTATTCGGCGGGTGTCGTCTTCTACGTCGTGGAACGTATTCCCTACCACAAGGCGATCTGGCACGGATTCGTGCTGGCGGCCGCCGCGCTGCAGTTCTCCTCGATCTGGGGCGAGTTCGTCGTGCGCTGAGGGTCAGAAGTGGTCCTTGCGGCGGCGGATTTCCGCAAACACCGCCACGTCGTCCGCCGTTTCCATTTTCAGGCTGGCCCGGATTTCCTCCGAATGGGTGCGCAGGAACGGGTTCGTCCTCTTCTCCAGGCCGATTGTCGAGGGCACCGTCGGACGTCCGGCGTCGTGCGCCGCTTCGACCTCCCTCATGCGCTGGCTGAGGTCAAGATTGCCCGGTTCCAGGGTCATTGCGAAGCGCCCGTTGGAAAACGTGTATTCGTGGCCGCAGTAAACGGCAGTGTCGTCGGGCAGCGCCGCGATCTTGGCAAGGCTGCCCGCCATCATCGCGGGCGTGCCCTCGAACAGTCGCCCGCAGCCCATCGCGAACATGGTGTCGCCCGTGAACACCGCGCCCGGGAAAACGAAGGCGATCGCCCCGCGCGTGTGCGCGGGAACCTCCAGAATCCGCACCGCCACATCGCCGAAGCGCCAGCCGCCCGCCTCGTCAACGCCCGCGTCGATAGCCGGGATACGCGTGCGGTCTTTCTCGGGACCGATCACCTCCGCCCCGAACTTCTGCTTGAGTTCGCGATTGCCGCCGGAATGGTCCCAGTGATGATGGGTGTTCAGGATGTGCGTGAGCCGTCGCCGCCCGAGCGCCCTTTCGATCGGCGCGGCCTCGGACGGGTCGATCACCGCGGTCAGCCCGCCGTCGCTCACCAGATAGGCATAGTTGTCCTTCAAGCAGGGGACGATCTCGATGGAAAGTGCTGCCAAGGCGCGATCCTCCGATTGCGCGAACCGGAACGGCGCAACCGATTGCCCGCCCGATTCGCGCGCAAGACCAAACGAGAGCCGTTCTTATCAGCCCCGGCCTCTGCATTGAACCCTTTCGCGCTTCGGCGTAGGCAGTTGCCATGCGTCTCGACGCGGGCGAGCTGGTCGAGTTCTACGAATCGCCGACGGGCCGTGCGGCCCGGCGTTTGATCGCGCGCCGCATCCTGGATATCTGGCCCCATTTGAGGGGTTGCCGTGTGCTCGGCTACGGTTTTGCCGTTCCCTATCTCAAGCACTACCTGCCGGAGGTGGAACGGGCGATCGCCATGATGCCGGCGCGCATGGGGGTCGTGGCCTGGCCGTCGCAACGTCAACTCGCCCTGCTCGGCGAGGAAGACGCGCTGCCGTTCGCCGACGCCCTGTTTGATCGCATTCTTGTCGTCCATGGGCTTGAAGGCGCAGACGCGGCGCGTGTGCTGCTGCGCCAGCTTTGGCGGGTGCTGGCGCCCGAGGGACGCATTCTCCTGGTGGCGCCGAACCGCGCGAGCTTGTGGGCGCAGATGGAGGCCTCTCCGTTTGCGTGCGGACGGCCGTTTCATCGCGGCGAACTCGGTACGCTTCTGTGTGACACGCTGTTCGAGCCAGTGCGCTGGGAACGCGCACTTTACATGCCGCCGTTCAGCGGCAGGCGGCTGTCGGGAATAGGAACAGGGCTCGAACGGCTGGGGCACCGGTTCTTGACCGGATTGAGCGGGGTGCATCTGGTCGAGGCCAGCAAGTCCCTTTACGGAACCGCACCGGCTCTGAAAGCGCACCGGCGCAAGGACGTTGCGCTGCGGCCCGCCCATACGCTGCAGGGTTGAGGGCTATTTCGAATCTTCAACGATATGTGATCCTGCCGAAAGCGCAGACCGGATCACGAGATTGTGCTCTTCCAATTCGCGGCGAAACTGATCCGCCGTTGCAGATCAGTATGTTAGGCCAACGTTCGGTTCATCGGCTTCACAGAAAGATGAGCAACGGCGCCCTACAAAGAGTCATGGGTGCTCTCTACCTCCAATGCACCGGATGCCCCGGATAGGAGGAGACTCATGAAACTTTCTCAATGGACTGCTGTGCTTGCCGTCGCCGCGATTGCGCTTGCGCCGGCCGCGAATGCGGCCGCCAATTTCTCGGACTGCATGAAGTTGGCCAAGCAGGTCGCAGCCGCGCTTCAAACCGCGCAGCCGGGCGATGCCACCGACGCCGCGAAGGACCAGGAGGCCGCCGCGCGCGCCTACTGCACTTCGTCCATGTATGCGGAGGGCGTGGCGCACTACACCAAAGCCCTGCAACTGCTCGGCAAGGGCTGACAAGGCGGTCGCGACGGGGCGGCCCTTGTTGCTTGGGTCGCCCGCTCGGCCGCAACGAGGCAAATATCGTTTCAAGGTCTTGAAACATTATTGCGTCGACCGCATATCGCCCATGCAGCCCAAGCTCGACTTCAGGCGGCCAAAGCAAGTGCATGATTGTTCTAGATTAATTACTGCACAAAGCGGTACTGCGTTAGCCTCTTTTCGGCAGTCACGACCATTTGACGGCTACAAAACGTGACGGAAGCGGCATACCTCAGCATCACCGGATCACCCCCGGATACTGTTCAGGAGGAAGTCATGAAGTTCGTTTCTCGGATCGCGATTGCAGCGGCTTGTGCTGCGTTTGTTCTGTCGCCGGCTGCCAGCGCCTCCGGCCGCAACGACTGCGTCCATCTCGGCAAGCAGGTTAGCGAAGCCCTCAGCGCCGCTCAGCCCGGCCAAGCCACCGATCAGGCCCGCGCCCAGGCGGATGCCGGCCGTTCGTACTGCTCGACCGGTCTCTTTGCGCAGGGCGTCGCCAGCTACACGAAGGCGTTGCATCTGCTCGGCAAAGCCTGACGCAGGCGTCTGTCAAGAAAGGCGGCCCGCCTCGCGCGGGCCGCCTTTTTCATGCCTGCCGGCCGTTGCGCAGCAGGAAAATCGCGCCCTCCGCCATCAGATTGGGCATCCAGGAGTGGGGCTGCATCGGGTGGGTCAGGCCATGCCGGGTCAGCGCGAAGGCCTCCTCGAACACGGCGCCCGAGGCCGTCGCCAGGCCGACGAAATCGGCGATCGTGCAAAGGTGGATGTTCGGCGTGTCGTACCACTCGTAGGCCAGCGTTTCGGTGCGCGGCATGCGCCCATGCGCAAGCAGCGAGAGCCGCACGCGCCAGTGCCCGAAATTCGGCAACGAAACCGCCGTGCGGCGGCCGATGCGCAGAAGCTGGGCGAGCACCTGCCTGGGATTGCGCGTGGCCTGGATCGTCTGGCTCAGGATCACGACGTCGAAGACCTGCGAAGGGTATTCGCCGAGATCGGTGTCGGCGTCGCCCTGGATGACGGCGAGACCGCGCGCCACGGCGGCGTTCACGTTCTGCTGCGATAGTTCCAGCCCGCGGCCATCGACGTTCTTTGTGGTGGCGAGGTGCTCAAGCAGGGCCCCGTCGCCGCAGCCCACGTCGAGGACGCGGGAACCGTCGGGAATCATTTCCGCGATCGCGGCAAGGTCGGGACGCAGCATCAGGCCGCCCTCACGCTCGATGCCACGGAATTGAGGAACCCGCGCACGGTGGCGAACATCTGCGGCTCGTCGAGCAGGAAGGCGTCGTGACCGCGATCGGTCTCGATCTCCACGAAGCTCACGGTTCCGCCGGCCGCGTTGATGGCATGGGCGATGCGCTTGTTCTCCGCCGTGGGATAAAGCCAGTCGCTGGTGAAGGATATGATGCAGAAGCGGGTTTTGGAGCCGCGAAAGGCGTCCGCCAGCACGCCGCCGTAGTCGGCCGCCAGGTCGAAATAATCTACCGCACGGGTGATGTAGAGATAGGAATTGGCGTCGAAGCGGTCGACGAAGCTGGCGCCCTGGTGGTGCAGATAGGATTCGATCTGGAAATCCGGTTCGAAGGCAAAGGAGATTCCGTTCTTGTTCTGCAGGTTGCGCCCGAACTTGCGCTGGAGCGCCGCCTCCGAGAGATAGGTAATGTGCGCGGCCATGCGCGCCACGGCCAGTCCTTTCGAAGGCTGCGTGCCCTTCTGCTGGTAGGCGCCTTCGCACCATTCGGGATCGGCCATGATCGCCTGGCGGCCGACTTCGTGGAACGCGATATTCTGGGCCGAGTGCCGCGCGGCGCAGGCGATCGGCATCGCCGCCACGACGCGGTCGGGATAGCTCGCCGCCCATTGCAGCGCCTGCATGCCGCCCATCGAACCGCCGGTGACGCACATCAGCTTGTCGATCCCCAGGCGGTCGAGAAGGGCGGCCTGCGCGCGCACCATGTCGCGGATGGTGACGAGTGGAAAGGCGAGGCCGTACGGTTCGCCGGTCGCGGGATTGATTTCCGCCGGCCCGCTCGAGCCCATGCAGCCGCCGATGGCGTTGGCGCAAATGACGAAGAAACGGTTGGTGTCGATCGGCTTGCCGGGCCCCACCATTGTCTCCCACCAGCCGGGCTTGCCGGTGACCGGGTGGGCGCTGGCGACGAACTGGTCGCCGGTCAGCGCATGGCATACCAGCACGGCATTCGAATGCGCGGCGTTGAGCGTGCCGTAGGTCATGTAAGCCACGGTGAAGGCTTCGAGCGCGCGGCCGCAATCGAGGTCGAGCGGCCGGTCGAAGGTGATCGCCTGGCCGGGATCGGCGCCAGGTGCCGAGACCGGACGCAGGAAGCGGGGGTTTGCCGTATCTGCCAAAGCTCCCTCCGACAGGTGCCAGGGTGGGCACCGGGCGCGCAGCGCCCATTTAATCAGATTGGCGCGCAAAGCGCGCCGGGCGCGCTTGCTAAGACCCGAAGGCGGGTTGTGTCAATTGTACGCCGGATTTTGACAGCGCCGCCGCTACCCGATACGCCCTCTT